>JAFLUT010000062.1 GCA_022508665.1 Prevotellaceae bacterium | reverse complement strand
ATTATAATCGTCAGCCAATGCAGATTATCTATGCCGGCGGTTGTCTGCTAGTTCGCTCAGCCGTTGTCCACTTTTCGGGGCAACGGCTGTCTGCTTTTGACCTCAACCGCCGTCATCTTTCGGGGTTTACCGCCACCGACTTTTAATGTGATTGTAAAAAAAGAACATGAAAAAAGAGGCACACCCAACGGAGAAAAGTCGCTGGGTGTGCCTTGTGTTGAATGGTGGAGTGTATCAGAACTCTTCGTTCTCTGTCCTCGCAATGATTTCGTTTTGCAACTGCTCGGTCATGTCGTTGAAGTAGTCGGAGTAGCCTGCAACACGGACAAGGAGGTCTTTGTAGTTCTCGGGCTGTTTCTGAGCATCGAGCAGGGTTTGCGTATCGACGATGTTGAACTGGATGTGGTGTCCGCCCATGCTGAAATAGGCTCGGATGAGGGAAACGAGTTTTCGGAGGTCTTCATCACGTTTCAGCAGGGTTGGCACGAAGCGGACGTTGAGGAGTGTGCCTCCAGATTTCGTCTGGTCGAGTTTGCCAAGCGACTTGATGACTGCCGTAGGGCCGTTGGTGTCGGCGCCGTGGGCTGGCGATGTGCCGTCGCTGATAGCGAAGTGGGCAAGGCGACCGTTGACGGATGCTCCACACACCGAGCCGAAGTAGTTGTGGCAGGTGGTGGAGAGCATGTTGAGTTGTGTCTTGCCGCCACGTGTGTTGGGGTGTCCCTCAATGGCGTCGACGAGGTCGTCATAAACCTTGACTGCGATATTGTCGGCGTAGTCGTTGTCGTTGCCGAAGAATGGGGTGCGGTTGATGATGTACTGGCGCATTTTCTCGTTGCCCTCGAAGTTTTCGCTTACGGCTTTCAGCAGTTCATTCATCGTAAACTTCTTGTCTTCAAAGACGTGCTTTTTCAGCGTGGAGAGGCAATCGGTGGTTGTGCCGAGGCCTGTACATTGTATGTATGTAGTGTTGTATCTCGCTCCACCGCTGTAGTAGTCACGACCACGAGTGATGCAGTCGTCGATGAAGAGGGAAAGGAACGTGGCAGGTGCATAGAGCGAGAACATACGCTCGATGTAGTTGTTGACTGCCAGTTTCATGTTGACGAAATGGAGCATCTGCTTGTGGTATGCTTCGTAGAGTTCGTCGTAGGAGGTGAACGTGCGAGGGTCGCCTGTTTCTAAGCCAAGGCGCTTGCCCGACATTGGGTCGATGCCGTTGTTGAGCGTGATTTCCAATATCTTAGGCGTGTTCAGATAGCCAGTTAGGATGTATGCCTCCTTGCCGAATGCACCCACTTCGATGCAGCCCGAGCAGCCTCCCTCGTTGGCATCTTCCTGCGTTTTTCCTTGGCGGACAAGTTCCTTCGTGTAGGTGTCGGGATTGAAGCACGAGGGGTAGCCGTGGCCTTGTCGGATGACACGTGCGCCAGCCATGACGAAGTCGTCGGGAGTGACTTTGCTGACGTGGATGCTCAAGCCCGGCTGGAGTTCGTGGAGTTCTTCCTGCACTTCGAGGATGATGTATGAGAGTTCGTTCACAGCGTCATTGCCGTGCTTGTCAATGCCGCCAATGTTGATGTTTGTGAAGTCGTTGTATGTGCCTGACTCCAAAGCTGTAACACCCACTTTGGGAGGGGCTGGCTGGTTGTTGAACTTTATCCAAAAGCATGAGATGAGTTCCTTTGCCTTGTCGCGTGTCATCGTGCCGTCGGCAAGCCCTTTCTGGTAGAATGGGTAAAGGTGCTGGTCGATGTGTCCGGGGTTCATGCAGTCCCAACCGTTCAGTTCGGTCACTGTGCCGAGGTGGACAAACCAGTACATCTGTATCGCCTCCTGCATGTCGCGCGGTGCGTGGGCTGGCACCCAACGGCACACGTCGGCAATCTTCAGCAGTTCCGCCTTGCGTGTGGGGTCGCTCTCCTCCGCAGCCATCGCCTCTGCCATGTCGGCGTGTCGCTCGGCAAGGAGGATTGCCGCGTCGCAACTTATGTCCATTGCTTGCAACTCCTGCTGCTTGTCGGTGGCTTCGGGGTCGTTGATGAAATCGAGTTCGGCGAGTGTCTTGGCAATCAAGGCTTTGCAGTCGAGCAGACCACGGCTGTACATCTTGCCGTCCATTGCCGTGTGGCCTCCTGCACGCTGCTCCATAAACTCTGTGAACACGCCAGCGTGGTATGCCTCCTCCCACTCCTTGCTTACGTGGCTGAAGATGCGCTCGCGCTGCGTGCGCCCCTCCCAATAAGGGATGACCTCACGCTCGTAGGTGTCGATGTCCTCTTGGCTGATGCGGTAGGGCTGCAACTCTCGTGTGTTGAGCGTGTGGAGGTCTTCCACTGTGTGGCAGGTCAACTCGGGGAATGTCGGCACAGCCTTTGGCACGGGACCTCTTTCGCCGACTATCAGTTCATCTTTACCTATATATATAGTCTTTTTCTTGCAAATCTCATAGAAGTTTCTCGCCCTAAGAATGCAGTTGGGCATCTTGCCGTAGTTCTCTTTGTAGAACGCCGTCTCTATCAAGGCTCGTTCAATGGTCAGCGTTGGCTCGGTGTCAATGCTCTGCTGACGCAGACGCTTGATGCGGTCGTTCATTCCGCCCTCATTCTCTGGGAATTTCAGCGCATAATTCATTGTGCTATGCGGCGCTCGCATAGCGATAGTCGTTGCCATAGTCTATGTTTCGTCTAAAAAGTTCTGTTTAAGTAAATCCTTTGCTTTTGTTTCGTTTGCCTCGCTCTATGCCCGAAGTCTCTTTCGCCTCCACTTTCTCGCTGAGGCTCAGACTGTTCCACCACTCCGAACACTCTGGGTATTTCTTTCCCGACACACTTTCCTTTGCGACAATGGTGAGCGATGCCCACCACTTGGTCATGTCTTTCTCCGAATTCATGGATGATGTAAAAAAATAAAATGGTTGTACAACTGTTTGCAAAGATAAAGATTTTTATTTGTAACATCGTTCTTCATCCAACAAAATTTTAGCAGTATGCGGATTTATTGTATAAAGATGTAACTGTGGCACAGCAAAACATCCGCAATGGTGTACAAATGTAAAGGCGGCGTAAATTCTCTAAACAGATAATTGAGAATATATAAAAAATCACTACCTTTGCATTCAAAGTGACAAACTATTAAGAAGGTCTAAACGCAACACATCATAAATTTCTGATGATAAACATCTTTTTCATAAAGTCTGTTTTCGTTGTACTGTTAAGTTTCTTTGCTGACTGCCTCCTATTTCTGCTCATACAGAAACCATTGTTTATGCTCTACAATTGGCAGAAAGCCGACGTGGCACAGACACGCCATGAACTTGGGGCTATCTATCGTCACGGATTGATTCTTGATGCAGCCACTGCAGGTTACCTGCAACTATTGCCAATACTCGTTCTGACTGTGGCGCAGGTTTATGCCGGCTGGCCTTTTGCAAACGTTCTTACGATATATAATGTGGTTATTGCCATATTGCTGGCGCTGATTGTTGCGGCAGATGCTATATTATACGGCTTTTGGGATTCCAAGATAGAGGCGTCCGTTTTGCTGTATCTGGATAGTCCGGGCAAATTTAAGAGCGTGTCAACATTTTTTCTAATTGCCTCCGTGGGGGGGGCATTATTACTTGCGTGTATGTGCTTCTGCTGTTTACAATGGCCTTATATTTGGATTCCTTCCAATGATTTATTGCCTACTTCTTTGTGGAGTCGTCTTGGTGCGGCATTAGGCATGATGATATTATGCATTGGACTATTCTTTGCGGTCATTCGTGGTGGCATAGGCAAGCATGGCAAAGTGCATAAGCCAAACACCCCTGCCAAGGTCTTTTATTCTTCTGTGCCATATTTCAATCATGCTGCACTGAATCCTGTATTCAATTTCCTTTATACGCTAAGCAAATTTCAGCGTTTCGACCGCGAGTTTCAGTTTATGTCAAACGAAGAATCTCGGGCGGCATATAATCGTGTGTTCCTACACAATGGTGCGAGTGACGATGCCAATACTGAGGCCACAACGCTGCTGACGACCTCAAGGCCTAACATTGTGCTGTTCATTATGGAGTCGTTCAGTTGGAACTTCATCAAGTCTTTAGGCGGCATGGACGGCGTCACCCCGAATTTTGAAAATCTTATTCGCGAAGGCATTTTTTTCACCAATTGCTATTGCAGCAGCGTGCGTACAGACAGAGGCATCGTAGCCATAGAAAGTGGGTATTTAGCGCAGCCCACTACCAGCATTATTAAGTATTCTCATAAAATAAGCACTCTTCCCGGATTGCCTAAAACACTACGTCAACATGGGTACGACACTTTGTTGGTGCATGGTGGCGACCTGCGCATCTTTAATAAATATGAATACTATCAGCAATGTGGCCACTCATGTATGGTCGGCATTGAGGATTTCCCTGCCAGCGCTGCCACACAAAAATGGGGTGTGCCAGACCATGTCGTTATGGAGTGGCTTTCTGATAATGTTTTACATCGTTATAAGGAACATCCGCAACAACCATGGATGATAACCATGCAGACCTTATCGTCACATATCCCCTATGATGTGCCATGGAATATCTTGGATGACGCAGAAAAGAACGCTTTTGCTTATACTGACCGTGCTTTGGGGCAGTTCGTTGAACGAATGAAAGATTCTCCTGTTTGGGATAATCTGCTCATCATTTGCATAGCGGATCATAGCATTCAAAGGCACGACATGCCACCTTTTCTCAAAAAACACGCCCATATTCCTTGGCTCATGTTAGGCGGCGCTGTTAAACAGCCAATGGTGATAGACAAAATTGTAAACCAGACCGATTTGCCTGCTACGGTACTTGCCATGTTAGGACTGCCGCATGGCGATTTCATCTTCAGCCACGATGTGTTTTCTGAGGCATATACATACCCCTGCTCATTTAATACATACAATAATGGCTTTTTGTTTAGAGATATGCATGGATGCACGCTCTTTGACAACAACAGCCAACAGACTGGCATTGACCTCAGCGCTGAGAGAGAACATCTGGGGAAAGGAGTGTTACAATATCTTTATAACGACTTGAGTCATAGATAGATTATAGTATGAAATTACAACTGTTACATAGCATAGATGCTCCTGCTGTGCGTAAGGTATGGCTCGAAGCAACTGATGAGCAACCATTCTTCCAGTATGACTATTTAACGTATATCTGGAAACAGGTAAAGTATTTCTCGATGTATTCGCCACGCTTAGCCTGTGTCTGTTCCGACAATGGCGAACCGCTCATGGTGCTACCATTGAAATGGGATGGATTTAAGCGTTGTTATAAAATGCTGTCAGACATACAAGGATGCGGACTATCCGATGCTATTTTCAATCCTCGGCTCACAGAAGAGGAACGTCAAGCATGCACATCATATTTCTATGCCAACATACATCATAAATGCATATTAAATCGTTTGCCCGACAATTCTATATTGCTCAAAACGGCACAAGAGACTTATGTGAAACGGCAAAGCCGAATATGCGTAAAGATAGATTTCCCTCAAGGAGCAGTGTCTCTGTTAGGAGGCTTGTCTAAATCCGTCCGTCAAAATCTCCGCACGGCATATAACCGACTAAATCGTGACGGGATAACGTATGAGTTACGGGTGTACAAAGGTGAAGAACTGACGGATGAGATATGGAAACAAATGATGAGCGTATATCTGCACCGATTATTCACAAAGCATAAGACAAAAGCCCGAAACAATATCCTATACCGCTATATCCATTATTGGAAATACTACCATGTCAAGCACGATACGAAATCGTTGAAATCACTGCCCAACAGTTTTCATGCTGTGCTTTATGGTAATGGCCGTATTATGGGATTCATGTCTGGGTTTATAAGTTACAATGGCACAATAGCGGTTATTCCCCGCTTAGCCATTGACAGCAAATACCGTTTCTATTCGCCAGGCTATGTCCTTTTGGCTGAAACGCTTCGTTGGTTGGAAACCAATACTCAATGCAGATGCTTGGACCTCTGCCGTGGTGACGAGCAGTACAAACTCGACATGGGAGGAACGATATATTACACGGCATCGGTAGATTTTCGTATGATAAACATACATAAATAGATATATTGGAGACTAATTGGATATATGCCTATGGCTGTATTTAGAAAAATTATAGTAAAATGGAACAAACATTAAGAAAGAAAATAATCGAATTGGTCAAGAGCGAGGTCGTGCCAGCCGTGGGATGCACGGAGCCTGTCGCTGTGGCATTGTGTGTGGCAAAGGCAACGGAGGTGTTGGGGTGTGTGCCAGAGAAAATAGAGGTGCTTTTGTCGGCAAACATTTTGAAGAATGCGATGGGTGTGGGCATCCCGGGTACGGGCATGATTGGTCTGCCCATTGCGGTGGCTCTCGGAGCATTGATAGGACGGTCGGAGTATGAGTTGGAGGTGCTGAAAGATGTGACGGACGAGGCTGTAGAGAGGGGAAAGGCGTACATGGCAGAAAACAGGATAAGCATCGGACTGAAAGAGGGCATTTCGGAGAAACTATACATAGAGGTGATGGCGAAAAGCGAAGAAGATTGTGCAGTGGCAGTCATTAGCGGCGGGCATAAGGATTTTGTGATGGTGAAGCGGAATGACAAGCCATTATATGAGAAACCTGCCGTAAGTGCCGAGGAGAGTTGCGAAGAATGCAACTTCTTGGATATGAAGAAGGTATATGAGTTTGCCACTACTGCACCGATAGAAGAAATAGAGTTCATCCGCGAGGCACAATCGCTCAACGAAAAGGCTGCAGAGGCATCTCTCAAGGGCAACTACGGACATCTGCTCGGCAAGACCCTTACTCGTCCATTAGGCAAGGGCATCTTTGGCGACACGATTTTCTCCCACATAATATCCTCCACCGCCTGTGCGTGCGATGCTCGTATGGCAGGTGCGATGATACCCGTCATGTCCAACTCTGGCAGCGGCAATCAGGGCATCTGTGCCACGCTCCCAGTCGTAAAATTTGCGGAAGAGAACCACAACACGGACGAGGAACTCACCCGTGCCTTGATGCTCAGCCACTTAACAGCCATCTACATCAAGCAATCTCTCGGCAAACTCTCCGCCCTGTGCGGATGTGTCGTTGCCTCCACAGGCTCTTCTTGCGGCATCACCTACCTTATGGGTGGCGACTACAGCCAAATCACCTACGCCGTAAAAAATATGATTGCCAACCTCACAGGCATGATATGCGACGGTGCAAAACCATCGTGTGCCTTAAAGTTGGCATCGGGCGTAAGCACCGCCGTCCTCTCCGCCATGCTTGCCGTGCAGAACAACTGCGTATCTTCCGTTGAGGGCGTTATCGACGACGATGTGGACAAGTCCATCCACAACCTCACACGCATCGGCAAGGATGCTATGGATGAGACCGACAGGTGTGTGCTGGAGATAATGACTTCAAAGTAAGACAGTTTTTTACCGACCACTTTCCCCCTTATTCCTTTTCCTCTATATGTTTATGCCAACAACATAAACATACCTATGCTGTTGTCCTCAAAAACGGTGTGAGTCAGACCGCATACACAGATGTGACTCACACCGCTTCATCGATATGAGTCACACCGTTTTTGTGGTTGTTGGTAAGTGTTTGGGGAGATAAAGAAATGCCCCCTACAGAGGATAGCCGTTTCTGTAGGAGGCGAAAAAATATCGTGTCATTTTAGAATGATAGGAAAACTATTGAAGAGGCGGCAAGGAGAATTATACTTAATATTTTAATTGCTCAAATATGTCACCCACTTTCTTTTGAATGACGACACAACGATACATAAAATTCATTAAGAACAATGCCAAATGAGAAGAATTATTGGCTAAATGCTATCAAAATCGTAAAATAATTGGTTTTCTTTGCAATTAGTAGTACCTTTGCATGTAATAATGAATAACATTTATAATATATGGCACTAAAAACATTGATTGTCGGTAGTGGACCGGCGGGATTTACGGCGGCAATATATGCGTCAAGAAGTTCGTTAGAACCTTTGGTTTATGAGGGTTTGCAGCCGGGGGGACAGCTGATGCAGACGACGGAGATAGAGAATTTCCCGGGGTATCCTGAGGGGACTACAGGACAGGAGTTGATGGACGACCTCAGGGCACAGGCAGAGCGACTGGGGGCTGAGGTGCGTGAGGGACTGGTGACGAAGGTGGAGTTTTGCAAGGATGGCTCTCAGCCTCACAGGGTTACGCTTGATGACGGGACGGAGGTGGAGGCTCATACGGTCATCATCTCTACGGGTGCATCGGCAAAGTATTTGGGACTGGACGATGAGAAGAAGTATGCGGGGATGGGCGTGTCGGCTTGTGCCACATGCGACGGGTTCTTCTATCGCAAGAAGGTGGTGGCAGTTGTGGGCGGAGGAGATACGGCTTGCGAGGAGGCACAGTATTTGGCAGGGTTGGCGAAAAAGGTGTATATGCTGGTGAGGCGTGATGTGCTGAGAGCAAGCGATGCGATGGTGCAGAAAGTGAAGGGGATTGAGAATATCGAGATACTGTGGAACACACAGGCAGAGGGGCTGTTTGGCGAGAATGGTGTGGAGGGCGTGCATCTTGTGGAGAACAAGGGAAAGGACGGTGAACGCCACTACGACCTGCCTATAGACGGCTTTTTCCTTGCTATCGGACATCACCCGAACAGCGAGGTGTCCCGCCCCGACGTGGAGGTGGATGAGCAGGGATATATAAAGGTGCAGCATCCAACGACCGCCACCAACATTCCCGGCGTATTTGCTGCTGGCGATGTGGCAGACCCTCTGTATAGACAGGCAATCAGTGCGGCTGGCAGCGGTTGCCGTGCGGCGATAGATGCGTTGCATTATTTGCAGGAGAAAGGGATTGTGTAATAATCTATAATTTAATTTATTAACAGCGATATGAAAAGATTTCTTTTTGCAATTCTGACCTTCTGCTGCATGGGAGTGGCGAATGCTCAGTTTGCTACGCCTGTGAAGGTGGCTACCTCTATCAAGGAGACATCGCCAACAGAGGCGGTCATCACGTTTGTTGCCACGATTGATGCAGGTTGGCACATGTACAGCACGCAGGTAGTGCCTGACGGTCCTACACCTGCCACTATCAACATAGAGAAGATTTCGGGTGCTAAACTCGACGGCGCTCTCAAGACTGCCACGTCGCCAATCAAGCAATATGAAGATATGTTTGATGCTGATGTGTATTACTTTGAGAAGACCGCCACATTCACTCAGAAGTTGAAGTTGCTCGGCGGCAAGTATGAGGTTGAGGGCTATCTGCAATTCGGGGCATGTAACGACATGAACTGCATTCCTCCTACGAATGCAGAGTTCAGTTACAAAGGCGAAGTGGCGGAACAGAAAGCCAAGGAAGAGCCTAAGGCTGACGAGAAGAAAGAAGAGGCAGATGCTGAGGAACAGGCGGAAGAAGCGACTGACGGTACAGATGAGGCAGTTGCCGACAGCCTTTCTGCACCTGCCGACTCTGTGGCAAGTGCCGACGATGCAGGCATTTGGGCGCCAGTCATCGACCAGTTGCGTTCATTCGATGAGGGAGGCAACAGCAACACCTCCGATGCTCCTCTGTGGCGCATCTTCCTGCTTGGTTTCATTGGCGGATTGATAGCCCTTGTCACTCCTTGCGTGTGGCCTATCATCCCTATGACCGTTTCGTTTTTCTTGAAGAAAGGAACGACCAAGAAATCCACTCCCGAAGAAATAGCGGCGGCAAAGAGGCGAGGCATTCGTGATGCCATGCTCTATGGCGTTAGCATCGTGGTTATTTATGTGGCTTTGGGACTGATAGTCACCGCTATATTCGGTGCATCGGCACTCAACGACCTTGCCACAAATGCGGTGTTCAACATCATTTTCTTCCTTATGCTGCTCATCTTCGGCTTGTCGTTTGTGGGAGGATTTGAGATTACTTTGCCGTCAAAATGGAACAATGCCGTTGACAATAAGGCGAGCGCCACGACAGGTCTGCTGAGCGTGTTCCTCATGGCGTTCACTCTCGTGCTTGTCAGTTTCTCATGCACAGGTCCAATCATCGGTTTCCTTTTAGTGCAGGTCGTTACGTCAAGCATCGTTGGTCCAATCATCGGAATGCTCGGCTTTGCCATAGCGCTTGCCCTGCCGTTCACGCTCTTCGCCCTCTTCCCGCAGTGGCTGAAGTCCGCTCCGAAGAGTGGCAACTGGATGAATGTCGTCAAGGTCGTATTAGGCTTTGTAGAGTTGGCATTTGCACTGAAATTCTTCTCCGTTGCCGACCTCGCTTACGGATGGGGACTGCTCGACCGCGAGACATTCCTCGCCCTTTGGATAGCCCTGTTCGCCATCCTCGGTGCTTACCTCATCGGTTGGGTACGCTTCCCACACGACGAGGACGAATATGACGAGGAGGGCAACGTCATTGTCAATCATAGGACATCCATTCCACGTTTCCTTATGGCTCTCGTGTCTTTTGCCTTTGCAATCTACATGGTTCCCGGACTGTGGGGAGCGCCGCTGAAAGCCGTCAGTGCCTTTGCTCCGCCTATGAAGACACAGGACTTCAACCTCGTTGAGGAGCAGGAGGTGAAGCCAATGTTTATGGACTACGAAGAGGGAATGGCATACGCCAAGGCGCACAACCTGCCCGTAATGATAGACTTCACAGGCTATGGCTGTGTGAACTGCCGCAAAATGGAGGCTGCCGTCTTTGTTGACCCGACAGTAGCGGACATCATGACCGAGAAGTATGTGCTGATACAACTCTATGTAGATGAAAAGACTAAATTGCCAGAGCCAATCGTCGTGAACGACAACGGCAACGAGCGCAAGTTGCGTACCGTCGGCGACAAGTGGAGTTATCTGCAGTCTGTCAAGTTCGGTGCTACTGCTCAGCCGTTCTATGTCCTGCTCGACACCAACGGCAACCCACTGGAGAAGAGTTATTCCTACGATGAGGACATACCGAAGTTCCTCAACTGGCTTAACAGCGGACTGAACAGGTTTAACTACGCACTCCAATAATATATATGTGGGTGCATTATGGAGCAACGATACAATACATCATATCCCAACGCGAACTTTCAGCGACTGCGTGCTTTCATCGAGCAACACGGCGAGGTCGTTGACTATAACAGAGGCGAGCAGTTGGAGAGCGAAGGCACACCTGCACAGTGGTTTGCCTATGTGGAGAAAGGTTGCTTCAAGTATGTGACGCGCGGCATCAGCGACGGACAAGCACACATCGCATGGTTCTCGTTCACAGGCGAGTTTGTGTGCAGCTACCCCGACCTGCTGTATGGCCAGGACGCACAGTTCTCCATCGAGGCGATGACCCCCTGCCGTGTGGTCAGAGTCAGCGGCGAGAGGTTGAAGCAGTTTCTCGGTCAGAGTGCAGAGAATATGGCACTGCACACCTCCCTCAGCGACCACATCCTCTCCCAGTTTCAAGCGCGCTACATCGACTTCTACCGCACCACACCCCGTGAACGCTACGAGATGCTGCTGCAGCGATGCGACGGCATTGTGAACGACCTGCCGCTGAATGCCATAGCGTCGTTCCTCAACATCACCCCAAAGACCCTTTCGATGCTTCGTCGCGACATCACATACAGTCAAGAATAGGACAGGCTTATTTTTTAGGCAAAATCTTTTACCTAAGTAAAGACTTTCAGCCTCGGCAACCACATAATATGGGTTGCCGAGGTTTTTCTTTGCTGTTTATCCGTAACTTTGCAGAACGTAAAAAGAACTTTATAAGGATATTTCAAATGAGACACAATATAGCATTGTCGCTTCTTCTCTGTCTGCCTTGCCTGTCATTTGCTCAGAGCGAGGCAGAGGGCGACTCCCTCGACACGCATATAATGAACGAAGTGGTTGTCGATGCCACCTTGCAGTCAACGTCTGCCACAGTATCAACCTACATCCCCACTCAACGCCAAAAGACTGCCTCGCAGACGGGTACTGACCTGCTGAGCAGGATGGGCATCCCGCAGATTACGGTTGGCATAGGCGGCGCGGTCACGACTGCCGCTGGGCAGAACGTGGACATCTTCATCGACTACCTCCCTGCCTCAGAACAAGACTTAACGGGCATGAGGATGGCAGACGTGAAGAAGGTGGAATACTACGACTATCCCGACGACCCGCGCTTTCAGGGTGCTACACATGTGGTGAACTTCATCATGCAGAAGTATGAATATGGAGGATATGTGAAGGCATTGGGCAAAGAGAACTTCATGGCGAACATGGGGCAACTACACCTCTATTCCAAGTTGCAGTACAAGAAAATGACCTACGACTTAGGAGTGGGAGGGTACTACAGCAATAGTTCACACAACTATTCCAATACAACCGAAACCTATCGCTTGCCACAATCGGACGGCACTATGAAGGAGTTTCAACGCCTCTCCACCGCTACCGACGCAAGCAAACAAAGGAGGTATATGTGGCCTACATTCAAGGCTGTCTATCAATCAGAAAAAGCGACCATCCGCAACATCGTCGGAGCAAACTTCGACCACTACCCGAAGGATAACTCATCTGGTTCAGTCGTTTTCAATCCTGCTGAATATGAACGCACTGACTATATAAACAATACGAGCAATCGGGAGAACTCCCTTACCTATTCGGGCGATTGGAACTTCTTCGTATCCCCTAAAACCACCATCACCTTCCGCCCTTACTATTCTTATTCTCACACCAATATGCGTTCCCTCTATCAAGAGAACGGAGGCACAGAGTTTTACAATGGCTCAGTAGATGATTCCCACAGAGCAGAGGGAAGGATTGGCATTCAGCAGAAATTAGGGAAAAGGGGCAAACTGTCAGCCTATTGCGTTTCTTTCTACAACATAAACAATACCACCTATTCGGGTACTGCAAATGCGACTGACAAGCAGACCAATCTACGTATAGGCCCAGCCGCATCATACGCCTACACTACTGATAAATTCTACGGAATACTGGCAACAGGACTACAGTATGACCGTGTGAAAATTGCGGATGTGAAAGAGGAATCCACACAGCCATTCGTCAATCTCGTTACAAAGTATTCCTTCAACGAGAAGAACTCCTTCAATGTCTATTGGTATTATGTCTCAAACACACCTTTGGCAGCCTACCGTAGCAGCAATGTGATACAGTCAAATCCGCTGATGAACTATACGGGTAATCCGACACTAACCTCTGCTCATAATCACCAAGCGGGCTTCAACTATACTTTTATGCCCACCAAGAAACTCAGCCTCACAGTATTTGGCGAAGTATGGACTATGGACAACAGATATGCTTATGTGTATGAAGCAAGCAGCACTGGCATCCTCCGCACCATTCAGCAGCCAATGGGCAACTACACGAGGGTATATGGAGGTCTTTCAGCGTCATTGCGACTATTCAACAATAGCCTGCAATTGCAAGGAAGGATATTCCCAGATTATCTGCACGATGGCGCTCCATTCAACGAAAACAACTTTGATTTTAGCGGCTACCTGACAGCAAACTATTATTTGAACAACTGGAACTTTGGCTTGGTCTATCAAGCAAAACAAGCCTATTCAGACGGTTTTATGACTGGAGTATGGACGAAGGATAAGGACTACTATTGGGCAACCATCGGCTGGGGCAACAACTCATGGAACTTTCAAGGACTTGTCGCCAACATCTTCCGATGGAACCATCGCCAAGGCTCATCCGTCATGCACAGCCAGTTCTACGACATATCCAAACAAATCTTTGCCCAAGATTACCACGCATACGTGCAACTCACCGTCACCTACACCTTCGGCTTCGGCAAAAAGGTGGAGCGAGGCAACGAGGCGGAGCAGCAGACAGGTGTCGCTTCGGGCATCTTGAAATAAGGAAAAAAGTGTTGGGAAGATAATACTATTTAACTGTATAAAAAACTGCTAATGCCTTTCTACAGACATTAGCAGTTTTTTATACAATTTATTTAACTAATCGCCCACATCAAAGCACCTTCTTGTACAACTCAACAATTTCAGCCTCAGTCACATCGCGAGGGTTGCCCGGCGTACATACGTCGGCTATTGCCTGTGCTGCGAGGGCTGGGATGTCCGCCTCCGTAATGTTCAGTTCCGACAGGTGCTGCGGTATGCCTACACGGATGCTCAATGCACGAACAGCATCTACAGCAGCCTGTGCAGCCTCATCCGCACTCATGCCCGTTGTGTCAACACCCATCTGCTTTGCTATCACGCCGTATTTCTCCACACACTTCGGCATGTTGAACTCCATGATTGTTGGCAGGAGCAGCGCATTAGCCACACCATGAGGGATGTCGTGGAGCGAACCCATAGGGTGAGCCATGCCATGCACAAGACCGAGACCAACGTTGCTGAATGCCTGTGCAGCGATGTACTGAGCCAGTGCCATGCCCTCACGACCTACTGGGTTTGTAGGCTCTTCCACCGCAATAGGCAAGTTCTCCGAAATCATCTTGATTGCCTGCAATTCATACATGTCGCTCATCACCCATGCGCCCTTCGTGATGTAGCCTTCGATGGCGTGCGTCAGCGCATCCATGCCAGTAGCGGCAGTGAGGCTCTTGGGCAGAGTGTACATCAGTTCAGGGTCAACAATCGCCACCGCAGGGATGTCGTTAGGGTCAACACAAACCATTTTTGCCTGTCGCTTCTCATCAATGATGACGTAGTTGATAGTCACCTCCGCACCTGTGCCGGCAGTCGTCGGCAAGGCGATGATAGGAACAGACTTATTCTTCGTCGGGGCGCATCCTTCAAGGCTCACCACATCCGCAAACTCCGGGTTGTTAGCCACAATGCCTATGCCCTTCGCCGTGTCCATACTCGAGCCTCCGCCAATGGCTATGATGCAGTCAGCGCCGCTGCCCTTAAAAGCCTCAACGCCATCCTGCACATTCTTCACAGTCGGGTTAGGCTTTATTTCGCTGTAAATCTCATAAGGGAAGCCAGCCTCGTCCAGTACGTCTGTCACCATTTTGGTTGTGCCTACTTTGATAAGCCCCTTGTCGCTACACACGAGCGCCTTCTTCAAGTTCATGCGGTTCAACACCTCCGGAAGTTCCTTGCGTGAGCCTGCCCCGAAATAGGACACCTCGTTCAAAATAAATCTCTGTGCCATAAAAATAAAGGTTTTAGGTTAGTAATTAGTCTTTCCTTTGCAAAGATAACCTTTTTCTGCCTACATTCAAAACTTTTGCCCAAAATCCTCATTTATTATTTCAGATGCCACCCTTTCTCCACTGCCGCCACCAACTGCACAACACACTCGCAAATACCTTTTTCCTGTCAAAAACGACAACGGCGCACCTCTCAAACGCCCTGCCGTTCACGATTACAATACTCAGCCGTGACAAATTATAATCGTCAGCCAA
>JAFLUT010000061.1 GCA_022508665.1 Prevotellaceae bacterium | reverse complement strand
TATAATTTGTCACGGCTGACTATTGTAATCGTGAACGGCAGGGCGTTTCAGAGGTTAGCCGTTGTCAAAACTAACAGGAAAAGGGAAGTTTAGTCAACGTTGGTTGGTTTACGATTTGGAGATTTGCTATTTATTTTATCATGCCATTTTTTGTGAAATAAGAAAAATGTTGTACCTTTGTGGCAACTAACTTAAAATCTAACCTAACCATGGCTAAAATGAATTTCTTTGCTGTCGATTTGGGGGCTACGAGCGGTAGAACCATTCTTGGCTCAATCGTGGACGGCAAGTTGGAACAGCGTGAGTTGACACGCTTCCCGAACAATATCATCGAGACGGGAGGACACTTTTTCTGGGACATTTATGCGCTTTACAGCGAGATAATCCGCGGCTTGAAGGTGGTTGCCGACGAGGGAATAGAGATTGCATCTATTGGCATTGACACTTGGGGCGTGGATTTCGTGTTTATTGGCAAGGACGGAGGCGTGCTGCGCAATCCGTACTGCTACCGCGACCCTCACACGGACACGGCTATGGAGGAGTATTTCAAACTTGTGCCGAAGGAGAAGGTGTATGAGAAGACGGGCATACAGTTCATGCAGTTCAACTCGCTCTTCCAACTCTCAACGTTGAGGAAGAATAACGACTCGGCATTGGAGGCGGCAGACAAGATTCTTTTTGTGCCTGACGCACTGATGTATATGCTGACAGGGGAGGCTGTGTGTGAATATACCATACTGTCAACCAGCCAGTTCCTCGACCCTCGCACAAAGAAGATTGACCCCGAACTGATTGATGTGATAGGGCTGAAAGAGAGCCAGTTTGGACGATATGTGAACCCAAGCGACAAGGTGGGTGTGCTGACGGAGGAGGTGCAGAGGATGACTGGCTTGGGCGCTGTGCCAGTGGTGGCGGTGGCTGGACATGACACTGGCGCTGCGGTGGCTGCCGTACCTGCACAGGACGAGAAGTTCGCTTATCTGAGTTGCGGCACATGGTCGTTGCTTGGCATTGAGACGAAGGATGCTATCATTAGCGAGAGGAGTTTTGAGTATAACTTCACGAATGAGGGAGGCATTGAAGGCACGACACGTTTCTTGAAGAACATCTGCGGCATGTGGCTGCTGGAGCGTTGCCGCAAGGAGTGGACGGATGCTCCTGCCGATGTGAGCCAGATAAACAAGGACAGCATGGATGCCCCTGCTTTCCAGAGTTTCATCTTCCCCGATGCTCCCGACTTTGCCAACCCTGTGAGCATGGTGGAGGCTATTCAGAACTACTGCAAGCGGACGGGGCAGCCAGTGCCGCAGGACTACAAGGCGATGGCACGCTGCATCTTCGAAAGCCTTGCAATGCGGTATCGTCAAGTGCTTGGCTATCTGAAAGATATGGCGCCGTTCCCGATAGAGAAACTGCACGTCATCGGAGGAGGTTCACGCAATGGCTACCTTATGCAGTTTGCCGCTAACAGCATCGGCATTCCTGTGCTGACAGGCCCTGTGGAGGGTACTGCTATCGGCAACATCATGCTGCAAGCAAAGGCTGCGGGCGTGGTGAGCGATATGTTTGAGATGAGGTCAATCATTGCCAAGTCTATTGATATGAACACCTACACTCCTCAAGATACGGAGGCGTGGGATGAGGCATACAAGAAGTATTTGGAGGTGACGAAATGACGTGTGAAACCACACACCTTTTATCGGGAAATCGATGAACGGCTTATCGACAAATCGATGAACGGTGTTGCGATGTTTCGATAAACGGCTTATCGTTTATGAAGAGAAATACACATATAATATTATAGTAATAACTAACCTAATTATCGGAAGAAAATGAAAGAAGAACTTGTAAAGAAAGCATACGAGGTCGCAAAGGCACGTTATGCAGAAATCGGTATCGACACAGAGGCTGTACTTCAACAGTTGCAGGATTTCCACCTCTCAATGCACTGCTGGCAAGCAGACGACGTGAAGGGCTTTGAGGTGCAGGCTGGCGCAATGAGCGGCGGCATTCAGAGTACGGGAGACTTCCCCGGTGCTGCACGCAACATTGACGAATTGCGCTCGGACATTTTGAAGGCAAAGAGCCTCATCCCCGGCTCTCATCGTCTTAACCTGCATGAGATTTACGGCGACTTCAAGGGCAAGGTGGTTGACCGCGACGAAGTGACTGTTGAGCATTTCCAGTCGTGGATTGATTGGGCGAAGGACAACAACACTCTGTTGGACTTCAACTCTTCGTCCTTCTCTCATCCTAAGAGCGGTAACCTCTCGTTGGCTAACCCCGACGACGGCATCCGCAACTTCTGGATTGAGCATACAAAGCGTTGCCGCGACATCGCAAACGCTATGGGTGAGGCGCAGGGCGACCCATGTATCATGAACCTCTGGGTGCATGACGGATGCAAGGACATGAGCGTAAATCACGCCCTCTACCGCAACCTGCTGAAGCAGTCGCTCGACGAGATTTTTGCGAAGGAACAGCCAATGATGAAGGACTGTATCGAGGGTAAGGTGTTCGGCATCGGACTCGAGAGTTTCACTGTCGGCAGCCACGATTTCTACACCGCTTACGCAGCGAAGTATGACAAGATTTTGACTATCGACACAGGTCACTATCACCCAACAGAGTCACCAGCCGACAAGGTGAGCGCTGTGTTGCCATTCGTTAAGGAACTGATGCTCCACGTCAGCCGTCCTGTGCGTTGGGACAGCGACCACGTTACAATCATGGACGACCCGACACAGGAACTCTTCTCAGAAATCGTGCGTGCAGGGGCGCTCGACCGTGTTCACTACGGACTCGACTTCTTCGACGGCAGCATCAACCGCATCGGCGCATACGTCATCGGTTCTCGCTCTGCTCAGAAGTGCATGCTCCGCGCTCTGCTCGAACCACGCGAGGAAATCTCGAAGTTGGAACTGGCTGGCGAAGGCTACAAGGTTCTCGCCATCCTCGAAGAGCAGAAGGCTATGCCATGGCAAGCGGTATATGACGAGTTCTGCGTGCGTAACAACGTGCCTGTGGGTCAGGACTTCATCAAGGATATTGACAAGTATGTTGCAGACGTGATTTCAAAGCGATAAATGATAAAAACAGAGCCACTCTCCCCTGCTTCCATGGTGGGCGGAGAGTGACTTATTTTTAATAATTCTACTGTGTTATGATTATCATAGGCTTACTGATTATCGCCATTGGAGCATTCTGCCAATCAAGTAGTTACGTTCCAATCAACAAGATTAAGTCGTGGAGTTGGGAGAGTTACTGGATTGTGCAGGGTGTGTTCGCATGGCTTCTGTTTCCGTTCATCGGCGCATTGCTTGCCATACCAGATGGCAAGGGTGTGTGCGACCTCTTCACTTTGATGTCTGACAACATGAACAGCACGCTGATGACGATGCTGTTTGGTGTGCTGTGGGGCATTGGCGGTCTCACTTTCGGATTGTCGATGCGTTATCTCGGCGTGGCATTGGGGCAGAGCATCGCACTCGGTACTTGTGCCGGTTTGGGAACAATCCTTACACCAATCTTTACTGGCAAAACAGGCGATTTGACCACTCCTGTAATTGTGGGCGTAGTAGTTACTCTCGTCGGCATCGCTATCATAGGCATTGCAGGACAGATGAAGAGTGCTTCTTTAACAGAAGAAGAAAAGAAGGCGGCTGTAAAGGATTTCAGTTTCAGCAAGGGCATCGCTGTGGCGCTGCTGTCGGGCTTCATGTCGGCATGTTTCAGCATCGGTTTGGGGTATGGAGAGTCAATCTCTTTTGCTGACTCCGACCCGATGTTTAGGACACTACCTGCCACTCTGTTGGTGACGACTGGCGGTTTCATAACGAACCTTATATATTGCATTCAGCAGAATGTGGCACACAAGTCATTCGGCGACTATAAGAAGAGTAGCCTTTGGGCAAACAACATCTTCTTCTGTGCATTGGCAGGTCTGCTATGGTACAGCCAGTTCTTCGGACTTAGCCTCGGCAAGGGATTTCTGCAAGACAGCGCCGTACTGCTCGCCTTCTCATGGTGCATCCTCATGGCACTGAACGTTACGTTCTCAAACGTTTGGGGCATCATCTTGAAGGAGTGGAAAGGCTGTTCAAAACTGACTATTGTTGTGCTGCTCGTTGGTCTTGCCGTCCTCATCATCAGTTCGTTCCTGCCTCAACTGTTGCAGGACAATGACGTGAGGGAGGAGGTCATTCAGACGGAGAATGTCGCTCAGATAGAGGAGGACTTAACTAACCCTAATTTCTAAAAAACAGAACGATGAAAAGCATTTTAGACAACAGACCCGGACTGAAAGCCGTGGTTGACCAAATTGCGGAGGTGACTGGCTACCTCTGGCAGAAGGGATGGGCAGAGAGAAACGGAGGCAACATCACCGTGAACGTGACGGAGTTTGTCGACGATGAAATAAAGGCTATGCCAGCCATTGCGCCAGTGAAGCAAATCGGCATGGTACTGCCGCAGTTGAAGGGCAAGTATTTCTATTGCAAAGGCACAGGAAAGCGTATGCGTGACCTCGCCATCAAGCCAATGGAGAACGGCTCGATTGTACGCATCTGCGACGACTGCGCAAGTTACGAAATCATTGCGGACGAACCGGTTGCACCCACATCGGAACTTCCAACCCACCTTGCCCTACAAAACTATCTGTTGGAGACAGGCTCATGCTATAAGGCAACATTGCACACGCATCCTATCGAGTTGGTTGCCATGAGCCACATTCAGCGTTTCCTGCGAGACGGCGAAATGACTCGTGTGTTGTGGAGCATGATTCCCGAAACCCTCGCATTCGCACCGCTCGGCATCGGCATTGTGCCTTACGCTCTGCCTTCATCGGTTGAACTTGCGGAGGCAACATTGGAGAAAATAAAGAAGCATGACGTGGTGCTGTGGGAAAAGCACGGCACAGTGGCCGTGGGGCAGGACATCATGGACGCCTTCGACCAGACGGACGTCCTTTGCAAGGCTGCAAACATATATATGTGCGCACGAAACATGGGCAGCGAGCCTGACGGCATGACTGAAGAGGCAATGAAAGAGGTGCAGGATGTGTTCAACTTGCCCAAAACACGCCCATGCTGACACCATTTATTTTTTCTGATTATTCCTGCATCTTTCGGTGCAGGATTTTTTGTACCTCGTCACAAGCGTCAGTAAATTTACTGCGTCAATGCTTATGCCTCATTATTATATATATTATGACAGGAGCGCCGAGTATGGGGGTGACAGCATTAAGTGGTATGACCGTGACGGCAGGGAGGGTGCAAAGGAGGTTGCACAGAAGGGCGATGAAGGAGCCAGCGAGCATGGTGACAGGAAGGAGATAGCGGTGATTATTGGTACCAAGCAGAAGAAAGGCTACGTGGGGAGTGGCGAGACCAATGAAGGCTACTGGACCGCAATAGGCTGTGATGACGGCGGTGAGGAGACCTGTAGCGAGGAGAAGCAGATTGCGTGTACGACGAAGATTTATGCCGAGATTGGAGGCGTAGTTGTCGCCAAGAAGAATGGCATTGAGGGGTTTGATGAGAAGAAGGGAGAGGATGAGTCCGAGGATGCAGAGGGTGGCGAAGATTGGCATCTGCTGAAGGGAAACTCCGTTGAAGTTGCCCATGCCCCAAATGAGAAAACTCTGTATGTTCTCAACGGATGCGAGGAAGTTGAGGAGGGATATGACTGATGAGGTGATGTAGCCCATCATTATGCCCGTGATGAGGAGCATGAGATTGTCTTTTAGTAGCGAGGAGAAGAGGAGGAGGAGCGCCATGATGAGGAGGCTGCCAATGAATGCCGCACCAACAATGGTGAAGTAGCCTCCCCATGAGTATAGCCCTGTGGTTACGCCGCCTCCAAAGGCGAGCATGACAATGGCGACACCGAGGTTTGCTCCCGATGATATGCCAAGGATAGAAGGCCCTGCAAGTGGATTATGGAAGGAGGTTTGCAGCAGTAAGCCCGAGGTGGCAAGCCCTGCACCTGCGAGCGTGGCGGTGATTGCATTGGGCAGACGTGAGCCGACGATGATGTAGGAAATGCTGTCGGCGTTGTTGACGGCATGGGTCAAAGCGTGAAGCACATCGGAGGGGGCGATATGAACAGAGCCGAAGAAGAGATTGAGGAAGAAGAAAAGGATGACGAGGAGTGAGAGGAGAAGAATGCGCAGTTTCATATATGTTGGGTTATTTTAGGCGATGATAGTAGTGCATTGGTGCTTGCAGATGCAGTTCGGGGTGGGCAATCTGGATGATGTCGGAGAGCAGTCGGTCTGGGTGGAATGGTGACTGTTCGTAGAAGCGTGAGGCAGTGGCGTTGCATCCCCACACGTTGCCGTTGCGGAGGGCATCGAACTGCGAGTATATGGGTGCTTCATCGGCAAGTTGTCGGAGTGTCTTGGGTGTAGGAGCATCATAGCGGATAAGCCACAGGTCGGCATCGTGGGCATCGACATACACCTGCTCGGCTGACAGGGGAACAGAACCGCTCTGCTGATGCTCGGGGAATGCTGTCTGCGCACCCGCATCGGCATATATCTGTCCGACGGTGCTGTTCACGCCCGGCTGATACCATACGTTGCCATAAAGTGTTTCGGAAAGGATTTTGGGGCGAGCGGCAACATTCTTGGCAAGTGTTTTCAGACTGTCATAACGTGTTTCCAATGCTGCGAACATCGCCTCTGCCTCTTGCCCTTTTCCTACCAAAAGACCGAAGAATTTCATCCACTCGGCACGAGCGAGCGCTGTCGCCTCCATATATTCGGCGCATTGTATGATAGGCACGCCCATCTGCCCCAATTTGTCATATCCGGGATTGTTCTCAAATGAAGACACGAGCATTGCGTCGGGGCGAAGTTGGATGATGCGCTCCATATTTGGCGACATGCCGTTGCCACAATCCACCACGTCTTTTGTCAGACAACTGACGTATTGCTTTTCGCACACTCCACCGATGCAGTCATCTGCCCCTAACTCTGTGAGCAGGTTGCAATGCACCGCCGCAAAGACGAGGGAGTTCTGCAATGGGGTGCGCACAAGGACGGCATGCCCGAGCCATTTGGGTGCTTCGGCGGCTCTGTCTGCCAAAACGTATGTAGCCAGCAGACCGCCTTTTGCCCAAGGGTTCAGCATTTCCACTTTCACATAGTCGCCATACCTTATCATCGTGATGTTATTGGCATGACGCATAGGTATGGTGTCGCCGTCGGAGGGCATCTGCGTTGCCCCTCCATTGGCACATGAAGAGGAGAGCAACAAGGCGAGAACAAAGAAAAAAACTGCTGCCACCTTGCCCCAAAGAGAGCAAGGTAGACAGCAGGCCAAGGAAAAATTGGTGTGTTTCACAAGATGTTACTGTTCAGAAATGTGAGTAGATGTCTTGAAGGCGTATGACGTTGGGGCAACGCCAGTAGTAAATTTGGTGTATGTGCCGTCGGGCATATAGGCAACAATGTACCCCGGTTCTGCATAACTTGGATAGCCATATTCACCTTCTGCATAGGAAGACACATACAGGATACCAGTATTGGGGTCAGCGGCAATGGCGCATGCGCTAAACAGTTCATCGTCAGCATTCAATGGAAGGTCTGAGACTTCTCCTTTGAGGAGGTCATAAACTTTATATACATCTTTGTTGCCGTAGTTTTGGTAGATGCAGTATATCTTATTGCCATAGTATGCCATATAAGTAACACCCTCTGTCAGCACAGACACATTGTCATCTATATCTATACGTTGCAATGCGGACGAAATGCCAGAGTAATTGCCTGTGCTTTGTAGGTAGATGTATGTGCCGTCGGTTATTATTCTTGTTGGGTTGGTACGCACTTCGATGTCTTTCACTTTTGAGAGGTCGGAAACATTGAGTTTCACAACGTTTGTGTTGTAAGAATAGTCGTCATTCCATGCGTTGCACACATAGAGATAGCCATTGAAGGGTGTGATGCCTTCGAGGTTGTTTCCAATCTTTTCAGACGTTGCAACGACAGACAAAGAAGTGGTGTCAATGCGACTAACAACGCCCTCATAAGAACTCACATACACATATCCGTCGCAGGCAGTGAGTTTGCGTGGCTGCGTCAGTTCCATATAGCCAATAGATTGCACTGTGGCGGCATCCACAACCTCTATACGGTTTTCGTCAGTTGTTGCAATATACATCTTTGAGCCATAGATAAGAATGTCGTTAGGAGTACCACCGAGTTCACGACCATTCTTTGCCAAAAAGACACTCCCAGAGACATCCCATGTAGTGTAGTCAAGGTAAGCGAGAGAGCCTGAAACTCCGTTAAAGTAACTGCCCTCATGGAGGATGAACACGCCGTCCGTTGCCGTGGTAAACGCAGGAGGACAAACAACATTTTTAGGGTCATCGTTACTGCAAGAGGCGAAGATGGATGCACCCATAAGGAAGAGGATGCAGCGATAAATAATCTTTTTCATGTCTTTTTATTCAGTTTGCTTTATATTATATAAATAATGTGTAGTTACTACTTAACTTTTATAAGGGGACAATCACAGAGGCTTTCCATGACCGCCCCGGCATAGGATAGCGTGCCACGATGTAGTATTGCTTGTCTGCAATGTTAATGACGGAGGCTTTCAGCGTAATAGGCACGGAACGGATGTGCAATGTGCGGTATGCACTACAACTGAACTCCACAAATCCCTCAATGTCTGTGCTGGGCGAATGCTCGTTGGTTGCCCATCGCTCGCTCATGCCGTCTGCGGTGAAAGAGATATTTACCCAAGGATTTTCCCAACTCAACGTGACGCTTCCCGAATGCATGGGAGTATATGCTATCTGATTATTGTAATACTTTCCTTCAACCGCACGGTTCATCGCTCTTTGCAGGCTGTAATTGCCTGTCAGTCCCACCGAATGCCTTTTGCTCGCTCCCAAAGGAAGTGAGATGTCGGTTGTCACATCCACACCGACGATTTTCACTTTGCCGATGTTCATTGTACGAGAGACAAACATATTGAAAGGTATTGCTACAATCTTGTCTTTCACATCATTAAAGTAGCCGTCCACCGTGAGCGAGGCATCCAAAGGGAAACGTTTGCCACTCTGCCACGACAGCCCGACATTCAACTGGTTGGTACGTTCTGGAGATAGCATCGGGTTGCCCAAATGATAGTAATACAGTTCATTGAATGTAGGCATTCGGAAAATGTTTTTCCATGATGCACGGATGAACAGTTGCTCGCTACCGAAAGGCTGAAAAGAAGCGCTTATGCTTGGCGAGAAATGACTCTCGTCGGCTTCTGTCTCCCCTTCGGCACTGCCGACACTCGTCGACGGCGTATTGCCTATGTTATTGCCTCTATTACTGTTTAGATAGGCTGAATACAGCCCACGGAGAAGAAAAGACAGTCTACCCCACCCCATTTTTGCCGAAACTGACTGCAACACAGAGTGTCGCATAGGGCGTGAATCGACAGAACGCGAACTGTTGAAATTGTTCATTATATAGTCGGCTGAATAGTCGAGCATAATCCATTCCGCTGGCGTGTAGAGCATGGCGAAAGAGCCATAAGCTTCTCGCTGCCAATACTCTGCACTCGTGACGCCTCCGCTTGGTTTGCCGTTGTGGTAGTCAGAAGTGAACCAGTTGAACTTGCCATTAAGCATCAGCGATACCTTGTCGGAGCAGACGCTTGTCCATTTTGCTTGCACAAAAGCATTGCGCTCCCTCAACGTCTCGTCTGTATCGTTTGTATAGTAGTGTACAACGCCCGGCAACTGGCGGTCATTGTCATAGTAGTAAAGTTTGGCACCCAGTCTGTTGCGAGAATTGATAAAATAGAGTGTGCTGACCTCACCGTGCCACTGACTCATGCGGCTGTTGTTGCGCCTCTCCCTCGTTTCAGTTCTACCATTAGTCAACGTGAACGGATAGTCATTCTCCGCATAGATATAGTCTGCCACTCCCAACACGGAGACCTTATTCCCTATGGATGTTCCCAACTGCGCCTTTGGATTAGTATACCCCCACGAGCCAAGAGTTACGCCTCCTCCAACTTTGCTTCGTATACGGCGAGAGCCACCCTCTGCATCAGAGGCTATTGGAAAGGAAGGAGGGGTTATCTCAATCATCGCTGCAGAAGCAACATTGCGTGCAGGCAAGAATATATCATCATTGCCAGCAACCACAAGGCGCAAATCCTTGATACCGTTGAGGGCATATCGCTGCAAGTCTATCTGCCCTGTCTGACAATCACTCAAAGCAATTCCGTCGTAACTAACACCCGTGTTTTGTGTTCCCAATCCTCTGACTGAAACGGTTTTCATGCCTCCTGCACCGCCATAATCCCTCAGCGTAATGCCGGGCAAGCGACGGAGTGCATCGCCGATGTCCGCAACGCCTAATCGATTGAAAGTCTCTTGCGCAAGAGAGTATTGCGGCGCAGTGCTTTTCAATTCGCGAGTTCGTTTTGTACTGACGACGTCCACATTACGCAGTGTGTCTGTCTGCACGGAGTCTCGCTGTGCCTTTGTGGGAGACACAGCAAACACAAGCAGTACAGCCACAAGGCACACTTCTCTTGCGTACATATATATAATATGTAATATCGACTTCATCATTATCTCTTCCGCGAGAGTATAGACGACACTCAAATGGCAGGTCTTCGGACTTGCTCCTCCTCGCCACAAACCTTCCCAAGCACTTTTTTCGCCTTTCGGCGCATGCCCAGTGGCAATATCGTGGTTCAGATTAGCGGAACTTACCGCAGCGGGACTGTCGGGGATTTTCACCCCATTCCCTTTTAATCATCACTGTGATGAACCATTGTGGGTACAAAGGTATGGAAAATAATCAACATGAAGAAAGAAAAAATGTTTTTCTTTCTTCTAATGCATATAAGTTTCTAAAATCTTTTTCGCTCCTTCATCGCCCATGTCAACCGCTTTTTGCAGGTTAATATGGGCATTCTCTTTGTCTCCTTTTTGCAGTTGAGCATAGCCAAGAATGCGGTATGCGTCTATGATGTTGGGATTTAGGCGTATAGCATTTTGGCAGGCTTGTATGCAGTCGTCAAGAAGATTTACACGGATAGCAAGTGCTGCTTTCTCCACATGGTAAAGGGGTATCTGTGGAGACATTTCTATGGCTTTATTGATGTCGTCGAGCGCTTGCTGAAACATCCGCGCGTTCACTTCTATCTGTGAACGCTCATAATAGAATACGGCACTGACCTTATTGTTTAGCAGATAGCAATACTGGTTATAGTCTTGCACTGCCTCACGGTATTTTTCTGCGTTGGCATACATCTGTCCACGTCTGATAACATAATCGGCTGCTTCGTATGGCATTGGAGTACCAAACATTGCTATGGCACTGTCAAGCGGTTCTATCACGGCGCTCAGCGAGTCGCCTCTGCCCTCACGCGCTACGCTGATAGCATAGTAGAGCGACGGGATGTTGCTTCTCTCTTTATGCAAAGCCTCATAAATTGCGAGTGAACTGTTGAAGTCTTGCTTGGCATCGAGTATTTGGGCTTTCAGAATTTTATATTTATAGTCGTTGGTTTTCTGCTCCTCATCCGAGGGCTTTGTCTCGTTGAGAGATATCGCTTTGTCGACATATTGCAGAGCAACATCCCATGTCCATTTGTCGTATGCAGGTTCTGGTTGCAGTTGGAGTTTGTCGTATATTATGGATGCCACATTGAAATTGCCTACCGCTTTGTCCTCAACGAGAGAGAGGTACTTCTGCAAGTCTTTATCCGCTTCATCAAACCGCATAAGGTCGATGAGCGGAGTAGAGCGACGCAAATAGCCCTCGGCATTGTGAGGATATGATGCGACGAAGCGGTTTATCATATCCATATATTCCTCGTTGCTGGCATTCTTGGATTTGAAATATAGATACACCAATGCTTCCTCTTGAGTGTCGGGCAATCCCTTAGGGATGAATATGTTACCGAGTGCCACAGACGCCGAGCGAGAGGGGATTGCATCCATCTTCAACTGTTCACGAAAACGTATGTCAAGCACAAAACTTTTGTTTCCAATTGTGGGGTGAAGTATGCCTACCACATTGCCCGACTCATTGAACACTGGCGAGCCAACGAGTTTACTGTCAAGACTTTTTCCTAAACCATAATAGATGTATTTGCTTTGAATTATTGCAGTATCTACTACAGCTGCATTGTCGCTTATCGATGTGCCTTTATTGGCATAGCCAACCGCATAGAATTGTGTACCAATGGATTGTGGTGCTGTGGCAGCGGTCAGCACGGCATTGCCTTTGGTATTGACATGGAAACGCACAACAGAATATGTGTCATCTGCCCCCAATACATAGTCAACCTCCGACTGCCCCCCGTTGGCATCAATCACTGTGGCTTTGTAGGCATTTTTGAATATGCTGTAACTTGCCATAGCCTCGCCATTTGCACCAACATAGAAGCCTGTGCCTTGTCGCAGAAGGTTGCCTTGCTTGTCGTAAGTGTTAATAGAAAAGATTCCTTTCTGCACTTTGGAAATGAACTTTGGCTGTGCTATTGATAGGGTAAACAATAACGAAAAAAAGGAAAAGGTAAGTATGAAACGTTTCATATATGCGATGTAATTACTTGTTGTTCAATAACTCTTTGGCATTGTCGAGCGCTGCCTGTGTCAGCGTTGCTCCGCTCAGCATGTGGGCTATTTCTTCCACTCTCTGCTCGTCTGTCAATGGAACGATATGGCTGAGAGTAGCATCGTTAGTATCCTCCTTATATACTTTGTAATGGTGGCTTCCGAAGGCTGCAATTTGCGGAAGATGCGTGATGGATATGACCTGCCTTTCGTGGCTGCCCATTTCTTTCATTATCATTGCCATTTTTTCTGCAATGGAACCGCTCACGCCTGTGTCAATCTCATCAAATATGATAGTCGGAAGTTTTACAGCCCCTGCAATAAGCGCTTTGAGGGCAAGCATTACACGAGCAATCTCACCACCCGATGCAATTTGGCTGACAGGCTTTAACTCTCCGCTCTTGTTGGCATTGAAAAGAAACTGCACTTGGTCATAGCCTGTAGAAGAAAGGTCGTCGGGATTGGAAATAACGGAACATTGCAACTGAACGTTAGGCATTCCGAGCGGCAGCAGTTTCTCCACCATTTCATGCTCCACAGCCTTTGCTGCGTCGTGGCGAGCCTTTGAGAGTTTCTCCGCAATGCCCAGCACCTTGTCTCTCTGAACACTCACTTTCTGACGAAGTTGCTTGATGAAATCATCCGAATTATCAATCCGCATCAACCTGTCTTCCAAGTTTCTCTGAATATCAAGCAATTCTTTCACACTTTCCACATTGTGCTTTTTCTGCAAAGTGTATATAATGTTCAGACGGTCATTGACCTGTTCCAATCGCTGTGGGTTATACTCAATGTCCTCTGCCTGCCCTTCCAGTTCTTCTGCAATGTCTTTCAGTTCTATATAGCACGAATCCAGACGGTTAGCCAATTCTTCCGCTGCCCCATAAACAGACGTAACAGAACGTAACTCCGATATGCTTTGCTTTATTAGTCCCAAAGCCTCTGCACCGTCACTTTCGGTTTGAATGTTATTCGATGCCGAGTAAAGCGATGACTTTATCTCCTCTGCATGTTCAAGAGTTTCAGCCTCTTCCTCCAGTTCCTCCTGCTCGCCTTCCGTAAGGTTGGCATCGGCAAGCTGCTCCACTTGAAAACGCAGGTAGTCCTCATCCTCCTTGTTGCTTTGCGCCTCCTCAATCGCCTCCTTCAACTGCTTTTCCGCCTGCTTATATTCCTTGTATTCACCTTTGTATTCAGTCAGCAATTTGTCGTTCTTCGCAACAATATCCAATGTTCCCAACTGGAAATCCTCCTTACCGAGCAGCAGATTTTTATGTTGCGAATGAATATCAATCAACTGCTCTCCCAATTCCTTCAACTGAGCCAACGATGCCGGGGTGTCATTGATGAATGCACGAGACTTGCCAGATGCTGTCAGTTCCCTCCTAATGATACACTCCGAGCCGTCGAAGTCAAGGTCATTCTCTTCAAAGAAATCTTGCATTCCATAACTGCATACATCGAATGTTGCCTCCACAACACATCGCTTCGCCCCAGCCTTAATGGCTTTAAGGTCAGCCCTCTGCCCCAACAGGAGACCGATAGCCCCCAAGATGATAGACTTTCCTGCTCCCGTCTCGCCCGTTATGACCGAGAATCCCTCATGCAACTCCAAATCCAACGCCTCTATCAACGCATAGTTTTCTATATGTAAGTTCTTTATCATAGTATGTCTTTGTATTCACAGACTTTGCCGCATAACCTGTATAGATAATAAATCTATTACTTCTTTATCCTGCCCCAATAAGTGTTTTGGCTTGCGTTTATATTCGACACGATGTCATACACCGTCTGCTTTTCTTTCTCTGTACCATGGCCAGAATAGATGTTCACAATCTCGTCACGCTTGAAGTCGGTGAAAATCTGAGGCAGTTGCGAGAGAGGCTTGTTGCTGTGTGCTTCTTTCAGCATTTCAAGCGCCTCCGTGACTGCGGCACGACCTCTGTCCGCATTGTTGGACATTTCATCAAGTCCTTCACGATAGTACTTGTATTGCATGCGTCGCAGAGGTTCTAACGATGTTTCCATATAGTCGTTGATTATGGCATGGCGATTTTTGCCGCTGTCAAAAGCTTTCCAACCAGTTCCTTCGATTGTCTGCGCACTGTTCACGATGTTTTCCACCATGTTGAGAGCGGCAGTTCCTCCGAGAGGTGAGAATGTGTCGAGATTCATGCCGATGAACAGATAGGCATAATACGCAAGCATTGCCGTGAGATTGTCGTCAAGATTGTTTTCGTTAAACTCCAACGGGTCGTACTCCTTGTATTTGAAGTTAAACTCTGTGTCTCTCATTGAAAAGACGGTGGTGTTATAACTGGAGTTATATACAGGGCGTGCCAACTGGAACAGCAACTCTCCTGTGAAATCATTTGACGCCTCATCATATTTCTTTATAGTAATGTTCATTGTACACTCTATTCGCTCCACCTTCTGAAACTGCAAGTCTGTCCATGAACGGTTGTTCATAAACTCCATTATTGCCGTTTCAAGCGTCTCAAACACGCTTGTGTTTGTACCCTGCACCTGAGAATGGATGACTTTGACCGTACAGTTCAGTTCTTGTGCTGACGCTTCCCCTCCCAACGGCACACACCACACTGCCGGGAGATTGACCGCCCCTGCAAACAGACATAAAAAAATTGCAAGAATTCTATTCATAAATTACTGTAAATCCTTGCAAATATACTACTTCTATTTTACCCTACCAAATTTCTTCTGTAAAACTATGTAAGCCCATTATCTTGTCAATCCAAAGGTCTATCTACAGGAGTACCTATCATTGCGAGGAAAGACCAAGAATGCGTCAGATACATTATTGCCCTTTTCCTGTCATCTTTAACAACGGCGCACCGCTGAAACGCCCTGCCGTTCACGATTACAATAGTCAGCCGTG
>JAFLUT010000060.1 GCA_022508665.1 Prevotellaceae bacterium | reverse complement strand
TTATAATTTGTTACGGCTGACTATTGTAATCGTGAACGGCAGGGAGTTTCAGAGGGTAGCCGTTGTCAAAATTGACAGAAAACGGGCGAAAAGGGTAGTGATGGGTGCTGATGCATTGCCGCTGTCATTGAAGTAGTATTTTGTGTGGCGTTTTATAATACTGATGTATGACATTTATGATACCTATTGGTGAGTGTGAAATCACGTTTTTTAGGTATTGTGGCTATGAAGGAAAGTGCGTACCTTTGCAACGTGATACAAACACAGTGTCAGTTATATGAAATCTTTACTCATAATTATAGATAATGTGATGTCGTGAGACACAGTCTTTAGAATTACGTAAACCATAAAATGTTAGAGAATGAAAACCGCCTATCTCATTCGTGATGAACGGGATAGGCGGTTGCTTTATTCTCTGTCTGACTGTAAAGAGACAGAGAATGAGGTCTGCCGTAAGTATCAATACTTGAAATTGTCTTTCTTCACGTATATCTTATAGTCCTTTATGCCACCCGGCACGTTGCTTTCCATGCGTGGGAGGTATTGGAGGGCTGTCAGCGTCTGCTCCTTGCCAAGGTCGATGACGATGTGGTGTGGGAACTGCACGCCTTTGACTGTCGACCAGAAGGTACTTTCCTGCAAGTCGTAAATCTTGTCTCCTGCACGGTTGCCCGTCACGATGTCCTCGCTGTCGGCGTATGCTATCTTCCATGGTTCACGAGAAAGGCGCTCGCCCTTTTGGTCGAGGAGGTAGAGTTCTGCGATGCATGCATATTCATCGCCATTGTGGTTGTTGATTGCTTCGAGACACACGTAGCGGCCTGTCTGAGGAGCATCGAACTTCACTTCCTGCCAACCGTTGCCCGCTGCGAATGCTCCTGCCGCAATGGATGTCTCGCCCGAGAGGTCGAGGTTCTGACCCTCTGTGCGGTGGATTGGAGGCTCAGCATTCTGCAATTGGTCGATGATAGGGTGGTCAAGTCCTTGGATTTTCTTTTCCTTCGGACCTACGATGTCGAAGATGATAATCTCGTTCTGACCTTTCTTCAGCCAGCATCCGGGGCAGTAGAGCGTCTGCTGAGGTCCAATCTCCCAAAAGCGGCCGAGAGCGTGGCCGTTGACATAAACAAGACCCTTGCCCCATGTGGACATGTCGATGAATGTGTCGCCCACCTTGCCCACGTTGAATGTGGCTTTGTAATATCCCGGCTGACGGTCGTCGCTGCTGCCAATGCGTACCTTTGTCTGCTCGTCAAATGGCTTGCTCTTATAGAACTCGTAGGTGTCGGGGATGAGGTATGTTTCCCAGTTCTTCAATGCGCCGGTGTAGTTGTTGCCGTCAATGTCGATAGTCAGTTCTGCATCGCCCACAATGCCTTTGAAGTCTTTGATAGCACGTCCGAAGTTGATGCGACCCATTGCCTCTACAACCAACATCAGCGTAGAGTTTTCTCCACACGGAGGCAGCACAATGTCTTTCTCTCCCATGCGGCGGTCGAGCGAACCGACGAGTTTGTTATTTTCATATACTTGTATGAAGTCATGCCCATTCTCGATGTGCAGTTTCGCTGGCTTGTCGAGTTTAGGAAGTTTGGTCATGTACACCATGCTTCCCCAGCCTTGGTCGAACTCTTCCATTGTTTTGAGTTCGTAACTCTTCTGCATGTCTGTCTTCGTGTTGAAGTCGAACATGGAAGTCCATTCATTCACCTCAAACTCTGGTATGGTGATGATAGGCATCGCGTTGGGAACAGCAGGGAGTTTCTTGTCGGTGTACTGCTGAAGCATCTCTCTCAGTTCGAAGAACTTTGGAGTTGCCTGACCGTATTCGTTGATAGGAGCGTCATAGTCGTAACTTGTCACGTCAGGAGCAAAGCCCGGAGAATTTGCGCCCGCCCAATGACCGAAGGATGTGCCTCCGTGAGTCATGTAGAGCGAGAACGAAATGTTCTTGTCGAGCATTTCACGAAGGCCTGACACCATGTCCTTAGACGAGCGTGTCTCGTGCTTGCCGCCCCACTTGTCGAACCAGCCGCTCCAAAACTCTGAACACATCAGCGGTGAGTTTGGTCGCACTTCCTTCAACTTGCGGAACTGGTCGTCGATATTTGCGCCCGTACCAAAGTTCATTGTCCACACGAGGTCGTCAAGACCGTTGTTTAGGAAGTTGCTCGACCAGTCGCACTGGAAGAGTGCCACCTTGTCGAAACCTGCTGAACGGAGGCAGTCACGTACTTCGCTCATGTATGGCTTATCCACACCGTATGAGCCGTACTCGTTCTCAACCTGCACCATGATGATTGGACCTCCATTCTGAATGGTGAGCGGAGCGAGTTGCTTGCCTACCTCTGTCTCAAATATCTTCACACGCTCCATGAAATAGGGGTCACGTTCACGCAACTTGATGTCCTTCTTCTTCAACAGCCACCAAGGCAGACCTCCCATTTCCCATTCGGCGCATGCGTATGGACCGGGGCGTACAATCACATACATCCCATTCTTCTGTATAAGACGGCAGAACTCGGCAACATCACGGTCGCCCGTCCAGTTGAACTGCCCTTCTTCCTGCTCGTGGAAATTCCAGAAGATGTAGATGCAGATAGTGTTCATTCCCAAAGCCTTGCACATCTTGATGCGATGCTCCCAATAGGCTCTTGGGATGCGAGGATAGTGAATTTCGGCAGCCTTCACCACGAAAGGCTTGCCATTCAGCAGAAACGAACCGTCGCCTGCCTCAAATGTTCCCTTTGCTTTCTGAGCAAATGCTGGTGCAGACATCATCATGGCTGCCAACAATGAGAACAAACATAAGATTTTTTTCATTGTAAAGTTAGGTTTAGTTAGTTGAACATTTTGACAAAGGTAAAGGTTTTTGTTTATATTTACAAATAATCTTTGGAAAAAGTGAAATAGCCCTCAAAAGGAAAACACATCCTTTTGAAGGCTAAAAGGTTTTGGGGCTTTGTGTCGCCCTAAGAACAAAGGTTTTACAGGATGATAACAATCAACATCCTTGAATGTTTCTTATTTCTGATTGAAATACTCGTCTATCTGCTCGGACACTTTACGTCCCGATGCTATGGCTCTAACAACGAGTGACGCCCCCGAGGCTGCATCGCCGGCAATGAAAACGTTGGCAGGGAACTCGGGCTGGGTGGGCTTGATGAAGCCCATAGCGAGAAACACGATGTCTGCCTCAATGATTTCTTTCTTGCCGTCAAGTTTCATTATCGGGCGACCTCCGTCGGGGTTCTGCTCCCAGATAACACCTTCCACTTCTACGGCTTTCACGTTTCCTTTTTCGTCGCCAATGAACTTGTTGGTGTTCAGCAGCCAACGACGGTCGCAGCCTTCTTCGTGGGATGATGTCGTTTTCAGAATGACTGGCCAGTTGGGCCATGGTGTGTTTGGGTTGTGGCCTACGGGTGGCTTGGGCATGATTTCGATTTGTGTGACAGACACAGCCCCCTGACGATGCGATGTGCCGATGCAGTCGGAGCCTGTATCGCCTCCGCCGATGACGAGGACTTTCTTGCCTTTGGCTGTCACCAGTTCGTCCTTTGAGAACTCCATACCTGCCAACACACGGTTTTGTTGGCTGAGCAGGTCGAGGGCAAGGTGTATGCCTTTCAGTTCACGCCCCGGCACGTTGTTGAGGTCGCGTGCCTCGGGTGTGCCTGTGCTGACAACGTAGGCATCGAAGCCCTCAATGGCTGCGTTGTCTCCGCTGAAATCGTTGGCGGCGAGTTTGTCGAGAGAGATAGGGGTGTTATAGACGAACTTCACGCCCTCTTGTTCCATCACGTTGATGCGACGGTCGATGATTTGCTTGTTCAGTTTGAAGTTAGGGATGCCGTAGCGGAGCAATCCACCTGCGGCTTCGTTCTTGTCGAACACTGTAACCTCATAGCCCTTGTAGTTCAGTTGGTTAGCCGCCGCAAGACCTGCGGGGCCTGCACCGATTACGGCTACTTTCTTGCCGTTGCGCTCGGGGTGTTCTATGGTTACATATCCTTCGAGATAAGCACGCTCAGCAATGGCGCACTCGTTCTCACGGTTGGTGACAGCCTCTCCTGTGGAAAGATACAGCACGCACGCCTTCTCGCATAGGGCAGGGCAGATGCGACCTGTGAACTCGGGGAAGTCGTTGGTCTTTTTCAATATCTTATATGCTGTTTCCCATTCTCCTTTGTAGAGGGCATCGTTCCACTCTGGGTCTTTGTTTCCGAGCGGACAAGCCCAGTGGCAGAACGGCACACCGCAATCCATGCAGCGGCTTGCTTGCTCTTGTCTGTCTTTTGTATTCAGTGTCTGTTCAACCTCACCAAAATCGTGTATTCGGTCATGAACAGGACGGTATCCTGCCTCTTTGCGAGGTACTGTTAGAAATGCTTTAGGATTTCCCATTTTCTTCTTATATATTTAATTTTGTAATGAGGTTTAATAGTCACGTTGCATGTCAGCAATCTTCTGCTGTAGTTTTGCCATTTGCTCTTCTTGCAGCACTCGCTTGTACTCGATTGGCACAACCTGTATGAACTCCTCAACGTAGCGGTTCCAGTCGTCGAGCATCCTTCCTGCCAACGCTGAGCCAGTGTAGAGGTAGTGCTTGCGGATGAGTTCCTTCAGTTCCTTGCGGAAAGAGGCATCCTCCACGAGGTTGATTTCCACCATGTCCATATTGCAGAAGTAGTCGAAATTGTGGTTCTTGTCCCATACATACGCTACACCGCCCGACATACCTGCAGCAAAGTTTCGTCCGCTTTCGCCAAGCACGACCACACGACCGCCTGTCATGTACTCGCAGCAGTGGTCGCCAGCACCTTCTATCACGGCTATTGCACCAGAGTTACGCACAGCAAATCTCTCGCCCACACGACCGTTCACATAGAGTTCGCCTGTCGTTGCTCCATACAGACCTGTGTTGCCTGCTATGATATTATCCTCAGCAACAAACTCGGAGTTGGAGCGTGCTGGCGGAAGGATTGAGATGCGACCTCCCGAAAGACCTTTGCCGAAGTAGTCGTTGGCTTCACCTTCCAATTTGAGATTAACGCCCTTCACAGCGAATGCACCGAATGACTGACCTGCGCTACCTTTGAACTTTATGTTTATTGTGCTGTCTGGCAGTCCTTCCTCGCCATATTTCCTTGCTATCACGCCCGAAAGCATCGTACCTACCGCACGGTCGGTGTTCTTGATAGCATAGTCGAGGTTAACCTCCTCCTTTTCATCTATGGCACGTTGAGCCGCCTTGATGATTTCTTCGTCTTTCACATCGGTGACTTTCGTAAATTCGCCTCTGTCCCAATAGAGAGCCTTGTCCGTCTCCACCATTGTGAGCAGACGAGAGAAGTCCATTGTGCCTTGCTTTGTCGATGGGTCGGAAGGCTTGACCTCGATGAGGTCGGTGCGACCTATGATGTCCTTAAGTTTCTTCACGCCGATTTCAGAAAGGTATTCACGCACTTGCTCTGCGAGGAATGTGAAGTAGTTTACAACATATTCAGCCTTTCCTGTGAAACGAGCGCGCAGGCGTTCATCTTGAGTAGCCACACCCACAGGGCAGGTATTGGTGTTGCACTTTCTCATCATCACACAGCCAAGAACAATCAGCGGAAGTGTACCGAAAGCGAACTCGTCAGCACCAAGCATCGCCATTGCTATCACATCGCGAGCAGTCTTCAATTGACCGTCAGTCTGCAAACGCACTTGATTACGCAATCCGTTCAAAACAAGCGTCTGCTGAGTTTCTGCCAAACCAATCTCTGGGCTTATTCCTGCAAACCTCATTGATGAGGCTGGCGAAGCACCCGTACCACCTTCTGCACCCGAGATGACGATGAGGTCGGCCTTTGCCTTTGCCACACCTGCGGCAATAGTGCCTACACCGCTCTCAGCAACTAATTTGACTGATACTGCGGCAGTTGGGTTGATATTCTTCAAGTCGAAGATTAACTGTGCAAGGTCTTCGATAGAGTAGATGTCGTGGTGTGGTGGAGGAGAAATGAGCGAGATGCCCGGTATGGCATTTCGGGTCTTGGCGATAATCTTGTTCACTTTAAATCCCGGCAACTGTCCGCCTTCGCCCGGCTTCGCTCCTTGTGCCACCTTTATTTGTATTTCCTCTGCATTTACGAGGTATTCTGCCGTAACGCCGAAACGACCAGAAGCAATCTGCTTTGTCTTTGAGGAGAGGCTCACGCCATCCACCTCCGTGTGGTAACGCTCGTTGTCCTCGCCGCCTTCGCCCGTGTTGCTTCGTGCGCCTAACTTATTCATTGCTATTGCCAAAGCCTCATGAGCCTCAATAGAGAGCGCACCGAACGACATCGCACCTGTAACAAAGTGCTTCACAATGCTTTCCACTGGCTCAACCTCGTCGATAGGCACAGGCTTTGCCGCTTTCTTAAAGCCGAAGAAGTCGCGGATGAAGATAGGCTTCTCCTTATCATCCACCATCTTCGACCACTCTTTGAATTTCTTGTAAGAGCCGAGACGTGTGGCGATTTGCAGGTTTGCAATCGTGTCGGGATTCCATGCGTGCAGAATACCGTCTTTGCGATATGAGAACAATCCGTTGTCAGGCAAGAACTCATTGATTTCCGCAGGCTTAAATGCCTCGTCGTGCAGACGAATGGCATCCCTTGCAATGTCACGCAAGCCGATACCTCCGATAGTAGATATTTCTGTGCCGAAATAGCGACGGAGCAAGTCCTCCGACAGTCCTATTGGCTCAAAGATTTTTGCTCCACGATATGAGCGGATAGTAGAGATACCCATCTTGCTCATTATCTTCTTCAGACCCTTGTCAACAGCCTTGATATAGTTGCTTTCGGCAGTGCTGTATGCCTCTTGTATCTTATGCTTCTTCACGAGGTCGTCAAGCACGGCGAATGTCATGTAAGGACAGATGGCACTCGCTCCATATCCAAGCAGAAGTGCTGCGTGCATCACCTCACGGATTTCTCCCGACTCAACAATCAACGCTGTCTGCACACGTTTCTGCACGCTGATAAGGTAGTGATGCACTGCCGAAACAGCGAGCAACGAAGGTATTGCCGCATGCTTCTCGTCAATGTCTCTGTCTGAAAGGATGATATAATTAACTCCCTCATCCACAGACGTTTCTGCTTGTTTGCACAAGTCCTCTATTGCCTGACGAAGACCGCTCGCCCCCTTGTCGATGTCGAACAGCATCGGCAGTTTCTGTGTCTTAAATCCTTTGTAGCGGATATTGCAGAGGATGTCAAGTTCTGTGTTTGTCAGCACTGGCTGAGGCAGACGAACCATCTTGCAGTTCGACTCGTCGGGTGTGAGAATGTTCGTTCCCACCGCACCGATATACTCAGTCAGCGACATTACCAATTCCTCACGGATTGGGTCGATGGCTGGGTTTGTCACCTGTGCGAACTGCTGACGGAAATAGTTGAAGAATATCTGCGGACGGTCGCTGATGATTGCCAAAGGCGTGTCGTTACCCATCGCAGCCACAGGCTCTTGTCCTGCAGTACACATCGGAATGACCGTCTTGTCAATATCCTCCTGACCGAAACCGAAGTTGATGAGTTTCCTCTCGTAATTCTCCACGCTGTTCTCCACATGACGACCGCTCTTCAATTTCTCCAACTGAATGCGGTTTGCCGACAGCCATTGGCGGTAAGGATGGCTCTTTGCCAACTGCTCCTTTATTTCGCCGTCGTAATATATCTTTCCTTCTTGAGTGTCAATCAAAAGGATTTTTCCCGGCTGCAAACGCCCCTTGCTCACTACATCGCTCGGCTCAAAGTCCATCACACCCACCTCGGATGCAACGACCATCATGCCGTTCTTCGTGATGGTATATCTCGATGGACGAAGACCGTTGCGGTCAAGCATTCCACCTGCATATCTGCCATCAGAGAACATCAACGCAGCGGGGCCATCCCATGGCTCCATCAGAATGGAATAATACTCGTAAAATGCCTTCAAATCCTCGCTAATCGGATTCTTGTCGTTGAACGATTCAGGCACAAGGATTGCCATTGCCTGTGGCAGCGAAAGTCCCGACATGACAAGGAACTCAAACACGTTGTCAAGGCTGGCAGAGTCCGACATATCCTCCTGCAAGATAGGGCGAATGTCCTTGATGTCGCCCAACGCAGGTGATGACAGCACGCTCTCCCTCGCTTTCATCCATCCACGGTTGCCACGCACGGTGTTGATTTCTCCGTTGTGGCAGAGGCAGCGGAACGGCTGAGCCAACTTCCACTTCGGGAATGTATTGGTAGAGAAACGTGAGTGTACCAACGCCAAACCGCTCGTAAAGTAGTTGTTGGACAAGTCAGGGAAATACCTCCTCAACTGTCCGCTCGTCAGCATTCCTTTATATATAATGTCTTTGCTTGACAGCGAACAGATGTAAAAATCCTCGTCGTCAATCCTGTTCTCTATCTTCTTCCTTATCTTATATAATATACGTTCAAACACAGGCACGTTCTCGTCTGCCACACCTGTGACAAATACCTGCTTGATGTCTGGCTCAACCTCTCTTGCTCCCACGCCCGGCACATCGCTGTTGGTAGGCACGTTGCGCAGGTGCATCAGCGTAAGTCCCTCACGCTCAATCTCTTCAATCATTATGGAGAGTATTTCCTCCTGTCTTGCCGCATCCTTAGGAAGGAACACAAGACCAGTGCCATACTTGCCCTTTTCTGGCACAGGTATTCCCTGCAAAAGGATGAACTCGTGCGGAATTTGTAGCAGAATACCTGCACCGTCACCCGTCTTGTCGCGAGTTTCCGCACCTCTATGCTCCATGTTCTCCAGTACCTTCAGTGCGTTGTCCACAAGTTCATGGCTTTTGTTGCCGTGGATGTTCACCACCATTCCGACACCACAAGCGTCATGCTCGTATTCCGCACTGTATAAACCAAGATTTCTTTTTACCATTGTTTTCTGAGTTTATATTATTGTGTAAATGTTTCTTTCTCCTAATCCTTATTGCAACGATTTTACACGCACGTTTTAGCAGTCCTTTACTGCTTCCATGTAAATTTGCCTGCAAAATTACAACTTTTATTTCTTTTTGTCGCAAAAATCTTAAAAAATAATTATATTTTGTTGCAAAAACATTGCAATGCACATCAAAAAGACGATTGACGGTTGGCGTGTATGCCTTGTTTTTACATGTCATCCATATAAAAATGTGACAGAGACCATTCCTCCCAATTCCTCTGCTCTTGTGTTTGTTCCGCTTACAGACGGAACAACAGAACATAAGGAAATAGGTTCTGGCACATATACTTATATGATAGAGATAGGGGAGATATAAACTCTAATCGTTCCAAAAATCCCAAGCGGCAAGCGCTTGAAGCAATAGCATTTCAAGACCGCTCTTGACTGTTGCACCTTGTTCCATTCCCTTTTTCATAAATAGAGTTTCTTCGGGATTATACACAAGGTCATACAGAAGATTGTCAGTGGTCAGCGCTTCGTATGGCAGTGGTGGGCATTCGTCAATATGAGGGAACATTCCTGTGGGTGTGCAGTTGACAATCACCTCATATTCTTTCAGCGTCTCTGCCGTGATGTCGCCGTATGTGATTACCCCCTTGCGTGATGTTCGACTGACAAACAAGGTCTCCAATCCCAATTTTTCAGTCAATCCATAATGAATGGCTTTTGATGCTCCGCCAGTACCGAGGATGAGGGCTTTCTTGTGGTGAGGCTGCATCAAAGGGCGGAGGCTGTTGACAAAGCCTATCACGTCGCTGTTATATCCTGTCAATGTGGTCTTGTCACCTGAATGCTCTACTTTTACCACATTGATAGCACCTATTGCCTCTGCTTCAGAACTTATGGCATCGAGATACTGCATCACTTGCTGTTTGTAAGGGATTGTCACATTCAGTCCTCGCAGTTCTGGATTGTCTGCAATGACACGAGGAAACTCCTCAATGCTTGGAATTTCAAAGTTTATATACTGAGCATCAATGCCCTCAGTCGCAAATTTATCATTAAAAAACCTCTTTGAAAATGAATGCCCCAAAGGGTAGCCAATCAGTCCGTATTTATCCATTTTTATATGAAATGAAAGTGTGTCGTGTTGTTATTTCTTCGCTGTGTAAAGAATGCACATGCCGAAAGGCAAACGGCGGAAGTTAACGTTGCGGAAACCTGCCTGCTGAATAATCCTCTGCATCCTTTCCCCTTGCGGTATCGCTTCCATTGTGTCGGGCAGGTATGTGTATGCCAAATTGTCCTTGGAAATAAGTTTTCCCATTAAGGGCATCACGGCCTTTTTATATATGTAGAACAACTGTTTCATAGGGAAAGACACAGGTGTGCAGAGGTCGATGACAGACAGATGCCCTCCATCGTTCAACACTCGGTGCATTTCCTTCAAGCACTGGTCGAGGTTCTGAAAGTTGCGTAACGCAAAGGCAGAAATCACAGCGCCAAAAGAGTTATCGCTGAACGACAGGCATGAGCAGTCCTCATTCTTGAAAGTGATTTTGTCTGAAAGCCCCAGTTTCTCCACCTTCTGCCGTCCGATGTTCATCATGCCTTCGCTTATGTCGCATCCGACCACTTGCGGAAATCCGAGTTTCTTATGAGCAAGGATAGCGAAATCTCCTGTACCAGTAGCGATGTCAAGAATAACCCTTTTCCCTGCCTCGCTCCCTATTGGAGAAGGCAAGAAAAAGGGTTTAAGATAGTTAATAGCAGCATTTCGCCATACCTTATCCACTCCAAGGCTAAGGGTGTGGTTCAGCACATCGTAAGAGTGGGCTATGTTGTTGAACATCTGCTCCACCTGCTCACGCTTCGTCCCTTCCTTGCCGTATGGCTTTATCTGCTCCTGTTCGTACATTTCTACTTGCTTGCAAGATAGGCTGTTACGTTCTTCTCAATGCGAGCGGCGATGTCCTCGTCTCCCTCTGCTTTAACGAACTTCTCGCCTATGATATGCTCATAGAGTTCGATGTATCTTTCTGATACGCTCTCAGCATATTCATCTGTTATTTCGGGCATCACCTGTCCGGGCTGGTTCATAAAGTTGTGGTCGATAAGCCATTGGCGAACAAACTCCTTCGAGAGTTGCTTTTGTGGTTCGCCAGCCTCGAACTTCTCCTGATAGCCTTCGGCATAGAAATAACGCGAAGAGTCGGGTGTGTGTACCTCGTCAATAAGATATACCTTACCGTCACGCTTGCCAAACTCATACTTTGTGTCTACGAGGATAAGTCCTTTCTCTGCAGCGATTGTCGTGCCGAGGTCAAAGAGGGCGCGAGTGTACTTCTCCATAGTCTCATAGTCCTCCTTGCTCACGAGACCCTGCGCAATGATTTCCTCCTTCGAAATGTTCTCGTCGTGTCCTTCGTCAGCCTTGGTAGTAGGAGTGATGATAGGCTCTGGGAACTTCTCATTTTCCCTCATGCCCTCAGGCAGAGTAATGCCACACAGAGTGCGGTTGCCAGCCTTGTATTCACGCCATGCAGAACCAGTGAGATAGCCACGGATAATCATTTCCACACGGAAACCCTCGCACTTCAAGCCCACAGTGACCATCGGGTCGGGAGTTGCCAATTTCCAGTTAGGCACGATACTTGCGCTGGCATCGAGGAACTTTGCCGCTATCTGGTTCAGCACCTGCCCCTTGAATGGTATGCCCTTTGGCAGCACCACGTCAAATGCCGAAATGCGGTCGGTTGCCACCATGACCATAAGGTCGTCGTTGATGTTGTACACGTCACGAACTTTGCCGTGATACACTTCCTTCTGTCCGGGGAAGTTAAAGTCAGTCCTTGTTAAAGAGTTCATATTGTTGTATTTTTGTTGCTTCGTATTTATGGTACGCATTCACTATCCTTGTTACCAGTTTATGACGCACAATGTCACGCTCGTCTAACCGTATGAAACTAATGCCCTTCACGTCCTTCAGCACCTCGCACGCCTCCTTCAGCCCGCTCTTCACGTTGCGTGGCAGGTCTATCTGCGTCAAGTCGCCCGTGATAATCATCTTAGTGTTCTGCCCCATGCGAGTAAGGAACATCTTTATCTGCTGTGTCGTCGTGTTCTGCGCCTCATCCAGTATCACCACCGCATCATTCAGCGTCCGCCCCCTCATAAATGCCAAAGGCGCTATCTGAATGACATTCTGCTCCATATACTCCGTCAGTTTCTGTGCAGGAATCATGTCTTGCAGAGCATCGTAGAGCGGCTGCAAATAAGGGTCAATCTTCTCACGCATATCTCCCGGCAAGAAACCCAACTTCTCGCCAGCCTCCACCGCAGGGCGAGACAGGATGATTTTCCTAATCTCCTTGTTCTTCAATGCCCTCACAGCCAAGGCGATAGACATATACGTCTTTCCCGACCCGGCAGGGCCAATGGCGAAAATCATATCGTTCTCAAAATACGCCTGTGTCAGAAGCGTCTGATTTTCAGAGCGTGGAGAGATAGGCTTTCCTGTGACGCTGTAACAGATAGCCGAGCCGTCCGCCGTCAAGTTCGTAGTGCTTTCTCCCTTCACAATGCGCAGAATGGTCTCCTCGTTCAGAGAGTTGTATTTCGAGCAGTGCTGCTGCATCTTCTCCACGTTCTCCTCAAACGCACACATTTCCTCCTCGTCGCCCATCACCTTGATGATATTGCCACGAGCCACAATCCGCAATTTGGGGTACAGAGCCTTTATCATTTGCAGGTGTACATTGTTCACTCCGTAGAATGTCACAAGGTCTATGTCCTCCAGTACGATATGCTTTTCTATCATAGTGCAAAGATACATTAAAAATCTGACATAAGCGTCAGCCGTGATTGTTTTTTTCGTGGAGGCATCCACAATGTCCGTATATGACAACAGAACACGAGGCAGAGCCTGCTGTGTTGGCACTGCCTCGTATGTCACGTATACAGATTGTGTCTCCGCTTGTTATTTCACAAGCACCTTCTTCACTGTTCCGTCGCTCATGCGCAAGATATTTATGCCTTTCTGCGGTGCGGATACAGTCTGGCCGTTCATGTTGTAGCGTGCAACTATTGTCACAGGATTTGGGTTTTGCTCGGCTGTTTCTTCCTCTATTCCCTCAATGCCTGTTGGGTCATTGCCTGTTGTGAATACCTGCTCCTCGCCATAGAAGGTGTCGCCTTCGGCGGTTGTCACAAATGCCAAGTAATGGTAGGTTGCGTTGTAGTCAAGCCCTGTGAGGTTGGCTGTCATCACCTGTCCGTCTGCCTCTATGGTCTTGGCGTCTGACGGAATGGAGGCTATGCGGTTTGCGCCCTCCCTGTCTTTTGCGGATGCAACGCTCTTCCAATACTTGAATCCCTGTACAGTTATTTTGTCCGTGCCAGTCAAGGCATATCCTTTCACGAGTGCGGTGTTTCCCTCTATGTTAATGGTGGAGTATGTGTGTACGGTCGGCTCGAAATATGACGTGTTCGTAGGGTCAAGACCTACCCAATCCCCATAATAATATGTGCCGGAGTTGGAGAGGTAATAAGGACGATACTTCCATAACTTATCCGTGTTTAGGTTGCGGATGTACCCCTCCATTGTTCCGTTGTATAGATATGCTCCGCCAGTGTTTGATGCGAAATCATCATTCCAGTCGGTGCGTCTCCACTCGAAGCCTACGTTGGTTTCTTCATCATCGAGATTAGATTCGGCTGCAATTATCACGTTGCCGAGAGAAACAACTTTTGGCTGGGAGGTGGTGAGGGATAGTCTTGATGTATTTATGGTTTGAGTTCCTGTATACGTTACACCGTTAGCAACGATAGAATACTCTGCATAATACGAGGTATTTGGGTCTAAGCCTGTCGTATATAGTTTGTTCCCTTCTGTTGCCCCTATCAAGTTACCATTATACTTTATTGATAAATATTGAGAGGTTACCTCTGCATCTCCCTTAATATAAGTTGCAGATATAGATATAGAAGAAGGAGATGTGCCTGAAGCCGATATGGATGGAGAAATCTTTTGTGTCGTGAATGTTTGAGTTTTTACACGATAATCAGTCGAACTCTCAATCTCGCCCAAAGATGCGTAAAGAAACACAGCAACACCGCCTTCAGGAGAAAGTCCATCTATAATAACGGTTTTATTTTTATCATTTAATTTTTGACGTCTATTAAAAAACTCAATGTTATATTGATAGCAATCATATAGATTATACGCCTGCAATGTAATACTTGATTGAGTAATTGAGGTTGTCGCCATATATGGAGCAGGGAGAACATTAGTAGTTCCTTTTTCATATGTAGTATATCCACAATTCCATAAAGAGAGTAAAGTCGTTGTTCCCTTTTCCGTGGCAACTCCTTTACAGCCATAAAATGTGTATCCGCTTGTAATCTCTATATTGTTAGGAATAGTAATTAAAGCATCGTAGCAGGCATAAAAAGCATTGTTACCGATTGATGTTACGCTATTAGGGATAGTTACCTCTGTTAATCCACTACAACCATAAAAAGCATTATTACCGATTGATGACACGCTATCTCCAATTTCCAAATTCGTTATAGATTTCATACTTTTGAAAGGAGGGTATGCACCATCATATTCAAGGTTTCTACCCAAATATAGTTTTTCTATAGGACAACCACTGAAAGGGGATGTGTAAGTTTTTGAGGTTGAAATAAACAATTCATCAGCCCCATCAAGAATTACTACATCTGCCAATCTGCTACAACCATAAAAAGCATACTCTCCAATAGATTTTACGCTATTAGGGATTGTTATTGATGTTAATGTTCGGCATCCATAGAAAGTTCTATCTTCTATGGATTTTACATGTTCTGGAATGGTTATAGATGTAAGACTACTACACCCATAGAAAGCATAACTACCAATTTCTGTCACGCTGTTTGGTATTGTCGCGAATTTTAATCCGCTGCAATTCCGGAAAGCATTATCACTAATTGATGTCACACTGTCTGGGATAGTCACGGATGTCAGTCCGCTGCAATCAGAAAAAGCACTAATGCCCAAAGATGTTACACATTCTGGAATAATTATTGATGTCAATCCTTTGCAATAAGCAAAAGCATTTGCTCCAATAGATGTCACGCTATTGGGAATAGAAACAGAAACAAGATTATTGCAATTTGCAAAAGCGACATCCCCAATTGATGTTACCTTATACATAACAGAGCCAATAGTAATACAAGAAGGAATTGTGGCTGTTATAGGATCGTAATCATGATTATAATCCCAAGATGCAAGACTTGTAGGTCTCGACTTATACGTCACTGACGCTGTTTGGTCTGTTTGGTTTAGATTGTAATAAATACCGTCAATTTCGCAATCATAGGCGAAAGCATTTGTTCCTACATAAGAGAGTAGGCATAATAATAAAATTTTTAAGGATAATTTATTCATTGTGTAATAAAATGGAAAAAGGCGGAACTGCTCTTATGGGCTTTTCCGTTATGCAGGTTACCACCACGTTACCTTGTCTCAAGAAAAGCGTCAACAATCCACGCCCAATGGACGTGAACTCTCATCGCTTGTTCTCTGAAACAAAAATTGGTGGTATTTGCATAACGAGAACAAGGACTAATAGTCCAAGTTTATTATGTTATGAGCAGAAACGCCGAGTT
>JAFLUT010000006.1 GCA_022508665.1 Prevotellaceae bacterium | reverse complement strand
CACGGCTGACTATTGTAATCGTGAACGGCAGGGCATTTGAGAGGTGCGCCGTTGTTATTCTGGACAGTAAAAGGGTCGTTTGGTTAGCGCTAAACTGCTTAACGTGAACTCGACGAACTTCTATGAACCGTAAATATCTTTTCGTCGAACTGATGTTATTTTAGATTTGTTATTAGGATGGTATGGGAAAAAGGTGTACCTTTGCAAAAAGATAATGGGGATTGGAGGTGGAGATTGTTGTGTATGGCGAAAGGAATGTAGTGATATGACAAAAGGAATGAGGATATGAAGAATTTGTACATTATTATATATATTGTAGTGCTAATGTCAGCATCTTGGGTGGTCATGTCGTGTGGCAAGAAGGATGATGAAGGCGTGAAGATTGAATCGGCCATTTTGTCGGAGATAAAGCAGAGGGCTGACCTTGTGACTACGGAGGTGAGGGTGAGGAAGTTGGCTATCTATGACTCGAGCAAGCATGAGAAGTTTGAGTTGGCTGACCCTCGCACGTGGAAGTACGGGGAGAGGAAGTGCGTTGTGCCTGTGGAGGTGACGATTAAATACGGATATGACTTGCGGGACTTGAGCATTGACGATGTGAAGTTGACTGACGACAGTACGGCGGTGGTGGTGATGCTGCCCCGTCCCAAAGTGGTGGATTCGGGATATGAGGCGAAGGTGGAGGAGAGGGATATTGTGAGGATGTCATCGGGAATGCGTGACCGGATAAGCCATGAGGAGACGGACAGGCTGATGCAAATGGCGTATGAGGAGGTGATGAAGGAGGACTTTTCGGAATTGATTGATAGAGATATAGAGCATAATGCGAAGACGCTGTTTGCAGCGATTGTGAAGAGTTTGGGGATGAGGAATGTAGATGTGGTGATAAGGAGAAAGGAGGGTGTGTGATGAGGAAGATAAAGGAATTTATAAGTAAGATTGTGGCGATGGTGGGTAGGTATCGCAGGGCAATGAACAGGTTGATTGTCGGGATGGTTGTCTGCGGATTGCTCGCTTTGATTGTCGTGTGGGTGGTAAACTTGATGTCGGGAGAGAAGGAGGAGTTGGTGCTTGAAGATACGATGAGCATAATTGAGGAGGTAATGCCGAGGGGCGAAATCTATGTGTGCAGTTCGCTGATAGAGGACTATGCCGTGAGGAGGGAGAAGGAGAAAACTTTGTTGCTGACGGAGAAGGAGCATGTGTGCGTGCAGACGATGGTGCAGAAGTGCAGTTATGTGGTAGACCTTGACAAGGTGGAGTATGAGGTGGTGGACTCGACAAGGACAGTGCGTGTGAAGATGCCTAAACCTCAATATGTTGCGTCGACGCAAGGCACGTCGTTCATGTCGGACGACAGCAACTACTGGGCGAAGAGGATGCCGAGCGCCAACGGGATGAAACGTGAGGTGGAGGCGAAGATAAGGCGGAGTTTCGACACGGCGGAGAACAGGAGGAAGGCGGAACGATATGCCGAGGATGCCGTCAGCGAGGTGCTGCGGCAGTTGGGCTTTGAGGTGGAGTTTGTGAGGACGTTGGAAATGAATAGAAACTGAACCATTAGCTGACGATGGGCGGAGGGAATAGCCGACCTTGATGTGCATTCCTGTCCTGCATACGTCGGCGCACTTTTTCAACAAATTCATAGTTTTTAAGCCCCCAGCCGGGAACAGCCAAGAGGGAGGAGGGCGACTGCGACACGAAGCGTTCAAGCACGATGTCGGGGCGCAGGCGTTCTATGAAGTCGATGACGAGGTCGATGTATTCGTCGGCGGTAAAGAGGTGAAAGTCGGCGGGATTGGCAAAGTATTCATCTGCCATGCGAGTGCCTCGAATGAGTTGCAGTTGGTGGAGTTTCAGCGTTGTGAGGGGTAGGGCAGAGAGGGTTGCAGCCTCTTGCATCATCGAGTCGCGAGTTTCTTGTGGCAAGCCGAGGATGATGTGTGCGCCCACTCGGATGCCTCGCTTTGCCGTGCGCTTGATGGCATCGACTGTCTGTGCGTGGGTGTGTCCACGGTTGATGCGTTGCAGCGTATGGTCATACACCGACTCTATGCCGTATTCCACAACGAGAAACGTGCGGCGGTTCAGTTCTGCCAGATAGTTGAGCAAATCGGGAGGCATGCAGTCGGGGCGTGTGCCGATGACGATGCCCACGACGTCGGGCGTGCTGAGCGCTTCTTCGTATTTGGCTTGCAGGTCGGCGAGCGATGCGTAGGTGTTAGTATAGGCTTGGAAATAAGCCAGATACTTCATATTGGGATATTTCCGGGAGAAGAACTGCTTGCCCTCTTCCAACTGCTGAGCGATGGACTTGGTGGGTGCGCAGTAGTCGGGGTTGAAAGTCTGGTTGTTGCAGTAGGTGCAGCCGCCAGTGCCGACGCGTCCGTCGCGATTGGGGCAAGTGAAGCCGGCGTTAAGGGAAATCTTCTGCACCTTAACGCCGATTTGCGATGTGAGCCATGAGCCGTAGTCGTTGTAGAGAAACACGGCGGACGGGGATTACTGAACAAGGACTTTTGCAGAACGTGTCTTGCCGTCAACGTTCCACATTATGAGATACACTCCGTATGGCAGGTCGGCTATCGAGCAAGACTCGTTTGCCACGAAGGTGCGCACGAGAGAGCCGCTTGCGGAGTAAATCTTGGCAGTGAACGTGAGCAGTTCGGGAGTTTCTGAGCCGAAGTGCAAGATTTTTGTTTGCGGATTATAGCCAAGGGCATATTCGGTTGGCTCGATAGTTCCGATGGCATCAGGTTCTTCATCGTTTGGCTCATCCTCATTGCCGTCATCGTTTCCATTGTCACCGCCTTCGTCATCATTTCCGTTGTCTCCTCCATCATCGTTTCCGTTATCTCCATTATTATCATCCTCGTCGTCACTGTCATTTCCGCCATCTCCTTCTCCGTCTCCATCTCCTTCGTTGTCCTCATCATCGTCATTGCCTTCAATCTTCTCGCCGGCAATGATATACCACTGGCGATTAGTGCTTGTAGAGTTGCGGTTGTCGGTGGTATAACTGAGTATGGCTGTGCCGTCAGCAGAACTGCCGCCGTTGAGGTTTGCCGTGTGCTGAGTGTACTTGTTGGTGATGTTATATCGTCCTCCTGTGCCTTGTGGAGTGAGAGTCCACAGTTGGCGGTCATCTTCAATGTTGGTCGTGGCAACATTCAGTTGCGTGCCAGTGTTAGTAGTGGCAGTAGATGTTCCTGGTGTTGGGTCGTTCAAAGCAACGTCTCCGTAGCGGTTGATAATCATAAAGTAGTCATCCACAGGCACTATCCTCCACTGCTGCGAGGTGCGTGAAGCATTGCTTGTCCATGAGTACACAGACCTGCCGTTCTCTGCCACTCCTCCCTCAACGTCAAACACTTTGGAGGTGCTAACGTTGCTAATGCGGTAGTAATAATTCTGCGGCACGAAAGGCAGAGTCGGTCCAACAACCTTCTTGTTGGGGAATGCGGTCTGCAAGTATGCCATGTGCGCCTTGATATAGTTCTTCAGATAGGTGATGTACTGGTCGTAAGATGAATACAGCACAACCTCGTGATACATACGAGTGTTTATGCCCCACCTGTTATAGTTCAACACCTGCGACTCATAGATGAGGTCAACAATAGAGTCTATCTGTTGATACATATACTCCTCAAGCCCAGCCTCAACCACCTCTTTGTAGCGGCGGTTGACAAGAGCGCCAAACCACGGGTCTTGCCACATGCGGTTAATCCATTCTTTGGTCTGCCCATAGCCATCGTTGGTCATGAGTTTTGTCTCCGTTCCAGTGATACGATAGTCATTGTTGTATGCGATGTCATAATCCCACAAAGGTCCCCAATAGAGAAGCGAGTCCTGCTGCTCCTTATAGAAGTATGTGGAATAATATCCGTCGATATTTCCGCTTATTTCAGTGGCAAGAAACCAGTTCACCAACGACACAGAGTCAACCCACTTGCGATAACCCTTCTCAGCATCGGCAAAGTCTTTCCCCGACAGAACACTCTCGAAGTTCCTCATATATTGGCGGATGTAATTGTTCTGCGAAGAAGAAATCTCCTCATCCTCGGGATAGTGTATGCGTATCGGCACACGGTATGTCGAGGTCGTAAAACAATTGCCATCCTCAAATCCGTCCACCTCAAGCAGATAGCCACCCGTGATGTCGCTATTGGCAGTGAGCGGATAGTCCTGCTCGGTGATGTCCACACGGTGCGACCGCACCTCCACTTGGTCGCTTATTTGATAGTTGCCGAGATATGTGTTATTGAGCGTGAGGTCAACGAACTTATGCGCCGGATTGTTCTTCAATCCCAAGAAATCACCCATCAACGACGTGATGGCATTGCGCATAAGTGTCTTATCACCGGCATTTGCCATCAGAGTCCATTTCTTCGCGTTGGCATACCCTTTGCCGAGAAACTTCTCCTTCTGCTGAAACTTTATCTTATAAGGTTTCTTCGACATACCCCACGTAGAGTTACCACGCCCACGAATTTGCATAGAGTCATAACGTGTCACCACATCATTCTCATCCACATAATACATTGTAGAATATATATACGTAGTCTTGCTCGTAATAGACTTCCCGTTAAATGTCTCAATATAAATGTGTGGAAGGTTCGTTTTCCGAGTATACGTCGTCTGAGCCGTCGCTACAAGCGTACAGAGAACTGAAAACACAAAAAGAAGAAAAGATTTTTTAGTCATAGGTATAATGGATTTGTTGCAAAGGTAGATAAAAATACTGAAATTTCATACCGAATAATAAAAAAAGACAGATTTGTATATCTAAATGCGTAAAGACCATATATAATATTCTTTCCCCAAACACCTTTCCCCATGCCGCCAATATCTATTTTTACGTGGGTGTGTCACATCCACAACCGCTCATCATTACACCCTTCTACCGCACCCCTAACACACACCTCACTAACGACCCAAAAATCGGTCTGACTCACACCACCATATGCGGTCTGGGTCACACCACCATGTGTGGTCTGAGTCACACCACTTTTGGGGTGAACGGCATAGTGCTGAAACGCCTTATAAATAAGGGATGTTGGCATCATTCGTTTTTCGCTGTAATTTATGCCACATAACCACTATTACAAACCGTCCAAAGTTCATATAATCCACATTGCTTTTCACATTTTTTACACAATTCTTTTGTATATAATAAAATTGCCGTATATTTGCAACGTCCTTACGCCGAAATCATCATTAAGATGGTGGGTAAGTCCATCTGCAACGGCAGATGTGAGCATTGGGACACCATATATGGAAGAAGCGTTTATCTTTCGCTTTGTTTCTTGACAATCTGAAATCCTGAGAAAATTTCACATAATCAAGGACAATGCAATGATAGATGCTCATGGGTATGTTATAGATAACCCATCAACATGTATTGACGTGTTGCAGTTGCTATACCACAAGGGTATTGTATCTGTAGTATGCGTTAGTATATAGGGTGTATTATATAATGTATCGGCGTGAGGTCTTGAATTGCTCGTTTTTATTATGTGGGCAATCTCAGGAGCCTCAGATTGTGAGACGAGCAAGGATACAAGTCTCACGTTTGAACCAGAATTAACTTTGTAACACATTGATAATCAATTTTACCGTTTAGCGCATTTGACGCTATGATACCATAATGTTCCCAAGGTAATACACCTAGATAATTCTTTCCCAAATGCTTTATTGGAGCTGAAATATAGCGAAACGACAATTTGTAGTTATTGACACTGCAAATTGCCGTCTTGCTGTTATCACTTTTGGATCTGTTCTTGTGCAACTGTGATTGCATCATGACTAAGTTCTTTTTCATCGCTTACCGCATCAAGAATTTTGTCAGCTAACCATAATGTCAACATCTCCTTTTCATCTTGATGCAAGTATTCTGCAAGCTTGATTACCTGTTCACGCTTTGCTCGCCTGTCACCTCGCTCAATCTTGCTGAACATTGGTGTATCAATCTCTAAAAGTGCAGCTAATTGGCGTTGTAATACTCCTTGCTCGTCTCTGAGCTTTCTAATCTTATTCCCAAATAACATACTGTTATGTTTAAGTTTAATCTTCATATTAACGATTCCGTCGTAAGTTTCGTCGAATTTCGACGGAAACCGCTGAATTTCGACGGAAAGGTTGCTCTCTTTCGCTGATTTTCGACGGAATGTCATTTCAAAAACCAATTTCGTCCATCAGTCTTGATTAGTTCGTCAACTTTCATTGCTTTAAGCAAATCGCCTAATGTACGAAGTTTTTGCTCCTCGGTCTTATTTGACGGAAGAACATCCTTCAGATATTCATAGATTCCATCACGTTTAGAGCCTTCCTCACCTGCATTTTTGAGGTACTGAAGAATCATCTGTATCAACTTCTGCTTTTCCAGACCTTTGCTCTTCGTGTATTCAGAAACCTGATTAGTCTTACGCGCGACATCAAGAGATATGTAATAATGATTGTCTTGTACTTCTATCAATCCACGCGAAAGAAGGTTCTGTGCATCAATTTCATTTAATTGATGTCCTTTCTGCACAGCATCCAGCAACAGACAATCCTCAAAAGAAAGATCTTTATTCTCCTTCAGTAGCTTGGTGTATTTTTCATTGATAGCATTTCCATATAAACGTACTGCCACTTCCTTCTTCTCTGCGTCTATTTCATAATCTGGCATAGGGAATCTTCGTTTCCACTGCTCGTTGAATATCTTGCGGATGCCACGGCCTACGATGTCAATCATGTTAAAGTTCACCATCGCATTACAAAGACACTCATTGCGGTAATGGCGTTGTGGACCATGTGTCGTCAATGCCTTTTGTAGAGAACCAGGGATAAAACTACCACCATTGGCATAATAAAGGAATCCAGGATTCTCCACCAGATTGATTCTTTCTTGCAAAGTATAGTCTTGATGCGCAATACAGTTGTGTAGCACTTCGCGCATGGAATAGTCATCGTATTGCTGCATTACATCTGGGAACATCGTTCCGCCAGGCATTTCACGCATCGTTAGGTTATGCACCTTGGCAAGAATCTGGTCAACTGTTAATATAAAAGGAACCGTGAAATGTTCATAGTCCACCACGTCTTCATTCTCGTCACGCAAAGACCAAGTGACTCTTACCACGGCAGGACGGAGCTTGAAAACGGACACAGGCTTACCGAGCAGGATAATGGCAGCACGAGTGATTCCGCCGTCAATCATTACTCCTGCATTACTCAGAAATTCTTCTGTTGACCAAGCGTTCACTTCTGCCGCAGGAATACGACTATGTACTTTCTTGAACATTACCTTTGCTTTGGCAATGGCCACTTCGTCCAAATCATCTATCGTGGCATTAGGCACAATTACAGCAGACCAGTCTGTGTCTATAATCAAAGGCTCGTCAAGAATAACATTTAATCGCTCTGGTGTCAATTCTACAAGCGAATCCTCAATCCGTTGCCAAGCCTTTCTATGAGCATATACAGGAAGTTTTGGTTTATGCTTAGGGATATGAATTACCCAAACAACCTTCTTCGTGTCGTCAGTGATAAATTCCTCTATATCCAGTCCTTCACTCGATAAGTTGGTACATCGCTCCGTCAGTCGCAGAATCGCCTTCTGACGGTCATAGTTATAAGTGTCCGTACCGACAATCCCCAATGTCTTGTCATGCACGCCCACCGCCAAATAGCCACCTTCCATGTTGGCAATTGCCGACACATATGAAATCACATCATTCTTCTCATCCCCACAGAATGAGTTCTTCAGATTCTTAAATTCCTTCCACTCACACCGAGCATTCTCTTGTGGGTACTTGCGGAGCAGGTATTGTTGTAATTCGAGTTCGATCATATTTTCATCTTTTTAGAAAGTCTTTAAGTGAAATTGTGGAAATATCTAATCCTTTTGCCTTGATTTGTAATCCATTGTCAGAAGTTAACAATATAGGGTTCTCTTGCTTGTATTTTAATGCAACAGTTAATATGTTATTGTCTGGTGATTTTTTATTGAAATCATTAGGAAGTAAATCTGGATCAGAAAGTTCCATTTTTATGTTACGTTTATCCATAGCTCGATTTATATTGCGCAGGGCTTTTTCTACATTTTGTTTACCTGTTGAATCCAAAGTTATCTTTAACTTGTCCAATTCGTCTATGACCTTAGCGGATAAAACAATCAGATATTTATCATCAATTTTTGATATTACATCTGGATAATTGACAAAAACATTTGTATCAATAATATAGATATTATTCTTTGTTTGGGATTTTACTACTTTTTGTTTTGGAGTCTCAAATCGAGACAAATCAACTTTTCCTTTGACAACAAGTCTGACTCCATTAACACTTATAATTTGTTCGCCTTTATCTGATGAAGTTGGCTTTTGAAATGACGAAAAATCTTTTGCAGCAGCCTTATGTAGATATAAATTGACACTTTTATCACAAACATTATGTGTAATAGATTTGTCAGCAATAATAATGGTCAACTGTTTTGCACGGCTGGTTGCCACGTTGAAAAGTGCCCTATCCAATGACATTTTTGTCATTGTATTTGGAATAAAGTAAATACAAACATCGCACGTCATACCTTGAACACGCTCCACTGTATCTATAAGTACATTATTGCGTGATCCGTATTGACTAATAAAGCAATTTTGTAACATACGGACTGTTGCTCGAAATTTTGAAAGAACAGAAATTCTAATATCTGGATAACAACTCAGAATGTCCGTTATTACTTCAACAGCATACATACAACAGTCACGGTCTGCTTTCTCTCCAATAGGCATATCTTTAAATAATAGCGAGCATCCGCCCCCAACAGGAACGAACGACAATTTATTTGAGTCTAATAGATAGTCAAAATCTGCAACAGATTTAATTGGAGTATGATAAAATGTACTAGTCAAAGAAGCGGCATTTGGCAATAATCGGTGTGTCTCTGTAAGAATGAACGAGGAATAATCAAAATTGTCACACAATGTTTGAAAACCGTTAGCCAACATATAATAGTCATTTCTAACTAAGGTTTCTTCACTTAAAAGTACAATTGGCTGCATTTGATTCTGATCACCAATCCAAATAATCTTTTTACCTAAATTCTTGCAAGCAGCAATCATTCCAAACAAGGCTTGGCTTGCTTCGTCCATAATGACATAATCAAACGGTTGCTCTTCATAACAAATTTTTGCCCATCCACTTGAATTATAAAATGTGGATAACGTAACGCAACCAGGCATACATGTAACTTGTTTGCTGTCTACAGGACAAAGATTTTTACAAGAAATTAATTCATCGGCAGAAACATTGGTTTTCTTAACTCTCTTTTGAGAAAGAAACTCTTTTAGGCTTTCTTTTTCAGCTAATTCAATTAGTGCCCGGTTAGTCATTGCAGTAACTAAGACACTTTTATTTTCACTGATTAAACGTGCTACTAAACCCGCCATTAAATGTGTTTTTCCTGTTCCTGGAGGGCCTTGAAATATTATCTCATTTTTCGTATCAAGCACTTCTATAATATGGTCTATTTGGGAACTATTCGAATTTATTTCTTGCGGTCTCCAAACATTATCTAATTTATCGAAGTCTAAAATACTTTTTGCAGGTAACAAATCGGATGTATTGCTGACAATCGTAATTAGATTTTGATAATACTCCATAGGTGGCTCTTGAGGGCCAAGCACTATTACACAACCTTCTATATTATTGTTTGTTAGATATTGAGACATCTCAATTGAAATTCCAGAGAATCCACATAAAAGAAAACCGTTATCGTCGGCCTTTCCCTGCCATACGCAATGGACTTCTGAAAATTCTACTTGATAAGACCGAAGCTTTCCCCATGTGGTTTCACCCCAATTTTTAGGAAGGCACATATCTTTTTCTAATATGACTGCTGTGAAGTATTCGTTTTTACGCGGTATTCCTTTTTCTTTTTTGAACCGCAATATTAACTGCCCACTACCCAAAACATTCGTGTCCGCATTTGAAGTGTGATCAGGCTGCTTAAAATCCAACTTAATATATTGGGTTACATATACTTCGTTACTTGAGAGCAAAGAAATCGCTTTCGTATTTAACAATTTTAGATATGCTTCAGATATTGCTGTTAATTCTTTGTCAAGGAATCGCTTATGTTGTTCTCTATTGTAATACATATTCATCAAAAATTAAAAATATCATCATCAGAAAAATCAATCTCAACATAACCTTCTTTCTTTTCGTTTAATCCAAATGATTTTATTTCATCCGATTGAGAATACTTTGGATTCTCAATGACAAAACAGGTTCGTTTTGATCCACGATATTTGTTTGCAAGCTCTGCCATATGGTGAGGACTTATAACATCCATATCAAAAATAAGATTAACATTAGGATTATCCATAAAAACATCTTTAAATTTCAACGAATGGATTCGTTTATCAGCACCATAGTTTAACAGCAAATTGTTTGGATTATCCATGATTTCTGCAAACACCCATGGGTGGAGATACAATTTACGTCCCAAAGAACTAGTAATAGCAACAGTTATCGGTTCTCCATTATACTTAATTTCATTTTTTACAATTTGTGAGCTTGAAGTTGGATTCCATTCAGAACAATCATATTCTCCTATGCTATCTAAATAATCTTTAGCGGCAAATCTTGCCTCTCTATTTATTTGAATACGCGTTTCTGGGTCTATGTTATCTTTCTCTGTATATTTCCCATATTCGGGTATTTCTGTGTCGTCATCATTTCTACTATTGCGAAATTCTTCAAGTTGCCTCTCTAATTCTGCAATACGCTCATTTTGTTCTTGTACTATTTCGGCAGAAACGAGGAATATTTTATTCCAATCATCCTTAGTAAAAGGACATCGCATTCTTGTATCAGAATATACATCGGCTAACACAGATGCAGGCTCTCTATCTGCAGTAATATATATGGTCCGAGAAGAAGAGAAATATGTATAATCACCAGTGTGTCCTCTAAAAAGATAGATATTGTTATATATTCCTCGATAAGGTAATTTCCCCTCAATTATGCAAATCTTAGTATTGGATTCTTTTTTCCACTCATGATATAATGCGTTATCCCATTCTAATGAAGAAGAAAAATCACTTTCATCATAAGTTCCGACCAGTCTTATAGATTGGTATAAACCTTCCAAAATTGAAACTTGATTGTCCGATACTATGGGAATCTCAAATGATTTTTCAACCCAACTAAAGAATGTTTTTATAATACCAACGTCTACAATGTTCCAAATGTTTTCTACTTTGTTTTCCTTGAATGATTTGCGGCGTATGATTTCTTTACTTTGATCATTGTGCAATCCCAAATTATTTAAAAACTCTAGTTTTTCGGGTGAAGTTGCCCATTCTACTATAAACTGGGGTGTTTGCTCTGAATCCAAAGTGTAATCTTTGCAATTATAATAAGTTCCAATTAACTTTGAGAATGGATATGTTATGCCGCCATTGCAAAGTACTCCACTTAAAACGCTACCTAACTCAAGAGCGAAACACCTATCCAATATTTCTAAAAAAGTTTTTTGGTCATTTACTTTAATATATGGCTTTAGAGTGTTGTCGAAGAAATGATATCCTTGACTAGCCCTGTAAGAAATAAGGAAACAAAATTGTTCTGAAGAAGTAAGAGTCTCAGATGTTTTAAGATGGTTATACAACTGATTGCGAACTGAAGTTGGATCAGCCTCACGTTGAGCAAAAATTTTATCATAACCATCAATACCTGAAAATTTCTCGCTGACCTTACTTAAAGTTAACGAGGAAGAGTATGAAGGCAATAACCTTGACAAATAGAATTTTAGTTTCTTCCCTCCAACCGTAATGACAAAATCGTCCTTTAGGTTGTATTTATCTAACATTTCATTATCAATAGTAATAATTGATCGAGCATGAGAAATACATTTATCAGATTTGACAGCTAACTTCATCCACCTATATTCATATGAATTTGAATCATATTCATATGAACTTTGTAATGAGAGCTCCGTTGTTGCTAAAACGTAAGCCGATTGAGTGTCATCGTTCTCTTGTTCAACAACAGATATGATATTTTCAACATTATTTTTTATAAGTGACAATGTTAATTCAGACTGCCATACTTTTGAATACATAAGATAAATATCATAAATTCCAGCATTTTCTAAAATAACACTAATGTTCGGAACAATAATGGATGAATATGTGTCCTCTTTTTTTACTGTATACTTTAATAGGTCATCACAACATTCCTCTTTGCATAAAATGAATCTGTTTAACCATGAAGGAACTGTATCATCGTATTGAAGCATACTTTTAAGTTCAGAAAAAACACCATCAACATTTTTAAATATAGACCATGATCTTAATGTTACATCTGCAACACCTGTAAAAAGACTTGCCGTTTTGAATAATAAAAGCCTTTTTTCAAAATCAAGGTCAGAAATATCCTGTTTTTGAATCTCATTTAATAGATCTTTATCTGTTTGTATATAAGTATCGAGCAGTTCCTTTAATGGATGGTCTTCAAAAATATTTGTAGAACAGGTGAAACCCAGCTCCTTCAAGATTGGAAGAATTGGGATATATAGATTAGTAGTAATAACTTGTTTTTCTTCCAAACTGATATCATTGATTGTATACCAATCTTCAGCAAGTTTGAAAAGATGTATATCTTCAATTATATCTTGACAATCTTCGTTTTCTGCTATCCATTTGTAAAAGTTATTACGACACTCATCACTTGTTGTATCTATCCATGAGTTTAAACTATCTAAATTACTACGAAGGATATCTTCAATATTATCCTTTTTAATGCACTCAACTCCAAATATACTATAGGATAAAATGTCAGAGTTCAAATTTTTATTGGGCAAATGCTTTTCTGTGTCTATGAGTGTATAAAAATTGTCGTATCCTATTAATTCTGCTAACTCTGATTTGTCACATATAATGCTCTCCGTTTTAACCTTATTTCCTTTATCATTTATAATAAATTCATATTTTTTCAAGCCCTCTTCATAACCTCTATTAAATGCCTCAGCCAACAGCCTTACATCTTGTGTATCTGTAGACATCTTATGGATTGGTAGCAACTTTAGATATTGAGGATGTTCTGTTGATGCGATTTCTGAAACCATTTTGACAATTGCCTTTCCAATAGAATAGAATAAAAAATAGTTCCAAGGGTTATCACTTATGCCCTCTCTATCAGATTTTGGAATAAAATCTGCATTAAGGAAAAATGGAAACCTAAATCGGCGCTCATTCATAGGAAGGTATGCATACAAAGAAAGTTCTGTTTTCTCTGTCGGAATTATATGCCCATCTTTGTCAAGTCGCATTGCAAAAGAAATAGAAGTTTCTGTTGCAGATGCGATTCGGTCTGGTATGCCTGGAACTTCGTTTTGTTCATTGCCATATTCGTCCAGCTTAACAAAATAATTTTCTTTTTCGCCACGATTATTTGTGCGTTCTTTTCTTCTTATATATACGTTGGCTGTCTCAAATTGTGAATCATCAACTATCAAATTATCAACTGTAAAAATAGTATAATCTTCTCTAAAATGGTCATCGGTGAATGAGTTGACCAAGGAAATCATATTAGCCCCGGCATCTACATTTTTCTGGATAGTTAGGCATTTTTCTTTATCCAATAATTGAATACGGTTAGTATTTCGGAGAAAGAGCATAAAACGAGGCTCGGTGAAAACTTCCCTTATAGCATCGTAGTATTCATTCAAGGTTTCCTCGTCCATTTTTAATGCAATGACTACGTTTTCACGTTGCTTAAATAAAAAGTATTTATCACTTTGATTGTATGTATCGAACCAAATAGGTAACAACTGCCATGGAATATCTTTTACTCCATTAAACTCTCGCTGATATTTAGCATATTTATGAAGAAATTCTGTTTGTTTTACCGCATCATCTTCAATATCGTTTACTGTAAAATAAAACTTTTTAAAATCTTGATAAATGGGCAAATTTCGATCAAAAGAAAACTTGTATCCCCCACTTTTAATAAATACTGATTCAGAATTAGTAAATACGGATTTAAATCCGATCCCTTTATACCCAGTTTTCTTCTTATTGGCACTTTTTGTGCTTTTAGCAGCTGATGTGATTGACTCAAAATCGTGACGGCTAAATGAGAACCCGTCATGTGTAAGCAAGAAAAACCTATCGTTGATATGTACTTTCACTTGTACACCATTTATTGGTGCAGCATCATCCGCATTCTGAAGAAGTTCAAAAAACATTCTTTTTTTACTTGTATAAAGATTTTGTCCAACCTCTTCTAATAAATTTGCAACGCTTGTATTAGTGTTTGGACTTGTATGTTGTTTAAAAGACAGAGATACTGACTCTTTGTAAGGATTGCCAACCTCTTTAATGTTGTTAGAGTTTACACTAAACATATAGGGCGTTCCCTGTTCTTGGCGATATTCTTTCCACGCAAGCGTTAATTCTACTTCATAATAATTGCCCTTTGTAAAGAAATTACGCAATCTATTGTCAATAATCACAATGATGTTTTTACCATTTATTGGATCTGTCAACAGTTTTCCATTTTGTTCATCATCTTCATGTCCCGTTGTAATAAGCTCAGAAAGGAAATAGTTTGAATTCAGTTCTATTGACCTTCCAATAAATCTATTAGTCTTTAAATCCATTGTTTCAAGAAGATCTTCTAACGATAAATCATACAAATTTTCGTTGTACTTATCTTTAACGAAAAATCTACGACTAAACTTTAATTTATTGTTTTCCATTCCTAAAAAAGCAACTTTAATATGTTCTCCTTGGAATACCTCATCACTTGCACGAATTACTTTATTAGGAGAAAGTTCATCTCTGTCAATAAGGCATGTCACATTCGAGTTGGAAATCTCTATGAGAGCCGATCTGTCATTTACCTTTAATACTACAGCTTCAACAATATCTCCTTCATGCAACATTGAACGTAGCAAATTGACTTGTTGCTGTTTTCTTTCGGTTTCAATAGGTCGCATATCTAAAACTATTGCTCGTTGTTCTTCATTATATTTTACAAATACGAACTCAAGTTTCTCTTCTAATTCTATTTCTTTATTGAGAAGTCTAGTTCTATACGGTTCTATAAATCTTTTTGATGGCACAATTAATTGAATAAAATTGTCTGTCTCAATAATTGCAGAAATAGATTTATGGTCTTCTACATAACCTGTAAAAGTACATATTATATGTTCGTGTTCGCTATGTGTTTTAGCATAGTAATCATATAGTGCTAAAACACTCATTTGAATCTCATATCGATGTTTTTCTTGATTAAAGGTATTGCCTATGACGACACACGTTAATTCGTCTCCTTCAGAGTAATTCAGATTTGGAATTTCTTTTTTGGGTACCAAAGCAGTATAGTCCCCTAATTGAACTATAAATCCAAAAGATTCTATACGCTTAATAACAGTTTTGTAAATTGTTCCAACTTCTGTCGTTTTAGGATTAGGCAGTAATTCTTTACGACTAAGATTTAGTTTCCCATCAGGAAGTTCTTTTATAACTTTAACATCTAATTCGTCCCCAATCGATAATGAAGACAAAATTTTGGATTGGTTTGTCCATGCAACATCATAGAGTCTGATCAATCCGTCAACACCATTTGGCATCCGGACAAATACTCCTAAATCCTCTCTAATTCCTACTACTTTTACATGGATAATATCACCAACAATAGGATTGTTATATGTTCTCATTTTTAAATAAATTTACTTTTAATATAATTCCAAATATGCTCGTTTCTCTCTAAATGTAATCACAGGCGTAACATTCTTTAAAGTTTCCTTATTTACGACGGAATCATAAGGCAAACCTTGAACTAAGTCAGACTTTAACCAGTCATTATTCCATAATGGCTCTATGCTATTGCCTGCCACTAATTGGCAAAGTCGCATTGTGTAAGGCGATTTTTTGCGTTTCTTATCTTGCGTATAAGTGATATTTTGGAGCCATAGCTGATTATAGTCAGAGTTATGTTGTTTGCATAATTTGTTGTAAACTTTGTTGATGATGTCTTGTTTTTCTTTTGTGCCTTTTAGAGAATCCACCATGCGACTGATGACACGAAGGGCGTAATGAACGACAGTTACGTTGTCTAATGCTATCTGCGTGGCTACAGCCGACATCGCACGAACACTACCGCCTGTCAGTTTTCGTTGATACGTTTCTTTCTTTTGGGCAGTACTGTCATCAGTTAGATTTACTTCTTCAGCCTCTATTTCATATGGTTTCAACCATTCCTCTATACGCTTATCAATGTCCGAAAGCAAGGTTTTCAACTGACCGCCATTGGGGAACTGCCGACCATACATCAAGATATATAGCAGGTGCTTCTCAAAGCTGTCGAAATCGACACCTTTCTTATTAAAGATAGGGGTATTGTAAATGTAAAAGAGTTTATCTGATTTGATAGAGTCAATAACTATGGTATCACTAATCTTTGTTTTCTGCGAGTTCATACGAAAGTTTAAGCCTTCAAGCACAGATTGGAGAATGTAGGATATATGTTCCAGCATGTCTTTATCGTTGCAGAACACCCGATAATCATCACGGTAGCGGATAATTTCGTAGCCTTTTATCTTTTCTTTCTGTAATGCCTCATGTAATAATAGGTCGGAATAGCCGAGCACTATTTCACCAACGAAATCAAACAAGGCACTTCCTTGAGGGATACCTATATTATGCCCATGTTGCAAAGCACGAAGATATGTTTGAATATTTTCTGCCAACTGCTGATTTTCATTGTTTTCGTGTTTGGTATTCATACATGACAATGCCCATTCAATAGATTGGGGATTGATACTGCCATAACAATTCGTGATGTCGGTCACAAACATGTAGCGGTATTCCAAAGACAGCTCCAAAGAACGCTGTTCCATTGCATTCCACCAATTCAAAATAGTGGTAGATTTATGAAAAGATTCTACTTCATTTGGAACAACAGGAAGGGCACATGAAGTAAGGTGTGGCACGGTATATGCGTTGAAACACTTCTGAATAGTCTCCCATCCATGAGGATTGCAAATCTCTCTTGCCAAAAAGTAATAAAGAAACGGATTTGCGAGAATCAAAGGGCGCACGGCATAATGCCCATCCTTGTTTAAGAGAATGTCAAGATTCACATCTGGCAAATCATCAGGACGAACATTTGCCAAACAATCAGCATATTCTTTGTTTCCAATGCTCTCTCTTACATAAGCAAGCACCTTGTCAAAATCAAAGTATTCTGGCAACTCAAAGCCATGAAACTGCTCTGACCTCATAAAGAAGTCCATCACTTCCTCATGATTCAGAGATAATATGTTTTTTGTTGTTTTTGCCATTGATTATAGTTGAAGGTCTATACGATTGACTTTTCCTGTTCGGAATTGTCATATTTTGGACACAAAATTACAAATATAATTTCAAATAGCGTTAATTATCTACTGGAATTAGTATATTTTAATAAAAAATTCAACAGATTCATTTAAAACAGTCTGTATTTTCCAAAACACGTGAATATAAGAAAGCCCCCACATCTGCTCATGCCAGATGTGAATACCTAAAAACAGGTTATTTAACGCCAAACCCTTTTCGCCTTGTCGGTATATTGCGTGATGCCTTGACTGTCTTTGCGGCATGTAGCCAGCAACGGAGTCGAAAACTCTCGTCCTCCTCATCTTTCTTGCGACCATCCCAGCCAGTCTCGCTGCTGACAGAACCACCGCCTGCACAGGGGATGCATACATAATTGCCTCCCATGAGGGCAGTCGCCACCTCACGAACCAACCTGGCAGCATCGGGTTTCTCTAAGAGGTCAAGAAGATCAAGAGTCTCGGAAGTCTGCTGATGGTGATGATACTTTTCAGACCGAAGTTCTGCACCTATTTCCTCTAATTCACGCTGATTCAGTAATCTGAACTTACGCTCACCGAGTATGCTCTTCTGCGCAGCATTCATGACGGTCTTTGCAAATGACTGGAGAGAATTGTGAAACTGCTTCTTGAGGCTGGAGTTCTGAGATTCCATCCATTCGTCGATGTTTCCAAATCGGGAAGGTCGCTCTGTAATCTTCGGAGGCTTCACCTTAATCTCGGGCACATCAAAGCGGACATAAGCCACGTCATAGTAGTTCACCTTGCCTTTGATGTCCAGCAACTCGGCTTTCTTCGTTTCGAGTTTCTGCTGCTTGTCAGCCAACCTCGCATCGCAGTCGGCGATTTGCCCTTCCACATCAACCTTCCTCTGGTTGTATTCGTCAAGCGAAATCTTGCCTTCGGACAACTGGCTCTGGAGTTCTGCAAGGTCGGAGGTGAGTTGAGTCTTCTGAGCCGTGAGATTGCTGCACATTTTTTGAAGACCCTTTACTGCTGTCTCCGCTTGCTTCTTCTCCTTATTGAGAGTTTCAATGTCAATAGTCAAAGCGTCCTTCTCCGACCGTAGCATATCCACCTCATCCTCCAGAACCTCCTTCTGCATCTCAAGCCCGACCTTCTCTGCCTCCAGTTTCGCCTCCTCCGCCTTGATTGCATTATAGACCGCGGGATCCACATGCTTTGCCTGAGAGCCAGAAACGCCACGCTGCAGATCGAAACCTGCCGCCTGCATATGAAGGGCATAATCGGTCTGCCATTGCTCCGCATTCTTCTGGGTAAACACATCCCTGGCACAGAGCCGGGCTGAAACGTCCTGCTTCCTATATCTGCGTTTTTCTTTGCCATTGCGCTTCTCGAATTGCCTCCTTGTATCAGGACGTTCAGATGCCTGTCCCATGATAATCGGTACGACTGTGAAGTGAAGATGAAAGGTTACTTCATCCATGTGACCTGCACATCCGACCACATTTTCCTTGCCAAAGGTCTTTTGCATGAAAGCGATATTGGCATCGACCCATGCCTGCCAGCGTCCTTCATTGTAAATCCTGAGCATGGTCTCACGGTCACTCGTGCAAAGAAAGGCGAGAAACCTCACCTGGCCTTCACGTATCTTTCTTGTGATGCCAGCCTCTTTGATTCTCTTGTTGATAGCCTCCGTCCTGCCCATGCCAGGAGGAAGGAGATACTCTTTGTTGAGATGTGACAGCTCAGGATGTATGACAGAGTTAGGAACGAACGGAACCATCCTATGCTCCTTAGCGTCCCATTTCCTTCGGTCGATGTGCGCTGAAAGTCCTCCGTCCGCAGCACCAGTCTTGGGTTTATCGCATGTAAATACACAGTATGCCATAATGCTCTTTTATTGGCAGGCAGCTTGCTGCCGTACCCCTCGGAGAGCTTATTACCAATATTCAACACGCAGGTGTGGTGCCGCAGGCAGAATTTTGGTATAATAAGCTACTCCAAAATATATTTTGGTCCGAAGGATGTTGTGCAAGCACAGCCCGGGTTAGTGATTCTTGTTAACAGACCATGGATGGCTGGAAAGAAATTTGCTTGGCCACTCACGCTTTGCGACATCCGGAACTTTCCCGACATAGAAACGAGCGAAGCGGATTGCCTCACGCTTGTCGTCATCGCTAAGATGACTCCATACTGATTCGGTGTCGAATCCTTCCTTGTCCTGATGCTCGTAGACGGACATGAATGTAGCGAAAGTAACGCCTTCATCTATAGGCGCAACGTTATCATACGTTGACGTTATGTTACTGTCGGCAACATTCACATCATCGTGATTATCCGCAACATCATCGTTGTTGCTTCCCACGTTCTCGCTGTCCTTGTCTACCTTGACGTTCTTCTTGCGTGGAGTCTTCTGCGACTTCTTACGTTCACGCGCCATCTCCTGACACTGTACTGCACGCTCACTGTAACGTGTCATCTGAGGACGTATAGGTTCAAGGAGTGATTCAAACAGCATCTCCTTGTATGGGTCGGTGAAATGCTTCTGCTCTCCATCGGTGACGTAGTTAAGGACGTATTGAAACACCTCGCCTGCAAGTTCCGGTTCTGAATAACGGAACTTGCCGAATACGTCAAGAGGTAATGATACGCACTTCATCTTGGTGGTATTTCCTTTCATAGACTACTATGTGTTGTGCCTCGGCATGCAATGGCTGCCTTGGCGGTGATTATATGCGAGCCATGCCTCGCTTGTTGAATGGTCATTCTGCATCCTGCAAGTTTCCGCTTTGACGAAAGGGGAGAAAAAGAGACATAGCAATGTACAACCCTTGTTGAATTGTTGAAATGTTGAGACAAGCCGCCAAAAGAGAAAGATTTGTTGAGCGGTTTTCTTCTTTTGTTGAGCATTGTTGAATAAAGGGAATATAGCTTTGGTATCAGCCTTTCCATCCTTTTCCCTTTTTTCATTCAACAATTCAACAAATTCAACATCGAAGCTACATTTTATCATGGGCAGAGATTCCGTATGGTCTCACGGGTAACAGTATAGAACCTGCCAACTGCCGATTTTGATCTGTAGCCAACACCCTGAGAGTAGTCGTTGACGTAGGTCGTGTAAGTAAGGGCGTTGGGAGCCGGTGACAGTTTCCAATAATCCTTTAGAATCTTACGTACCAACGACTTTTCAGCCTTGACGTGCGCAAACGTCAGCAGTGTCATAAGGTCTTCAAGGCAAAACTGGACGCTTGTGACAGTCATCTTGTCCATGATGTCAAATATCACCTCTGACATGTCAACTTCCAAGCGTGGACGGTTGTTCCTGATAATCTTGTCAAGAGCTTCGGTATGGATTGCTTTTGGTGAAAACCACATGCGGCTCTGCTGATCTGTTGCCAACTTCCGGTGCTGGAGGTAGTAGATGAATGCAGGTATCTCAGCCTTGAGCTTATCAATAAAAGATGTGTCATCACTCTCCAAGTGTGCAACCTTGCGTACCCAATAGCGGGTCTCTTCCTTGTCAATGATGACAGGATAGAGCTCGTTGTTGGAGCAAAGCACGAACTTGGCAAAGAACTGCACCTCCATACGATCCTTACCTTTGGCTTCCACCTTGTAGGTCTTGGCTGTAGAGAGGTTCTTCAGCCGTTCAGAGTCCTCTCGGCGAGAGAGAAGCACCTCATCAACAACGATGAGGAGTTTGCCAGCCCAGTCTGCGTTGAACTGACTGCGGAAGTCCTCATTGGTATTGAATGTGGCATTCTCCTGAAAAATCGCCTTGAGGAAGTTGAGAAAGGTGGTCTTGCCCGTATTTCGTTCCTCGGAAACGAGCAGGAGGATTGGAAGTTTCTGCACAGGATTCATGTATAGCAGTTGCAGGTAGTCAACACCGAGGTCGTACTGCTCGCCAAAGATGTGACGGATTAACGACTCGATGTGAGGGATTTCCCCCTTCACTGGCACATGATCTATAGGCTGGTATAGATTTAGGAAACTGCCGACGACAGGCTGATAGTCTATGTGACTCGGCATCGTACAGAAACCATCGTACTTTGGTACATGCGACAGATAGTCGTTCCCATGATCAACCTTGATGGCAGATGCAGTCCATGGGATAAGGCGTTTGGTGAAACCGCCATTTACAACAGGCTGATTGACCTGCTTGTACATAGTGGTTCCAACACGCATGTAAGGAATTCCGTCTGTCATACAGCTGCACCTCCTTTCTGTCTCGTGGCATTCTGCTTGCAATAGCCAGACACTGATACGTTCAAAGAACGCGCATGTGTGATAGCCTTGACAGCAGACGCTGGGTACATGTTCTTGCTGCCAAACTTAACGTGGCGCAGATAGCCGTTACGATGCCAAAGCCACAGGGTTGCCGGGCAAACGTTGAAAATCTTGCAGACCTCATCTGTAGTGAGGAATTCTTCTGGTTCCTCATTACGAGCGAGCGCACGTTCCTTCTCCCACTCCTTGCGTGTCTGCTCAATGAGCATCTGGGCAAAGTGCCGGAGGTCTCCGGCAGTCACTTCAAGTTTTACCTGACCGCCGGAGTCTACCAATGATAATATGTCAACCATATTGATTCATTTTGATGGTTCATAACGTTCGCTGTCTTACTCGCAAACCAGGGTGCATCTTCCGGCAGCGGTCTAAAAAGAAGCACCGCCAATCCGCTGGCTTCCCGGATTGACGGCACAAAATTACCCTGTTTTTTTCAGTCACAGAATATAATCAGAGTAGGTCATAGGAGGTGACTGCTCCAGACTACTTTTTGTTAACCGATTTAACAGAATTGCATAAAAATCCTTGGCATAAGTGTGCATGATACACTCTGCAAAGGATAAAAAACGTTCAACATGTTCAGCCTGCAAATCAGGGCCGAAAGATGCTTCGGCAATAGGAAACAATGATGGAGAAAAAATTCTTTCGCCCCAGCTTGCGACTATAGAAGTACACTTCGTTATCAGGCTTGACGGTATAGCCAATGGCATTTCTCAATGACTTTCTGTGATCGTCCATTCTGCCCTTACCCTGTCTCCTGATCCTTTCGTCATTATCATGCAGTTCTGTGTGTATTCTGGAGAAATACTTGTCATAGCTGCTCTTCTTTAGATTGAACTCGTCAACAATGAGAGCGCGGGGAACTGTAGAATAAATGATTCCGTCATCGATAGCGCAATGAATGATGGCTGCTGCATCCTCGGGATGCTCGCCGCTGATTAGACTGTGAAGTCCGTGAAGGATCGCTTCGTAATGCGCTGGGAACGGAGTGTATTCAATCAGTTTCCCAGATTGCTCCTCCATATTTATTGCGCGTATGACTTTGATGAATCCGAGAGTCATCTTCTGAGTAAGTCCTTTGGCATGCGTTCGCATGAGTCCCTTTATCAGTGCCTCTACCTCATCATAATGGTTTTTGCTTCTGACTGCAATATATTTGAGGCTTCTGCGTATGGCAGGCTTCTTTGCAAGTTCCTCCCATGGTGTCGTCTGATAAGACATTACAGCCAGAATGGTCATTCCCAGTGCGTCAAGGCTTGGTTGTGGCACATTCTCGTCCACTTCCTTGCCATTTGCCTGTTCTGCAATAAGGGACATCATGAAACGCACATTTTCTTCAGTTACATTACGAGGCTTGCCGAACTCCTGTTCAAGTTCCTCGCTTATTTCTTCAATATTCATAGGTGGGTGTACGTTAGTCGCGGTTGTTAGTCAATGAGTTTTACCAAGTCACGCTTCATGTCATTGTCAATCTCTCGGTAGCGTGCAAAGGCACGGCTGCCATCAGTGTGACCAGAGAGCGATGCGACAAGATTCGGATCTTTTACCTTCTTGTAGAGATTGCCGATGAAAGTCTTACGGGCAGTGTGGGTGGTGGCTATGTCGCAGATGCGCTTCTGTACAGGCTCACGAGTGTCGTTGTCAATGACAGTTACCATGCGGGTGATTTCGCATATCTCAAGAATCTTGCGGATGTATCGGTTGTATACATGCTGGCATATCTTTGGTAGGATGCGTGTCTCAAGGTTGGAATACTTTTCAAGAATTGCCTTGGCTTTCTCATTGAGTGGAACACGAATTGTGCGAGGCTGGTGATTCTTGGTCTTCTCTGCAATATACTGTACTGCTCCATCTACGATGCTGGCACGTGTCATTTTCTCCAGATCGCCTACACGGCAGCCAATAAGGCAGTGGAACATGAAGATGTCGCGGTACACCTGAGTGGCAGGAGTCTCGTTACTAAGATCTGCATAATATACCTTGTCGCGTTCTTCCAGTGTAAGATAGAATGGCGGGCTGTCCATGACCTTTGGCATCTCGTATGTTGCAAATGGGTCATTGGTCGTGATATTGTGTTTCAAGCACCAGTTCACGACAGTACGAAGCCTCTTGAGAATTGAGTGGATGGCATTCTCTGTCAGGTGACGAGGCCTGTCTTTCTGCTTGATGTCATCAAAGATCTGAGGATAGCGGTCATAGTAGTCGGATTCATTGGCAAGATACTTCTGGAACTCCCGCAGGTCATCGGCTGTCATGGTGTCGATACGCATGGTATAGCCACGCCTGCGCATTATCTCACGCTGGTATCGCTCGAAGTGTTTAATCTTGCGTACATTGTGCTCATGGTGGCGAGCCGTCTCTTCTGCCATCGGATGATTGTCTGCATACTGCTGGCACTGAAATGTCATGCTGTATTCATCCCCCTTCTTGCCTTGGCGCATATTGATGTTGGGATGATGGAACTCCTCGATTACTCCTTTCAGCCATGCGCTGTCAGCACCACGGTAATACTGGGATGAAATGAGTGCCGTCAGATCCTGTACTGCCTTGTCGAACCTGGTACGCTTTTCTTCGTCCACCAGTGCCACACGGGATTTGTAGCCTTGACGCTCTGGGCTCCAGTGGTTAGGGTTGATGCCCAGTTCGCTTACAGCCTTGATGTCTGTCTTGCCATCACGTACACGGAAATAGACATGGGTCTGGTCGGTTATGTTGTTCTTGGCAGAAGTTTCACGGATAAACGCTGTTACTTTCATAGTCTATATAATATGTGATATTGAATTTAAGGGAAAGAATAAATCAATTGATGAGGTTGACAAGGCTGATCTTTGTCTCTTCGTCAATCTCCCGATACCTCGCAAATGCACGGCTGCCATTGACATGTCCGGTCATCGAACTGATTAGGTCGGGATCCTTGACTTGCTTATAGAGGTTGCCGATGAAATTGCGTCTTGCCATGTGGCTGGTTGCTACTTCACAGATCGGCTTCTGAACCTCATTGCCTGTGGTCGTGTCAAGAATTGTCACCATGCGGTTGATGCCGCATTCCCTCAGGACTGCGCGTATGCCCTCGTTATACTTATACACCTGCCTTGTCGGCAACAGTTTTTCTTGCTTGCCCTTATAGCGTTTCAAGATAGTCAGGGCCTTTGTGTTCAGAGGCACACTGATTGTCTGAGGACGGTTTCTCATGGTCTTATGGGGGAGGTATTGAAGGATGTCACCCGCCACATTATTGGGAGTCAGTGAAAACATGTCGCCGACTCGGCATCCTGTCAATGACTGAAACATGAAGAGGTCTCGGTACACCTCCAGTGCCGGTTTCTTGCTCAGGTCAGCATGGAACACCTTGTCTCTTTCTTCAAGAGTAAGATAATACGGACTGCCATGCACTGCCGCAGGTATGGGGAAAGCGTCGCATGAGCGATTTGTGGTAAAGCCCATGCGTATGCACCAATGGGCAACAATACGCAGATGGTGCATCACATCTATCACCCATGTGCTGGAAGGCTGCTTGGGGGGATGGGAACCGAGATCAAATTTCTCGTAGAACTCGGGATAGTCGTTATAATAAATGTACTCATTGATAATGTACTCACGAAAGTCAAGGTAGTCTTCGGGACGGATGGTTTCACAATAGAGTGTAAAACCTTCCTTTCCTTCAATTTCTCGCTTGAATGCTTCGTAGCGTTGAAGTTTCTTGATGGTTGGCTTATAGGCTAGAACAGAACCCTTGCTCATTGGATGCTCGGCAAGGTATTGCTCCATTCGTGAAACAACTGTTGTCAGTCCTGTCCCTTCCTTGGGCGTAGGAGTAATACATCCTTCAATGACGGATTTTGCCCATGCCACATCAGCAGTGTCCGCATTGAATGATTCGTACAACGCTTCTATGGCAGACTTGACCAATGCCTTGGTCTTCCTCTGTTCATCAGAAGGTATGGCTTTTGTCCTGCGGTAAGCCAGCACGTCGCTGTCCCAATACTCAGCCAGCACTTCTATGTCTGAACGCACCTTTATATCTACACCCTTGTCACGAAGCCGGAAGCAGAGATATGCCTTCTTGGGAGCATCTTTATCCTTGGACTTGATGCCCTTTGTGGTAATTGTTATCTTCATGGTTTCCCGAATTTGCTTTCAGGTGCAAAGATAACTATTTTCCCGTAAATGTTCCCACTTATCCCTGATAAACTTTGAATTATTTAAAAATTTTTATAATTTGATATTTGCATATATTTGATTTATTTACAGATGTTTACACGATATTACATTTAACTTTATAAAATCATATCAAATCAATTTAAGTATTGTTAGGTTCCACGTTTTTTGTATATTATGGGGATTGTGATAATTACATACATTTTCAAGCCTACTTCGGAGACTTACAGGCTAATTATCTAAATCTCAATAATAGATAACCATGAGAAAATTATTTTTACTGGCATTGTTGGCATTTGGTGTAACAATGTTCGTGCAGGCTCAGCAAGTCAAAGAGAAAGTCGCTGTTTATGTATCAGGCGATGTTAGTAGCAACATTAAGAAAATCATCAGTTCAAAAGCCGTGTCGAGAATATCTCGCAGCGACAACTATGCAGCGGTGGAACGCACAGAGGCATTTTTGGATGTCCTGACGAAAGAGCAGGACTATCAGTTGTCGGGCGAGGTCCGTGACGACCAAATAGCAGAACTCGGTGTCCGTTTCGGTGTTCGCTATGTTGCTGTGTTTGAAATCACAAAAGCGTATGATACAGGATTTGTTTCCGCTCGTATGATTGATGTTGAAAGTGGTATGGTAATCAAGTCTGCCGACACAAGCCGAAAAATCAAGACGGCTGAAGATTGGGGCGCACTCACGAATAATGTGGCTTACAGATTGGTTTCTAAAAATTCAAAATAACAACTATGAAAAAGGTTTTATATTGTATCATAGCGATTGCCTGCCTTTGCGGCAGCAACGCTATGGCTCAGACAGCAGTTAAAAAGAAGGTTGCGGTGTATATGACTGGCAATGACGTACAGGATTCTTATAAAAAGGTTATTGGTGCAAGGTTGGTAAGCGCAATCACATCAACCAATGAATACGCCGCTGTTGAACGCACTGCGGATTTCCTTGCAGCTCTTTCGAGCGAACAAGATTTCCAAACTTCTGGCGAAGTACAAGATAGTCAGATTGCACGTTTGGGACAGAAGTTCGGAGTACGCTATGTGGTGGTGGCAGATGTCAGCGAAGTATTTGATGAACTTTTTGTTGCTGCAAGACTAATAAATGTTGAATCTGCGCTTGTAGAGAAAGCATTTGACACCAATGCATCAGCAGAAAGCATGGCTCAACTTATAGACATATCTTCCAAAGTCGCAAATGGCTTGTTGGGTACAGGTGGATTTGCTCAAAGTGGAGAAATATCAACAGAACCAACAAATATGTCATTGTGTGCAGTAAAAGATGGCAAAGTTGTATATATTACACCCACTCAATGGGAACAAATGAAAGAAAGTGAGAAAATAACATTTAATAAAAAGGGTGTTTGTATGATAGAAAACGGAGAGGCTTTTGTTGTCGCTATGCGAGATACAGGTTATCTATGTAGTTCTATATCTGTTCGTAGTCAGCATCCTCCGACAACGGAGCAACTAATGATGATGCTTCAAAATATAGATAATTTAAACATCGCATTAAAATGTTTTGGCGGAGAGGCATTAAAAACAAAAAACTCAAAAGGTGATTATATCTATTACTGGACATCTGATGTTTATGATAGTCGTAATTATGTTATATGTGCATACTCCCATAAGGAAGATTTGGGTTTTGATGATCCAGTTCCTTGGATATTCAATCGTCCTGTATATAAATTAAATGAGATATATTGAGATGAATGATAATATTCATCTGGATAAAGTAGGATTTTAAGTTCTGACTTTACAAAAAACAAGAAAAGGCGACAGAAGTCAAACTTACATTTTAAAGAAGAATAATTATGAAAGACCTTATAAATTTTGATAGTAAGAAGAATCGAATAGCGATTTGTATCATAGTGGGGGTAATTATAACATATCCTTTTATAATACAACTTGTATTTGGTTTTTTCGGTATAGATTTAGAGCAGAAAAGATTATGGACATTTAATATGGCTATAAAAGACTTCACATCTTCATGGATATCATTGTGGGGTGTTGTATGTGCGATTATCGGAGTATATCAAGTATATGAGAAGATTTGTGTTTCAAGAAGCCAACATAAAGAATTGGCAATATTACAAAACAAACAATTAGACAATCAAATAGACAATCGGTATTCCACATATATTAGTATGTTAAATAGCGATAATGAAACAGTGAGATTAAATACAATCTGTAATTTATATTACTTTGCAAAAGAATATAACGAATATGTTCAATCGGTATGTGAGAACTTCTGCGATATATTATGTTCTTCTGATAAGCATTCCATAAAAGAGAAAAAGAGAATAATAAGATATTTGTTTGCAAAGAATTCAATATTTCACAATCAAGAAAAGGAACTTAATAATTGTAATCTCGAAGGTCTGTCCTTTAACAATTTGTACATAAATAATGCACAGTTTAATAAATCACAAATAGACAAATGTAGTTTTCAATCCACAACAATCACAAACTCGGAATTTGTTGCTGCTAAAATCCATTCAATTTTGCTTAGACATGTTACGATAAAAAATGTTTCATTTAAAGATGCACATATATTAGATGGCTCTCAATTTGACAGGAATACAATTTTTCACAAAATTAGTTTTACTGGCACATCATTTGATAAAGCGGATTTCAATAAATGTTCTTTTTCTGAATGCGATTTTTCAGATGCAGTTATCAATGAATCAAATTATTGTAACAATAAATTTGTGAAGTGCAATTTGGATTTTCATAGTATAAACCAAACATCATTTACATTTATAGAGTCCAAACACATGAAAGAATTTGAAGAAATGTTGGTAAATACTAATAATATGCACATAGAAGGTAATGCTATTCAATTTGTTTAACAGCTATTGATATAGTCACCGAAGCCCAACTTTAGTTAATCATCATTTATTTGCCACATTATTTGTATATTAAATGTCAATATCGTATCTTTGCCGTCAAATAGTATTTTCAAATACTGTATTTTGAAATACTTTAGTGTGACGGCATGAGATTTTACGACAGGACACAAGAGATTGGCAGTTTGAAAGAGGTGCTGCTGCAAAGCCGAGACGAGGGCAGGATGACCGTGATTATGGGTCGTCGCCGTATCGGCAAAACGGAACTGGCATTGCGTTGTGGCGATGAGACGCTGCTGTATTTTTTCGTGGCTCGCAAGACGGAGACACTGTTGTGTCAGGACTTTGCTCAGGAGGTGGAGGAAAAACTGAACATCCCAATTGGAGGACTGTCAAAGTTCGCTGACATGTTCCGTTTTCTTTTAAGATATTCTGAGCAGCGTCCGTTCACGTTGGTGATAGATGAATTTCAAGATTTTCAGAAAATCAATCCGTCGGTGTTTAGCGAAATGCAGCGTGAATGGGACATCCACAAGGGGAAAAGTAAGATGAATCTGATTGTGAGTGGCTCTGTGTTTTCGCTGATGAAGAAGATTTTTGAGGATGCCAACGAACCTCTTTTTGGGCGTGCCAATAAGAATATGTCTCTGAAGCCATTTGCAACATCTGTGCTGAAAGAGATTTTGGCTGACCACAATCCTAAGTACACGTCAGAGGACTTGCTTGCTCTTTTTGCCATTACGGGCGGTGTGGCATGGTATGTGACTCTGCTCATGGATAGCGGTCGCACCACAAAAAGCCAAATGCTTGCCTATCTGACGGAGGAGAATTCGCCATTTATCAATGAGGGGAAAAACATCTTGATAGAGGAGTTCGGCACTGACTATTCCGTACATTTCTCCATTCTCACCTGCATCGCCAATGGGCAGGCGACACGTGGGGAGATTGAGGCGCAGTTGCAAACCGACAACATTGGCAGTTATCTGGTCAGGCTTGAGAAATATTATGGACTGATAGAAAAGCGTCTTCCTATTTTCGCAAAAGAAAACTCGAAAAAGACTCGCTATGTGTTGAGTGATGTGTTTCTTTCCCTTTGGTTTCGTTTTTTCTACAAGTATCAGGCATTTGTGGAAAATGGGGCGTTAAACCAACTGGCGCGCATCATCGAGCGTGATTATAATGTGTATTCTGGATTTGTTTTGGAGCGATACTTTGAACGGAAACTTCAGGAGTCGGGACGTTATACGCGCATAGGTAAATACTGGGACAGGAAGGGAGAAAATGAGATTGATTTAATTGCAGTGAACGAGATTGACAATGTCGCAGACATCTACGAAATAAAGAAAAATAAGGAGAAGTATAGCGAATCGGTATTACAAGAGAAGGTTGACCATCTTTTGCAACAATGTAAAGAAATGCGAGGTGTGTCCCTTCGTCTGCATTCGTTGGCGTTGGAAGACATGTAGCGCCTGTTGGACTCACCACAAAACAGATTTTTTTACTTAACAAACAAAAAAACTCTTGATTTTTATTGCTGTTTGTAGGGAAATGCGTATCTTTGCAGGCAATTTATTGACGAAGCGGCAGAAAAAGTCGCCCGTAGTTTTGTGTGGATAGCACTTCTTATTAGCCGAGGGTGCGGTCCGTGAAACGCGGAAAACCCAAATTGAAACCGAGTAATTGGGGCAACGCTTCAAGGAATCTGTTCAAAATGGGCACAGTACGTCAGTCGTGCGGAAACGCCGTGCTGGCAGCGAACACAATTATTAAACTAAATTAAAGGTTAAAAATGCAATCAAACAGTTTCAAGACGAGCTACATCACGCCCGAAGCAGCAAACAAGCAGTGGGTCGTGGTTGATGCAGCAGGACAGACTCTCGGTCGTCTCGCATCTAAGGTAGCAAAGGTACTTCGCGGTAAGTACAAGCCAGTCTTCACTCCAAACATGGACTGTGGAGACAATGTAATCCTTATCAACGCTAACCAAATCAAGGTGAGCGGTAACAAGGAAAGTCAGAAAATCTACATCACATTCTCAGGCTATCCAAGCGGTCAGCACAAGGCAACTTATGCTGAGATGATAGCACGTCCAAACGGTTACGAGAAGGTGTTGCGCCACGCAGTGAAGGGTATGCTTCCAAAGGGCATCCTCGGTCGCAAACTCCTCAGAAACCTCTACATTTTCGAAGGCGCAGAGCACGACAAGGAGGCTCAGAAGCCAGTAGCACTTGATATTAACACCCTCAAATAAGAATAAGGTATATGGCAGTAAATTATATAAATGCAATTGGTCGCCGCAAGAGTGCCGTTGCACGCGTGTACCTTACTGAAGGTACTGGCAAAATCACTATCAACAAGCGTGAACTTGCTGATTATTTCCCATCAGAACTCATCCAGTTTGTCGTTAAGCAGCCTCTGAACCTCCTCGGTGTGGCTGAGAAGTATGACATCAAGGCAAATCTGACAGGTGGCGGCTACACTGGTCAGAGTCAGGCACTTCGCCTCGCCATCGCTCGTGCTCTCGTGAAGATTAACGAGGAAGACAAGAAGGCTCTCCGTGCAGAAGGCTTCATCACTCGCGACTCTCGTGCTGTTGAGCGTAAGAAGCCCGGTCAGCCAAAGGCACGCCGCAGATTCCAGTTCTCTAAGCGTTAAAATTATCAGGTTAAAGGTCATGGGTTACAGGTCACAAAGTCACCTCTCGCCCATTTACCTCTTACCTACATATAAAATAACCGTTTAGTATCTAAACTCGCAGGCTCTCCTCTCGGTGCGACTTGCGAGTTGGGTTAAACAAAACATTAACTTAAAAAAGAAAGTAAACAAACAATTATGGCAAGAACAGATTTTGATTCTCTTCTCGCAGCAGGTGCACACTTCGGTCACCTCAAGCGTAAGTGGAACCCAGCCATGGCTCCTTACATCTTCATGGAGCGTAACGGCATCCACATCATCGACCTCAACAAGACAGTAGCAAAGATTGACCAAGCAGCCGATGCTATCAAGCAGATTGCAAAGAGTGGCAAGCGCATCCTCTTCGTTGCTACAAAGAAGCAGGCTAAGGACATCGTAGCAGAAAAGGCTGCATCAGTAGGCATGCCTTACGTTATCGAGCGTTGGCCGGGCGGTATGCTCACCAACTTCCCAACAATCCGCAAGGCTGTGAAGAAGATGGCAAACATCGACAAATTGTTGAACGATGGCACATACGACAAACTCTCAAAGCGTGAGAACCTTCAGATTCGTCGCAAGCGTGCAAAGTTGGAGAAGAACCTCGGCTCTATCGCAGACCTCACTCGTCTCCCATCAGCACTCTTCGTTGTTGATGTGATGAAGGAGCATATCGCAGTGAGCGAGGCAAACCGTCTTGGCATCCCTGTATTCGCTATCGTAGATACAAACTCTGACCCACGCAACGTAGATTTCGTCATCCCTGCTAACGACGATGCAACAAAGTCTATCGACCTCATCCTCAGCGCTATGTGCGATGCCATCAACGAAGGCGTTGAAGAGCGCAAGGTAGAGAAGGCAGACCAAGATGCAGCAGCAGAGAAGAAGGAAGGCAAGGCTGGCAAGAAGGCTGCCGAAGCAGAACCTGCAGAGGAAGCACCAGCCGCTGAAGAATAATCAGCAGAAAAAGTCTATAAACATATAGTTTCTAAAAAATCTATAAAAACATGGCTATTACTATTCAAGAAATAAACGAACTTCGCAAGAAGACTCAGGCTGGTCTCATGGACTGCAAGAAGGCCCTCACAGAGGCTAACGGCGACATGGAGGCAGCCATGGAAATCCTTCGCAAGAAGGGTCAACTCGTAGCAGCAAAGCGTTCAGACCGCGATGCAGCCGAGGGTTGCGTGCTTGCAAAGGTTGACGGCAACTACGGTGCAATGATTGCCCTCAAGTGCGAGACAGACTTCGTAGCAAAGAACGCAGACTTCGTAGAACTGGCTACAAAGATTATCGACGCCATCGTTGCTGCTAAGTGTAAGAGCATGGACGAGGTGAACAACCTCACAATCGACGGCGAGAACATCAAGGATGCCATCACAAACCGTTCAGGTGTGACAGGCGAGAAAATGGAACTCGATGGCTTCAACTATGTTGAGGGCGAGGACATCATCGCTTACAACCACATGAACCAGAACTTCCTCTGCTCTCTCGTAGTCCTCAACAAGAAAGGTTACGAAGAGGCTGGCAAGGGCGTAGCAATGCAGGTTGCAGCAATGTCACCAATCGCCCTCAGCGCAGACACTGTGCCACAGGACGTTAAGGACGCTGAGACTCGCAACGCTATTGAAAAGGCTAAGCAGAACCAAATCGGCAAGGCAGTAGAGGTAGCACTCAAGAAGGCTGGCATCAACCCTGCACACGTTGATTCTGACGACCACATCGAGTCTAACACCGCTAAGGGCTGGATTACTCCAGAGGAAGCAGCAAAGGCTCGTGAAATCAAAGCAACTGTTGCTAAAGAGGCTGAGGCAAACCTGAAGGAGCAGATGATTGAGAACATCGCCAAAGGTATGGTTGCCAAGTTCTACAAAGAGAGTTGCCTCCTCGAACAGGCATACATCGACGACAACAAGATTTCTGTCGCTCAGTACCTCCAGAACATCGACAAGGACTTGACTGTCACAGACTTCAAGCGTTTCACTCTCCGTGCAGAGTAAGCAAACATATCACATACATAAACAATAAAAGGGGAAGCACAACTTCCCCTTTTATTATACCCTTTCACTCACATCACATATATTGGAGACTATTCCATCCCCATCTTCCTCTTGTAAAACTGCACCTTCAACCCCATCTTTTCCTTGTCAGCCTTCGCCTTCTCAAGGTCTTGCATAGTCTTGGCAAGAGAGTAGCATTTGGCAATGTCCTTCAGCATCGCATCCGAAAGGTTCGCCGGCAACTGCGCCGTGTAGTCCTCATCATCAAGAACGACCTCCGTAAAGGCATATCGGCGTTGCTTATCAATAGACACCAACAACAGTTTTCCCGTCTCCTCCACTTCGGGAAAGAACGTGAAACGTGACTTGTTGCCTGCATACGACGGCAACACATAGTAGCCCACGGTCTGATACTTCTCCTCCTTCTCAAAGACAAACCCCTCTTTCAAGTCCTCCAACTCAAAAGCCTTAAAGGCAATCACGCTGTCCGCCACAGCAAGGTCAGCCCTTGCCTGAGCGAGTTCCAGCGAATCATGCTCCCTTATCTCCGCCTTGCGTTGCTCCACCATCGAAGGCTTGCCATTGCAAGAAGAAAAACATATAGCAGAAAATACAGCCACGGCAGCTATGCCAACAGCAGAATACAAAATCCTCTTCATAAACATCTATTTTTAGGCAAAGATAAGTATTTTTGTCAAGAACAAAGAATAAAGACCAAGAAAAGTATCATTTATTCTCCACACAAAACATATTCCAACCAACATCATCCCGCCCGACAAACCGCCATTCACAATCCCACAACACGGTACGACATCCCCCCTGCCCCATACACCACATTACATATACCCCACCATCCCCATTCCTATATCTCAGCCGTCCGCTCCCATAAAACATAACTTATGTTTTATAAAATATAACTTATATTTATATAAATTAAACCTATATTTTATAAAATTTAAGTTATATTTTAAGAAGAAGCATGAGACAAGAGGATGTATGCAGGCATTTATACTCTATCACAAAAGAGAAAAGGTATCCGTTAATGACAATCCGCCAGACGGAATATAATTCACCGGCAATCATCAGATAAATAAAATCAGATATTTTATAGGTTGATATTTTGTGTTTCGTAAAATAATATCTATCTTTGTGGCGTGATATTCACCGTAATGTCACGCTTGACATATTTGCTCAATCGCTACCAGAATCACCACCTCGGACACCGAAAGAGCAATATCATCATCTATCATGGGGTTCGTGCCTTATGGCGCGGGCTGTACCCATAGATGGATGAGGGCTTGTGGTGAGCCTTGGTAGCGTATGGTGAAAGTCTGCGCCCTTTTTGTTTACATATTGTGGTGCGGATATAGCCATAAAGAAAGGCATACCTAAATACACCACTATATGAGCAAAAGCAAGCAAACTGCCAGCGGAGGCAACACCGCACTAACAAAGGCAAGAAAGGGTAAGAACGATGAGTTCTACACACAACTGTCTGTGATTGAAGATGAATTGGGGCATTACGGAGAGTTTTTCAGAGGGAAAACCGTTTTGTGCAACTGTGATGACCCACGAGTGAGCAATTTTTTCAGATATTTTGCCCTCAAATTTCACACACTCGGACTAAAACGTATCATTACAACTTGCTACAAAAACAACTGCCCCGATTTGTTCAGTCAGAATACTGCTGAACAAGCCGTATATCTCATATATGACGGCAACAATGGGGAGAACATGCCCGACTGGAACAAGGTTGATGTAAAGCCATTAAAAGGAGACGGGGATTTTCGCAGCAAAGAATGTATAGAACTATTGTTGCAAGCAGACATAGTAGTCACCAACCCTCCTTTTTCGCTTTTTCGGGAGTATGTGGCACAACTTATGGCATTTAATAAGAAATTCTTAATCATTGGAAATCAGAACGCTATTACTTATAAGGAGATTTTTCCTTTGATTAAGGATAATAAAATATGGCTTGGATGTAGCATACACAGTGGAGACAGAGAATTTGGTGTTCCTGATGACTATCCGCTACTTGCTGCAGGAAGCCGAGTAGATGAAAAGGGGGCTAAATACATTCGTGTGAAAGGCGTTAGATGGTTTACAAACCTTGACTATAAAGAACGCCATGAGAAACTGATACTATATAAAAGATATAACGAAGAAGAATACCCCAAATACGATAACTACAACGCAATAAACGTAGATAAGACAAAGGATATTCCTTGTGATTATGAAGGTGTTATGGGTGTACCTATCACATTCCTTGACAAACATAACCCTGAACAGTTTGAAATCATAGGTCAAATGGCTAATACTCATATTGATGAAAACAACTTTGGGTATCCTTTTATAAATCGAGAACGTAAATATGCACGAATTTTAATACGTAAACTATAATTTATATGGACATAGAACTGCACAAAATCACTATCCGTGAACTTATTGATGGATATAAAGATAACGATGAAGAAGGTGTTGTGGGATATGGAGGAAGATTGGACATTCGCCCCAAATACCAACGTAACTTTGTCTATAAAACGGAAGATGAGCAGAAGGTCATTGAGACCGTAAAACAGGGCTTTCCGCTAAACATAATGTATTGGGTTAAACGAGAAGACGGAACTTTTGAAGTGCTTGACGGACAGCAACGTATATTGAGTATCTGCCACTATGTAGCACAGCCACAAATGTATTCGGTGCATGATAATGACATAAAAGAAAACCTATACTTTGACAATCTGCCAAAAGACAAAAGAGAAAAAATCCTTGACTACGAACTTATGGTGTACTTCTGCGAGGGAAACCCTTCGGAAAAACTCGCATGGTTCAGAACAATCAATATAGCGGGACTGAAACTGACTGACCAAGAATTGCTGAATGCCACCCACGCCAGCGAGTGGCTGACGGATGCCAAGCGGTATTTCAGCAAAAACGGATGTCCTGCACAAGACATCGGCAACAAATATGTGAAGCCAAGATACGAAGTGAACCGTCAGGGACTGCTTGAACTCGCCCTGCTGTGGAAAAACAACGGCAGCATAGAGGAACTGAAAGAATACATGCGGCAGAGCAGCCAAAAGAAACAGAATGCCAATGAGTTGTGGCTGTATTTCCAAAGTGTAATTCATTGGGTGGAAGCAACTTTTCCTCGTTATCGCAAAGAAATGAAGGGTGTTGATTGGGGATTTCTTTACGGGAAATACAAAGATGAGCAATACGACACCGTAAAACTGGAGGAGGAGATAACTCGCCTGATGATGGACGAGGATGTGACTAACAAGAAAGGCATTTACCGCTATGTCCTCACACGGGATGAGCGTAATCTGAACATCCGCACATTCTCTGACAACATAAAGCGTGAGGTGTATGAAAGGCAGGGAGGCAGATGCCATTACTGCGGCAAGCCATTCGACATTTCCGATATGGAGGGCGACCACATCACCCCATGGAGCAAAGGGGGCAAGACGGTGGTGGATAACTGCCGCATGGCTTGCCGTCGGTGCAATAAGGAGTTTTCAAATAAGTAATTTGTTAAATCAATAAAACGACCCCAAAATGAAATTTAACCTTAAAAACTTTCTCTTAATATTATTTGGAACGATAGCGTTTCTTTTATTATTGGCGTGGCTAATAGAGTATATCTTGCCCATCCTAATATTCATTGTGGTTTTTCCGGGTTGGCTTGTCGCCATATTATCAGGCAAAAAATAAAAATATTCCCTAAGTTTTTGTGTGGGATGCAGTATTTGAAAAAGAGTATGGTTTAGATTTTACGTCATTGGCACTAAATCTTAACCCTCATCTTTTATTTCTTAAATTATTTGTTTATCTTTGCACTTACAATCCATGTGGACTTGTAAGGGCAGATGAAACGACTGACAAAGGAAGATATATTGATACAATTGAACCACCCTTTTTTTCGGCTGATTTCGGAGACGGCGGAGGAACTGGGGTTGGAGTGTTATGTGATTGGCGGATGGGTGCGTGACCTGTTTCTTGAGAGACCTTCAAATGATATAGATATAGTGGTGATAGACCAGAGGAGGAAGATTGAGAGACCGGGCATTGCTATTGCTGAGGCATTGAGGGGGAAGATTGGGAAGAAGGTGAATATCGCCATTTTCCGCAATTTCGGCACAGCACAGTTGAAGCATAAGGGGTTGGAGATTGAGTTTGTAGGGGCAAGGAAGGAGAGTTATGACCGCAACTCTCGCAAGCCTGTGACTGAGGACGGAACTTTGGAGGAAGACCAGAACAGGCGGGATTTTACCATCAATGCTATGGCGTTGTGTCTGAATAAGGATAGGTTTGGCGAACTGATTGACCCTTTCGACGGACTGTTGGATATGGAGGAAAGGATTATTGCCACACCGCTCGACCCCGACATTACTTTCAGCGATGACCCTCTGCGTATGATGCGTTGCATCCGATTTGCCACACAATTGAATTTCCATATAGAGGAAGGCACTTTTGAGGCTTTGGAACGTAACAAGGAGAGAATCAGCATCATATCGGGAGAAAGGATTGCCGAGGAATTGAATAAAATCCTTTTGTCGCCTACACCTTCTGTGGGGTTCGTAGAGTTGGAGAGATGCGGGCTTCTGCCACTTATTTTCCCCGAATTATCACAACTGCAAGGAGTGGATAGAAGGAACGGAAAAGGGCATAAGGATAATTTCTATCACACATTGGAAGTGCTTGATAATGTGGCAAAGGCGACGGCAAACATCGCTGATTTGCCCGAAGGCAATGGAACATGGGAGTCGCCCAAAGACCATATCTTGTGGCTTCGTTGGGCGGCATTGCTGCACGACATCGGCAAGCCTAAATCGAAACGCTTTGACCCTCTTTTAGGCTGGACATTCCACAACCACAACGACATCGGTGAGCGGATGATACCCAACATCTTCCGCCGTATGAAACTGCCGATGAACGAGAAGATGAAGTTTGTGCAGAAACTCGTGCAACTGCACATGAGACCCATTGCTATTGCTGATGAGGAAGTGACTGACAGCGCCGTGCGGAGGTTGCTTTTTGAGGCAGGGGACGACATCGACGACCTCATGCTGCTCTGTACAGCAGACATCACTTCAAAAGACTCGGTGAAGAAAAAGAGGTTCATTGAGAACTTCCGAATAGTACGCACCAAACTCGTTGAAATAGAGGAGAAAGACCGCATACGAAACTTCCAGCCGCCTGTGTCGGGCGAGGAAATAATGCAGATGTTCGGGTTGAAGCCAAGCAGAGAGGTGGGAGTGCTGAAATCGGCAATAAAGGATGCTATACTTGATGGTAAGATACCGAATGAATACGAACCGGCAAGGGCATTACTGATGGAAGAAGCAAGAAAGATAGGACTCGCTCCAAAAGATAACTAACAATAAAAAACCTAATAATATGAAAATTTTACAGACATTTGTTCTCGCAGCCCTATTCGTGGCACAGAACGCAGTTGCTCAGACGAAGCAAGACATCTTAAACCAAATCGAGAAAGTGAACGACTATTGGCAAAGCCACAACTCGGCGAAATGCCGTGGTTTTTGGGACAACGCCGCTTATTTCACTGGCAATCAAGAGGTGTATAATCTGACAGGCAAACAGGCATATCTCGACTACGCTCTGCAATGGGCGAACTACAACCATTGGCAGGGTGCCACACAGAAGGACAAGAGCAAATGGCTATACAAAACATACGGCGAAGGCATGGACTATGTGCTTTTTGCCGACTGGCAGATTTGCTTCCAAGTGTATATTGACCTCTACAAATTAGAGCATCGTGCAGAACGCCTCACTCGCACCCTCGAAGTGATGTGCTACGAGGCATCCACACCCGATGTGGATTACTGGTGGTGGGCAGATGCTCTCTACATGGGTATGCCTATTTTCAGCAAACTCTACACCGTCACTCACGACCAAAAACTGCTCGACAAGCAATATGAGTGCTTCCGCTGGACCGACAGCCTCCTATTCGACAAGGACGAGCAACTCTACTACCGCGACGGCAAATATGTATATCCCAAAGTCAAGACCGCATGCAACGACGGCAAATCATTTTGGGCAAGAGGTGCGGGATGGGTACTCGCAGGCTTGGCAAAGGTTCTTCAAGACCTTCCGAAAGACAGCAAATATCGCCCCTTCTACCTCGACCGCTTCAAGCAACTCGCAGCAGGTGTAGCACGCTGTCAGCAACCAGAGGGTTACTGGACACGCTCAATGCTCTGCCCTGACGATGCTCCGGGCTATGAGACATCTGGCACAGCATTCTTCACCTACGGCATCCTGTGGGGTGTGAACAATGGCATTCTCCCTGCAAAGCAGTACAAGCCAACCATCGACAAAGCATGGAAATATCTCTCTGAAACAGCCCTTCAGCCCGACGGCAGCATCGGCTATGTTCAGCCCATCGGCGAGAAACCCGACCCAACCCGCACTGTCAATGCTCAGTCGCAAGCACCATTTGGCACAGGTGCATGGTTATTGGCTGCGTGCGAGTATTATAAGTATATAAAGTAATCTTTTGAAGTTTACAAGTAGAGGCGGTTTGCCTCTAAAATTCTGTCGCTGCTGACAATCATAATCGTCAGCAGCGACAGAATTTTAGGTGAAGGGTAGGGGATTGGGCGCATTGTCTTTGCAGAGCAAAAAACGTGAAATCCGTCACGGACTCCACGTTTCCTTTCATCTTTTCTTCTAAAAATGAACCTAAATCTTTTACTAACCTAAAACCTATTATATGACTTTTATCTCTTTTTTTCGTTTAATCTTTTCACCCTTGGTGGGAAATCGCCTCCGCTTGCAGCACTTTCGCAGGACTGTCTGCGTTTGGCGTTTTGTATCCCTCCCATGAGTTGAAGTCCATTTCAAAACAATCTTTTTTACCTATCTTTTACTCATTGAGAACTTTGTACTCTAAATATAAACCTATACCAACCTATTTGTGAATGTTTTTTTGTTTGTCAATAGTTCTATCTGTTTGACGATGCAAAGTTACTTGCTTTTGTGCGTCGTAACATAATAAATTTGCGAAAAAACATAAAAAGCACTCAAATAGATGACTTGCATCAATTGTTGTGTACGCACACGGATGTGTGTTGTTGGGTTGGGCAATTGGAATATAGGAGGAACGTCTATAGAATTCTTCGGCGAAATTCAGCGCAGATTATTGAGGTAGCAATGGCTACATTGAGGGACTCTGAGGTGGGACGGTCTTTTGGATAGTTGGGAATGTATAGTTGTTCGGTAACTAAGGCGTTTACTGGGGCAGACACGCCTTTGCCTTCATTGCCCATTATGATGATGCCATTAGGAGCGAGGGGCTTTGTGTAGATATTGTCGCCATTGAGGGATGTGCCGTAGATAGGTATACCGCTGTCGATAGTGGCGAGGGTAGAGGGAAGGTCAACATAATGCACTTGCACCCGAGCAATTGCCCCCATTGTTGCCTGTATAGTCTTGGGATTGTAGATGTCTGCGGAGTTGCGAGAACAAAAGATATGCTCGATGCCGAACCAGTCGGCAAGGCGGATGATTGTGCCTAAATTGCCGGGATTCTGCACGTCGTCTAAGGCGAGGCAGAGATTGTTTTGGGCGATGTGATAGATGTCGGCAGACCATTGTGGCTGTTGGAACACCGCCAATACTTGCTGGGGTGTTTCTTGAAAACTGACCTTGCGGAGTTCTTCGTCTGTAACAGTGTGAATTTCAGTGACGGTTTGTCTGAGGGAAGCAAGGGCGGTGGCGTTGTTGTCAAGCCATTCAGATGTTGCTACTAAGCATTTGCAATGGAAAGTAGGCAATAGGTCGGCAACGACTTTATAGCCCTCGGCAACAAAGGACGATGTGGCTGTGCGGTATTTCTTATGTTCTAAAGAACGGATGTACTTGATTTTGTTCTTGCTCAGCACTTGATGTTCAGTTCTTTGATGATTGCTGCAATCTTCTCAAAAGTGGATATGCGAGACGGCACAAGAGGGAGACGCAGTTCGTTCTCAATCAACCCCATAGAGTTGAGCATCGCCTTCACGCCTGCGGGGTTGCCGTCTACGAAAAGGAGTTTGAAAAGTTCCGTGAATTTGTGGTGTATGGTCAAGGCATTGGCGTAGTCACCATTGAGAGCAAGTCGTACCATGCGGCTAAACTCTTTTGGAAGGGCGTTGCCTATAACGGATATGACACCTACTGCACCAAGTGTGATGAGAGGGAAAGTAATGCCGTCATCGCCAGAAATGACATCGAAATTTGCAGGCTTGTTCTTGATAATATCGTCTATTTGTGTGAAATTGCCAGAGGCTTCTTTGATAGCAACGATATTTTCACATTCATTTGCCAAACGGAGTGTGGTTTCAGCCGTCATATTCACTCCGACACGTCCCGGAACATTGTAGAGGACGACGGAAAGGTTTCGCAAAGAGGCGGCAGCAGAGATTGCCTTAAAGTGCTGATACAGCCCTTCCTGCGATGGCTTGTTGTAGTAAGGACACACGCTGAGGATGCCGTCGATGCCGTTGAAATCGTCAGACTTTATTTGTTCAACGATAGCGGCGGTATTGTTGCCTCCGCATCCCATGAGGATTGGCACTTGCCCATTCACTTTGCTTACAACCAAATCTTTTACCTGCCGGCGTTCCTCGGATGATAAAGTCGGTGTTTCCGCCGTTGTGCCGAGCAAGCAGATGAAGTCAACGCCGTTTGAGAGTTGGTAGTCGAGCAAGCGACGCAATGAGACAAAATCCACCTCACCGCTTTTGGTAAAAGGAGTGACGAGTGCAACACCCAATCCCTTAAATTTATTGTGTATCATATATCACAAATTCGTTTGGTATATATTTCTTTACAGAGTGCAAAGTTACTAAAATCCTGCAATATGCACATCTTCTTGAGTGATTTTCTTTAGCAAGGACTGTATTTCTCGCTGTGCATAGTCATACCACTCGTCAATAGGCAAATCAGTGGGGAAATAACTTCCATAGACATGATGTACGAGTAAAGGCGTGTCCTCGCAGGCTATTTTGAAGAATGTGAGGAACTGCTCTGTATCGCCCATCTTCAAGTATATCAGTGATTTTGCGGCAGCAATGTCTTCGGCGTAAGGGCTGTTTTGCTTTTCTGCCACACTGTCAACATAATCAAGCATACTGAGAGCCAGTTCGTCATAGTTATTCATTATGAACGTCATGGCTATATCAAGCCCAGTCTTTACCCGGTCATTCGAGTTGCTCAAAGCAATGGAAAACGACGCTCTCGCTGGGACAATTTTATTTAGTGCCAACCAACTAAGCCCTAACAAAAAGAAGTTTTCGGAGGTCTTTTCGCCTTCACATGTGGTAAGACTGACATAAGTCCTAACGCTTCTTTTATAGCATCCGTTGCGATAATATATCCCCCCCATATCATACATAGTCTTCTTATACTGCGCCATGAATGCATTATACTCATTGTCAACATTCTTAAATTCTTCAGCCGATGTCTTAGCAGCACGCTCTCGCCTCTTTTCCAGTTTCTTTTTCTTGATTTCCAAATACCGTGATATCCATGTCAACTGCGACAATGCCTCCTCACGCTCTCCGTCGCTGAAAAGCATTTCTGCATGTGGCAGAATTTGTACGGTGTCTCCTCCTTTGGCGAGACACTCTCTGAAAACAGCCTTTGCCCCCTGCTTATCCCCCATCTCGTAGAGCGTATATGCTTTTGTGAGCATAGCGTCCGTATCATTAGGGTTGATAGCCAACGCAAAAGCACATGCTTCAAGAGCCTGTTCCGTTTCCTGTCTAAGATAGTGACCCAGTGCAAGGGTTGACCACCCTTTAGGAAGATAGGGACGCTCTTCAAGCACCTGAGTCAGTGCCTCGCACATAAAATCTACTTGATCGTTCTCACGGCAGATGTCTACCAACTGTATATCATGGTCAGACTTGCCCAATGGCTGAAAAGTGTCAATGTATTCACGTATCCATCGCCGCAATGTATCCACAATCTCCTTCCACTTACCTTCTTCCAGCACATCTTGCGGTTCGTGCAGCACAGCGATAGTAGATATTATATGTATGTAGTTTTCTCGTTTGTACTCAGTGTCATCACCGTCTATACCGTTTTCCATTTGCAACCACCTTTGCCACATTTTTTCCGCTTTCGGAATGTCGAAATGATAGGCATATTGCAACTGTGCCAACTGGTACAGCACTTCGGGGTCATCCTCATCCATTCCGTCAAGAATGCTCTTAGCCTCCTCGAAATGTGACTGATAAATGCATATAGCGCTTTTCATTGTCAACAGCACATCACTGTTAGGATGAATGGCAAGTCCTTCGTCAGCAGCCTCCATTGCCAACGCAGGTAAATCGTTGTTCAAATAGTAGTCGGCAATGTCCGAAAACTCATCAGCATCCAAGTAGATGCTCTTCTGCTTCTTCTTTCGCCGCTCATAGAAATTGAGCAACTCATTAAATTCATCTGTCTGAAAATAGTCTTTTGCCATCAACAAAAAACGTTAACCGTTAATCTTCTTCCATGCGTCAGTCAGTCCAACAGTGCGGTTGAACACCAAGTGTTCTGGCGTAGAGTCTGGGTCAACGTTATAATAACCGATGCGCTGGAACTGCAAGTAGTCCATTGGCTTACGGGTAGCGAGCCATTTCTCCACATACGCCTTCTTCACTTCGAGGCTGTTAGGATTGAGGAACGGTCTCATCGCCTCAATGCCACGCACATCGCCATGCTCCTTCGAGTAAGCGGCAATCTCATCGCGAGGGTTCTCCACCATCCACAGGCGGTCGTAGTTACGCACCTCCGCTTCGATGCAATGCTTGCAACTCACCCAGTGTATGGTCTTTCCCTTTATCTTCATGTTGCTGTTCGCCTGCCCCGTCTTAGTGTCGGGGATGAGTTCGGCACGGATTTCCACGATGTTCCCTTCTTCATCCTTCACCACACACTCATCCACATTTTCCGAACACTGTATGATGTACGAGTTCTTCAGTCTCACCTGCTTGCCCGGACCAAGACGGAAGAACTTCTTCGGAGCATCCTCCATAAAGTCCTCACGCTCAATCCACAACTCACGGCTGAACTCAATCTCGTGCGTTCCGTCTGCCTCATTCTCAGGGTTATTCACCGCCGTGTATGTTTCAGTCTCGCCTTCGGGGAAGTTCGTTATCACCAGTTTCACAGGATTTACCACAGCACTCACTCGCAACGCCCTCTTGTTCAGGTCGTCACGCACAGCCGACTCGAAGAGCGACATCTGGTTCAAAGCATCGAACTTCGTATATCCAATCTTGTCGATGAACGCCAGTATTCCCTCCGGGCTATATCCGCGACGACGGAAACCACAGATGGTCGGCATTCGTGGGTCGTCCCAGCCGTTCACCACTCCCTCCTCAACGAGGATAAGCAGATTTCGCTTCGACAGCAATATATGCGTAAGGTTCAACTTGTTGAACTCCGTCTGACGAGGACGGTTATCGTCTATCGGATTGTCCGTTCCGTCAGTCATCTTCACCCAATCTACAAACAAGTCATAGAGCGGACGATGGCTGACAAACTCCAACGTACACCACGAATGTGTCACGCCCTCCCAATAGTCACATTGCCCATGCGTATAGTCATACATCGGATAGGCATTCCACTTATTTCCAGTACGCCAATGCGGCAAATTCAGCACACGATACATGATAGGGTCGCGGAAGTGCATATTAGGATTTGCCATGTCAATCTTCGCCCTCAGCACCATCTTGCCCGGCTCCATCTTGCCCGAGTTCATCTCCTCAAACAGCCGCAGACTCTCCTCCACAGGTCGGTCACGATAAGGCGAGTTCACACCAGCCTGCGTAGGCGTTCCCTTCTGCTCCGCAATCTGCTCCGCCGTCTGCTCGTCGATGTACGCCTTCCCCTGCTTTATCAACTCCACAGCCAAGTCCCACAACTGCTGAAAATAATCACTCGCATACAGCACATCGCCCCACTCGAAACCGAGCCACTCGATGTCCCTCTTTATCGCCTCCACATATTCCGTGTCCTCCTTCTGCGGATTGGTGTCGTCCATACGCAGGTTGCACACACCCCCATACTTCTTCGCCATTCCGAAGTCGAGGGCAATCGCCTTTGCATGCCCTATATGCAGATAGCCGTTAGGCTCAGGCGGAAATCGAGTCTGCATTCTTCCACCGTTTTTGCCCTCTGCCAAATCCTTTACTAGTTGTTCTTCAATGAAATTAAGAGACTCTCTTTTACCCTCTTCAATCTTCACATCTTCTGTACATTCTGTACTCATATTCTTTATAAATATATTAAATATGTATTATACCTTAATTTTTCTTTTGCAAAATTACAAAAGATTTTTCATTAAGGAAACAAAAGGAATGGAAATATACACAAAATACTCCATTCCATATAGTTGGTGATGAAATTTCCTTTTCGTCAAATAGTAACTGACCCTTTAATTAGGCTTTCTTCTTATAATTCAGTTTTGCGGAAAAAGCACAAGTCCTTCCTTCTTCATCCCGTCTATTTTTATGACAACAGGATTAGGGAAACGGACGTGTCGTACATGCTCCGTCTCCTCCACAGCAGGTAAAGAGTTGAGGAAGTCCTGACGATATATGCCGTCGCCGATGAAGTCGTTGACTGTAAAATATCCCACTCCCATGCTCGTGAGGTTTTGGAAGAAATGGGTGCCTTGGCTTGGTTCGACATGGAAGTTTCGTAAACCTGCCTCTACAATGACCTTTGCGCCCGATATGCTCGGCCACTTCACTGGCACGCCAAGCCACGAATCGCTCGACCCCCAGCGCCCCGGACCGATAAGCACATAGTTCTCGCCCCGTTCCAAAAAGCCTCGGTTGATGTGCTGAATTTCATCAGCAATGGCTGGGTTGTTTGAGGCTGTGTAGTTCTCCGTTTTCACATATACGATGTCGAGAATGTCTGACACTATTCCATGTCCAATGGCATTGTGGCTGCGAATAATGCAGGCATCGTCGGCAACAGCGGTCAAGTCCTCATCGAGCCTCATTTGGTTGTCCACCATTGGGCGGATTTGCAAAAGGTAGAACTCTCCCGTCTTGTCGTCATGGAGATTGACGGCGAACTCTATTTCAACAGGGCGTGCCATTTCTTCTTGGCCATATTTCAGCACCTTCTGCAAGAGTTCGGGCAGAGGGAATACGCCGTTTTGCAACACTCCGCAGAAAGAGATTATCTTGCGGTTCTTGCCCTCATAATAGCCGTCGTAGATGCACTGGTCGTAAGGGATATAAGTAGAGACAATCCACTGCAACGAGCCGTCGTGGTCAGCATCACGCACCGTGACAGTCTTAAGGTTGAAAGCATCATCGACTTGAAACTGGAGGTTGGATGTGGGAACAAGTGCATAGAACTTCGTCTGCGTCTCACGCAATGCAATCTCCATTTCGCTGGTTTGCAGCACCTTGTCGGGATGATAAGGACAAACTCTAAGGCATAGTCCTCCGTCAACAATATATTTGCCCAGTCCGAGAGCCAGTTCCACAATGCCTTCATCAGCCTTCTCGTCGCCTATGGGGTAGTAGTTTATGCTTCGCCCCACTCCCGATATGGTCGGATAGAACCCGCTGCCATACTCCTGCCCAACAACCTCTTGCAGAATTACAGCCATTTTCTCTTGGTCTATCACATTGGACGTTGCCACCATATATTCTTTTGATGCACGGTAAAAGACGCTTGCATAAACGCTCTTGATAGCATTGGACAGCATTTCGAGGCGTGCGTACTTGTCCTCCACACGAGGTATCATATATGTGGAATAGATGCCAGCAAAAGGTTGATAGTGGCTATCCTCGAGCAAGGACGATGAACGTATAGCCACAGGGGCATTAACCACCTCCATGAACGACATGAGGTCATCGGCAAGCGTATTGGGCAGTCTGCCACGCAAGAAATACTGCAAAATCTCCTCATCTGGCAGGTCGGAGAGAGCCACTTCATACAGTCCGTTGGACTCCATGAACTGGTCGAAGATATCAGTGCAAAGCACAACCGTTTTAGGTATCTGCACAGTCGCATTGCTGTATCCGTTGAGGTCGGTACGCCGCTTTATTATATTGTCGAGAAATGCCAGACCTCTGCCTTTTCCTCCCAAAGAACCTTCTCCAATGCGTGCGAACTGACTGTAACTGTCATAGCGGTCACGATGAAACACCGCCACTACGCCACGGTTCTTCATGCGGCGATAACTGACTATGGCATCGAAGATGTACTGCCTATGTGCATCCACGTCGCTCTCTACCTTCCATGTTATCTTTTTCAGAAATTCCGCTACAGGGAAGATTGCACGCGACGAAAGCCAGCGCGACACGTTGTTGCGGCGCAGGTGGTATCCGAGCGATTCGGAAGGCAGAGTGAAGATGTTATCCTGCAACTCTTTCAGATTTCGGATGCGTGCTATCTCTTCCATGGTTTCTGGGCTGCGGAAGATGAAATCGCCAAACCCAAAGTACTTCGTCAGCACATCCTTTATGTCTTGGTTCAGTTTCTTCGACCCCTTGTCGATGAACGACGCACTGCACTGGTCGGCACAAGCCTTCTTGTCCGCCTCGCTCGTGTCAAGCACCAACGGCACATATTCATCCACCTCACGAATGGCACTCAGCAGTCTGAAACCTGCCAGTTCATCCTTCTCCTTCGCCGATGCACTCACAGGGAAACGGCAGTCGCTGATGACTCCCAAAACGTTGTCGCTATATCGAGAATACAACGCCCACGCTTCCTCATAGTTGCGTGCCAGCACAATCTTCGGACGTCCTCTCATGCGCAACATTTCCAACTGCGAGTTGAGTGCCTCTGTGGCAAATTCGAGGCTCTGCTGAAGCACGAAACGGTAGAGAATGGGAAGCAATGAGGAATAGAAACGGATGCTGTCCTCCACCAGCAATATCATCTGCACGCCAGCCGCAATATCGTGTTCGAGGTTCATCTTGTCCTCCATCAGTTTTATGATGGAGAGCAGCAGTTCTGTGTTTCCCAACCAGCAGAACACATACTCGAAGGCGCTCAAATCCTCATTCTCCATGCGCCGTGTTATGCCGTGCGAGAATGGTGTAAGCACCACTATCGGCAATGACGGGAAATCCGTCTTGATGCCACGAGCAATGCCAAACACATCATTGCTGCCTGTTCCGGGCATGCAGATGACGAGGTCGAAAGCGTTCTGGCCAATCAACTCCGCCGCATCTTCTTGCGATGCGGCACGGAAGAAACGGGGCGGATAACGCAGACCGAGTTTTGCATACTCGTCAAAGATTTTCTCGTCCACTCGCCCGTCATCCTCCAGCATGAAGGCATCGTATGGATTGGCAATGATGAGGACGTTGAATATGCGACGCTGCATCAGTTCGACGAACTTCGTCTCACGCAGTTTAGGATAGCGGTTATCGGTAGATGACATAAAAACAGAGTGTTGATGTATCTGTCCATTAGTGGGAATAGCCCATCAGCCGAGTGTGTCTATTGCAAACTTAGTTCTTCGGAAAGTTTCCTCCTTGCCAAGGAATGCCGCAAGTTCATACATGTCAGGCCCTTGTCCTGTGCCGACAAGCGCTACACGCCATGCGTTCCATGGCTTGATGCCCGTCTGCTCAGCCCATGGGTCAACGGCTGCTTTCAGTTCCTCTGTGTTCCAATTAGTGCAGGTGTCCAAAATAGAGATTAACTGCTTCATTTCGTCGGCTGTTGTCTCTTTCCAGTTCTTGCGAATGAACTTGTCGCCCTCGGCGTCAAACTCCGTCGGGGCGACGAAGAAGAATTTTGTCAATGGCCACAAGTCGCTTGGGAAGGATATGTTGCGCTTCTTCTTATTGCCCTGACCGTCAACATATTCTATCACCTTCATTTTCATCATGCGTACCACCTCAGCCTCCTGCTCTGTTGTCGCCTCTATGCCGTTGGCTTTCAGCACCTTGTCGAAATCGGGACACCAATCCGTGTCGGGGTGCTGAAGCAAGTATTGGTGGTTAAACCACGCCGCCTTCACATAGTCGAATTTTGCGCCATTCTTTGAGCATTTGCTCAGGTCGAAAAGTTCCACCATTTCGTCCAAAGTCATCAACTCTTGGTCATTGCCCGGATTCCAACCCAACAGAGCGAGGAAGTTCACCACCGCCTCGGGCAGATAGCCTTTCTCACGATAGCCCGACGACACCTCGCCGCTCTTCGGGTCGTGCCATTCGAGAGGGAAGACGGGGAAACCCAATTTGTCGCCGTCGCGCTTCGACAGTTTTCCGTTCCCAATAGGCTTCAGAAGGAGTGGAAGATGAGCAAATCGTGGCATTGTATCAGCCCACCCAAATGCTTCATACAGAAGCACGTGGAGTGGAGCAGAAGGCAGCCACTCCTCGCCTCGTATGACGTGCGTCACTTCCATTAAATGGTCGTCCACAATGTTGGCAAGATGATACGTCGGCAACTGGTCGGCACTCTTGTACAGCACCTTATCATCGAGTATAGACGAATTGATGCGAACTTCTCCGCGGATGAGGTCGTCCACCAGCACGTCACGCCCCGGCTCAATCTTGAAACGCACCACATACTGCTCGCCTTGTGCGATGAGGCTTTCCACCTCTTCCTTGCTCATTGTTAAGGAGTTGCGCATCATGCCTCGTGTTGAAGCATCATACTGGAAATTCTCTATTTCCTCACGCTTGGCATTCAACTCTTCGGGCGTGTCGAAAGCGTAATAAGCCTTGCCATTGTCGAGCAACACCTGCACATATTTCTTATATATATCCCTGCGCTCGCTTTGACGATAAGGGCCATGATTGCCTCCGAAAGATACGCCCTCGTCAAACTTGATGCCCAGCCACTTGAACGACTCGATAATATACTCTTCCGCCCCCGGCACGAAACGCGTAGAGTCGGTGTCTTCGATACGGAAAATCAGGTCGCCGCCATGCTGCTTGGCAAACAAATAATTATAGAGAGCGGTACGTACACCGCCAATATGCAGAGGTCCCGTAGGACTGGGCGCAAAACGCACCCTCACTTTTCTTTCTGTCATAGTTTTCTGTTCTGAATTTATATGCAAAGATAAGAAAAAAACTACAAAGAGAAAAACGATGCCTTGAAAAATGATTTTGCCTCTGTAAAACACCGCACGCTACCACAAAAAGTTGTGGGCGGCTGAGGTCAAAAGTTGACAGCCGTTGCCTTCAAAAGTTGACAACGGTTATCACCCAAAGTGGACAGCGGCTGAGTGAACTAGCAGGCAATCGCTGGCATGGATAATCTGCATTGGCTGACGATTATAATTTGTCACGGCTGACTATTGTAATCG
>JAFLUT010000059.1 GCA_022508665.1 Prevotellaceae bacterium | reverse complement strand
ACGGCTGACTATTGTAATCGTGAACGGCAGGGCATTTCAGCGGTGCGCCGTTGTTATTCTGGACAGTAAAAGGGAAGTTTGGATAATTAAGATGCCTCATGAATATGGAATGAGGCATCTTTTCTGTTTTGAGGCATCGTAATTGGTGTTTATGAAGTAGCAGGAGAGGGTGGGGGAGATAGAAAGGGGTGCATTTCACATCGAAATGCACCCCTTGCCGTTGTGTGGTATTTCAAAGAGTGATTTACTCTTCTACGATGAGATCTGTGCCTTTGCCATCCTTGTTAATGTTAGCATAGTACCGAATGACTGGGTTACCCTTGGAATCGCTTGTGATGGTGATGAGCTTAGTGGCCTTTTTGTCGTCATTAATGCTTATCAGCTTGTTGGTTGGGCTTGCTGACGAGGCTTTACTTTCGGTGAACGTCACCGCCGTGCCTTCTGGCATAGATGACAGGTCAATTCTGTAAGGAGCCTTGAAGATGCAATTGGTGAAGGTTGTTGTTGCTTCAGCCTTGTATGTCCTTTCGTTTCTGCCATGTCCAGTGTATGTGCCTTCCTCGAAAGTAGTGTTGGTGTAGTTAATTCCATTCCAACCTTTGCCTGGCACTGTGTAGCCGCGGAAGTTACACTTGTCGGCATTCAAAGTTATGTCGCCGGCATCCGTCCAATTAGCACCGCCATCGCCAGAATGGAGTGCAAGTGTCTTATATACATCATATATAGCCACGTTGTGCAGTTCTACCTTGGTCATATTCTTGTTAGGAGCGAACAGCATACCGACTCCTGCATAAGGAGAGCCACGAAGCACTACATTCTTGATTATGGTTGGCTTTCTGTATGCATCTTGTGCAGGTGTAGCAGGTCTTGTATTATTATCCGATGTGGTCTTTGCTCTTTCAAAAAGTATGTCAGAGAACTGCTTCCTATCGCGTGCTGCAACATACATTACACAAGCATCGTCATCCATGACTCTTTCTGGAGTGATAACCGAGCGTCCGCCAATTCCGCCACTACCGTCAAGAGTGACAGATTCAACATACATCGCTGCATTTGCTGATTTCTCGTTGTAGTCAAGTTTCAACTCATAAGGAAGATTGAACGGTACAGAATATGTTTCACTTGCTGGTCGCCATGAGTATGCTTGGAAGTCATGGTATGTGCGGTTTATATGCCCAGATGTCTCACCGTAATAATTACCGTTGAGGTTGATTTCATCGCAGAACCATGATGACAACATTGGGATATGTTTCAGTGGCACATTACCTACCGTTGCCTTTCTTGAGGTTGTCCCCTTTGCCGCTCCGGTGCTGAACTCTGTGAACTGGATGTTTCCGGCAGAGTTATTGGTGTACACCTCTGTTGCCGTACCGCCCACGAATGGGTTTGCAAGTGATTTCTGGGATTCTTTCCATCCGAAACCATTCTTCCACACGCCATCAGCAACAATGTTGAAGATACTATCGTATGGCTGGAACTTATCTGCTATGATAAGGAGTTTGTCAATCTTATTTCCCTCGATTTTCAGATTCTTGAATTTCTGTGAAGGTGTATAAGACATTTTTGCATTCTTAAATGTTTCATCTAAATTCTGCTCCTGATTAGAAACAGAACCTACAAGACCACCAATTTGGCGATAGCCGTGGATAGTTATGTTTCGTACCTCACATCCTGTGATTACGCCGTCAGCAACGTATTGACCAACGATACCTCCTAAATAGATACCACGAGCAAATGTGCGAGTACGAGCAGAGTTTATCGTTTTTCCGTCTTGGACTATAGTGGTATTTGTATTATGTGTATCGCCTCGGTACATTGGCGAAAGTTCGATAGAACCTCCATCAACGATACAGTTCGTAATGTCAATTTTGTCATCCACACTATTTACTATAGCAGCGACGGCAGCGGCGGTGTGGTAGCCAAAGACATCCACATTGAACAGACGCAAGTTTGTGATTTCAGTATATTGTTTATCTTTAATCTTTTTTTCATTATCATTTGGTGTAGTTCCACATCCACCGACAAGTCCGAAGAGACCCGCAGGCATCCACTGCACATTGTCGTATGGACCACTGCTAGAAACTTGTTCAGCCGTTTCATGTACCCAAGCAGAGAAACGTCTGCTGTAGAGATTGCTAATAGTGTGGTTGTTACCATCGAATCGTCCGCAGAAAGCCCTTTGTGTACCATCGGATTCGTCGAAATTATATGAATTGTCTATATCGTTTTTAGTTTTACCTACAGACGTGTCATATATCTTGAAGTCATATCCTATAGGAATCCACTTTATGCCTGCAAGGTTGAGGTCTGCCATCAACTTAATGTTGGCAGGACCGTTGGAACCACAGAAATGGAAGTTCTTGTGTTCAGGCCAACTCTTGCCATTCATATTCTCATTATGGTCTTGATGGGTGGCCTTGAGGATGCGGTCTCTCAATGTCTTGTCGTCGGGTTCGCTAATTCCGTCATAATCCAAATGTAAAGTGGTTTTGCCAGTTGCTGTATAGACGTAATAGGGATATTTGTCTGTATAATTAGTTTTAACTATATTATTCCCTGATTTTTTCTCTCTGACTCTCAGGTCACCGTTAACCATCTTCTGCAACCAGATGAGACCGTCAACGTCAGAAATTTGGATTTCATCTTTCTCTGCGTCGTAGTAAACGCCCTTGGCGAGTGGACCGCTCCATTCGGCTTCTGAGCCATTGTAGATGCCGTTGTATTCGCCTGCGAAATCACGGTCGAGTTTGACTGTGAACGTGTTTTCTTCGGTGAGGATATTGCCCACGATGTTGGTACGCCAGTTGCGCTGTGCCGGCACGTTGTTGAGGTTGATGATTTCCATTTCGTCATTGCCCTCAGCATCGGTTGCCACCCATACCTTTACGTTATTGATAGTGATGGCATCGTCCTTGGTGCTTGATGTGAGGACGTAGCACATGGAGAGGTATTTGAATGTCTCGGACAACTCTTCGTTGTGGTTGGTCAAGTTGGCGTACTTACGATAGCCGTCGGCGTCTTTGGGTGTGTAGATTTTACCGTCTTTGTCTCTACCTTTGCCGTCGTCGGCGTTAGTAATTATTCCTAACTCAGTGTCGTCGTAGAGATGCACTTTCAAGAACTCCTCGCCCGTATAGTCCTCTTCGGTTATACCGTCTTTATTATGGATGAAAGTGTCTTGATAGTTTTCATTGTACTCCCAGTCCCAAGTGGTGTAGGAAGGGTATTGGGGCGTGAGTCGTTGTCCGTCGCCCTTCTCAGGCCAGTTTACGTATGCCGGTATTGGCGCATAGCCGAAATCGACCACGGCAAAGGCTTCTGCCGTCTTCTTTGTGTCGTCTTGGCTGAAAGGGTCTTCTTCGTCGGTAGTGGAAGAATAGGTCTTGTCCTCTACGACGTCGAGGTAGCGTGCCACACGGTTGAGGCGTATCTTTGAGTAGAGGTATTTCTTGCCGGCGTTGCGTGTGATAGTCTCGAAGTCGTAGCCTGATGTGCCGACGTTGATTTGTGCCAGTGGTCGGTAGAGAAGCACGTTTTGTTCCAAGCCTCCCTCGCCAGCAGTGAACGTGAGAGAGCGGCAGAAGGCGTCGCGACGCTCGTCGTTGTTGGGCGTGGTTGTCGAACCGTTAGCGGTCTGCGTATTAGCCCGTGTCGCCGCACTGCTGCTGTTGCCATTGCCTCCATTGCTGCCTCCGTTGCTGCTGTTGTCTTCGTTGACGCTGTCATCAAGTTCGCCGTAGATTACTTCAACTTTGCGCAGGTCTTTGGTGTTGTATGCCTTGCACTTGCTGTTTTGCGCCCAGAATGCTATGGCGTATTCAGCGCCTCGCTTGAGGGTGAGGCGTATGGTGACTGGGAACTCGTCAATGCTCATGATGGTCTGTCCGTCGCCAGCATCGATGCCGGTGATGTCGCTGCCGTCGCTGTAGCCTTCGAGGAGTTCGTATTTGTAGCCTCCTTTTCCGTTATCCACTTTCTCGTAGAGAGAATAGATGAGCATATCGGCTCTTGAGCCGTCGCTGATGTGGTGGAATTCGTTGTCGTCGGGATATATGACGTGTGCACTGTCAACGTTGTTGCCTTTGTGTGCCCTTGTTGCGAGCGGTGCGACTGCTTCGGGTGTGAGCGTGAACGTGACGGTCACTTCTTCCGATTGTCCGTTGCCGAACAGCATGTCGTCTTTGCAGGAGGTTGTCAGCAACAGAACTGCTGCCGCAAGCCATCCGAAAATTTTGTTATATCTGATTTTTTTCATAATTTCTTAAATGTTTACGAATGTTCTGTTGTTGTGTTTATTCGTTCCCATTCTCATTCTTGGGCTTGGGGTTGTAATCGGGGTATTTGTCATCGAAATCGCCAGTCTCTGGATTGCCGTCTTCGTCTTCGCCGATGACAAAGATATTGGGATAGATGGTTTTGTCGTCGATGATGAATGTTTTTACTTCGACGCTGAAGATACCGCTCTCTCCGTTACCCCTTGTTATTTTGTTTTCACCAGTAGGCACGCTCACAACATAGAGCCGGACATTTTTGCTGTTGTCTGGGGTTGTAGCCGATGAGATTGGAAGGGGTTCGCCATTAATCTTGATAGTGTTGGTGTTTTCTGTGGTTTTGCCATTAGATGTAGTGGTGGTACACTGGGCAATGAGTACCACAGAACGTGTGGGTACTGTAAATACCACTTCAGTAGAACTCTCCATTTTCAATGCTGAGGTGAATGATGTACCATTGTAAGTTCCAGTGTATTTGCCGTTGCCGAAGTTATGGTTCCCATAAAATTTGAAGAAACCATTAGTGCTTTCATTATTTTGGCCATTGAATGTCACAGTATAAGTCTTTTCCTCTGGCCACGAGCCTCCTTGGTCAGGTGTTCCGTACTGCCATCCGTTGTAGTTGTAGTCGCCGAAGTATTCTGGCACGATGTCGAGATGGAATGTGGTGACAGCGGTGAAGAAGTCGTTGCCCAAGATGTTGGTACGCCAATTTTTGCGTACTGGCACATTATGTATGGTAAATACAGTTTTGACAACACCTTCTTCGCCAGACGTGTCTTCATCTGGTTCAGTGGCTGTGTCTTCGCCTTTTGCTGTTTCCTTGAAGCCCTTTGCTTCAAAGGTTACTTTGTTGAGCGTGCTGCTGCCATCCTCGTTTGTTGTTTGGGTGGGAACAAGTACATAGCACATGGAGAGGTATTTGTACATTTCTGTCGTAGGCATGATGCCTTCATTGTATAAATCTTTCGATGTTTTGCTTATGTAGTTTCCTTCTTCATCTTGTACTAAAACACGTGAATTACCTTTTCTGTAGCCGTCATAAAGATCCCAGCCTACATATTGGTTGTTTTTATCGTTAGCCCAATATCCATCGATTTGTCCGTTTCTGTTGACATCGACTTGGAGAAACTCCTCATTCGTGACTGGTTTGTACGTAGTCTTCCACTCTTCGGCTGTGTCTTGGATGAATGCCGGGATGAGGTTGAAGTCAAAGGTTGCATCGGTAGTGGGCTTGCGGTCTTCGCTGCCTTCTTCTCCAAACTTCTCGGGGTTAGCAGCGATTGCTGCATTGAGAGCTGTTTCGTCGAGTGTGCTTCCTGTCAGTATGTCGTAATACTGTGCTACACCACTGAGGGTAATCTTTGACTGTGTGTAGCTGACAGGCGAAGGCTTGAGGAATGCAGCTCCTTCGTAGTCCCAACCTGCTGTGCCTACATTGACCTGTGCGAGCGGACGACGAAGTGTTACCTCCTGTGTTTCTTTGGTATTGCCTGTGAAAACATTCTCCGTCACGGCACAGAAAGCGTCGCGCAGTTCGTCGTTGTTTTTGGCGTTATCGTAGATTACCTTCACCCTTTGCAGGTCTTGTGTGTCGTATGCCTTGCAGTCTTTGCTCTGCGCCCAAAAGGCTACTTTGTATTCAGCCTCGTTGTCGGTAACGTAGAATTGAATGGTGACGGGGTATTTATCTACCTCGATAGCATTCTGAGCATAGCCGAGGTCTTCGGTTTTGACGCCCTCTATCTGACTGCCTTTGCTGAACTCTGGGTCGGGTTCCCATATCGGGTTATCGTCAGTTCCTGTATTCTTATAGACGGCGAAGATGAGCATGTCGGCTTTTGTGCCGTCGCTGATGTATTTGTTGCGTGTATCAAGGTCGCCGTCAGCTCGTGTGCCGAGTTCTTGCGTCTGTGGCATGATGGTAAAGGTCACGGTGTTGGCACCGTTGGTGTCGCCATGTGCCACGTCGAGGGCGACATTGTCGGAGCAGGCTGTGGTGAGCAGAAGAGCTGATGCCGCCAGCCACCCGAACATGTTATGTTTTTTATTGTGTTTCATAATCGTTGTTTTGTCTGATTATTGATTGGTTTTATTCAGTTGCATCGTCTTTCCCTTCATCGCCATCGTCTTCTTCTGGGTCTTGGGCGTCGGATGGGTCTTCGTCGCTGGGCTGCTTATCAAACTCGTAGTAGTCTTCTTCCTTGTTGTAGTCATCACGATACCCATTATATTCGTCGTAGAACATGTTGTCGAGATATACTCTGGTGTTCTTGTAGTTGAAGACGCTTGATGGGTCTGGACCCTCTGGAATGTTAGGGTCGTCAGGGTCGTCTGGATCTTTAATGTATGCCAATCCGCCGATGATGTTTGTACGCCAGTTGCGGTGAACAGGCACATTCTCCAAAGTCATTGTAGGATTGTCTCTCTTTGAATCTACTTTATCACCTGCTTTTCCTTCTGCGAAGAATACTTCTACCTTGCTCAGAACAGAGGATGTGTATGGGTCTTTGATTTCATAGTCCTTGTCGTCTCCATTGTCTGCACCGTTTCCATTGCCTGTGTCGTCTCCGCCTCCTTCACCTTCGCCGTCTTCATCATCTGCGTCTTTCCCTTGTGCTTCGTCAGAGATCTGTGCAGGCACGAGGGCGTAGCACATAGAGAGATATTTGAATGTCTCAGTAAGGAAACCTCCTTTGCTGTCGAGGGTTGGATAGTTGGTCTTGTAATTGTCAATAGTGCCGTCGTGGTTGAGGTCAACTCTCAGGAACTCCTCGCCATCACATTGGATGAGGTTCTTTTGATATTCAGTAAGAGCATCTTTGCCACCCTCAAGGCTTGGGGTTGCAATACCTTTATCTTCTGGAATCTTGCCACCATTCCCAATGTATGCAGCCAGCGGACTCCAGTCGAATACAGCCTCCGATGTCTCTTTGCCGATTTCGTCGGTAACTACATTGATGGTGTTCGATACGCCTGTAAGTTTGATTTTAGACCTCGTGATTGCAGCGTTAGGATGTACTAAACTTCCTGTGAGCAGATGCTTGTAGTCAGCGCCCGAAGTGCCGACGTTGATTTGCGCCATCGGACGTGTGAGAATAACTGTGCGTGCCGTGGTGGTTGGGGTCACTGAGAAACTTTCCACTTTGCAGAAGGCGTCACGCAGTTCGTCGTTGTTTTTGGCATCCTCGTAAATTACCTGCACGTTTTCAAGGTCGTTTGTCTTGAATGCTGCCGTTTGGCTGCTCTGCGCCCAGAAAGCGATGTGGTATTCCTTGTTGCGCATCAGGCGAAGAGTGATTTCCTCCACTGCATTTTCGTCCTTCTTAAATTTGTCTTCGAGGTTGATGATGGTCTGACCGTCGTATGTGTCATAAACGTCTTCGCCATTCTCATCTTTCCCTTTTAATTGTTCTTCTTGCTTGTTTTTTGCAGCAATGGCAACGTTGTCGTCGGCAAAACCCTTGTGGTTCTCATCTACGACAATGCGTTTGCCATATTGCTTGAGCAGTGTGTACTTGCCGGTCTTTTCGTCTTTCTCATAGACGGCATAAATGAGCATGTCAATCTCTGTTCCTCTGCCGACTTTGGTCTGGTATCTGCCCGGACCACCGACGCGTGTCTGCATCTGAGCTCCTTCTGCGGAGATGGAGAATGTTACCTCCACCTCTTCGCCAGTTACTGCATTGTCGGGAGAAAACCCCTCTAATGCGAGCTCGCTCGAGCATGAGGCGAACAGCAGGGCTGTCAGAACCGTCATGCACTGTAGAAGTTTCTTTTTCATTCTTGTTTGGTTTTTAGATTGTTTATAATTGTTGTTTTGTTTTTATAAAAATGGACTATATGATTGATTTTAATTGATTTTTTGAGGCTATTGCCAAGTGACGTTGTGGTCGCCGTTGAAACCCGGGTCGATGCCTACACCTCCGTTGCCTTCCATGGAGAGGAACGCACCACGTAGTATGGTGTGGTGATTGCGCCGCATGGGAATGGTGAATGTTGACGAGCCTGCGACGCGTGTGCCGTTGAGACGATAGACATCGATGCGCGTCTGCACGCCACCGTCGGCTATGTTGTTGAGCATCACGTACTCGAAGCCGAGGGAGGCTTCGCTTGTGCCTGTAACGGTCATGGCGGTCTCGAATGCTACTCCCGTGGTGGAGTTCTCAAGGTTGTCGTCCATGGCATTGTATGAGTTAGGATAGTACATTGGGAAGGAGATGACGACACGGTAGTCATCGGCGCTGGCTCGTGTGGAGAGTCCTCTAATGCGAGTTTCACGGTCGAGGAACTCGGAAAGGTCGGTCGTGACGAGTTCAAATTTTCCCATCGGACGTTTCATCTGCACCACACGCTCTTCGATGACAGGTGTTGTGGCATCGAGTGTCAGTTTTCCACGGAAGCCATCACGATAGTTGGTGCTGCCTTCATAGTTTTCGGGGATGATGTGTATCCTGCTGAAGTAAGTGGGGTCGTAGAATGGTGCTGCCTCAGAGTGTTCGAGAAGTTGAGCCCACACGATGATGTTGTAGGTACCATAATCCGGAAGTTCTATGTCGAAAGTTGTGTCGTAGCTGTTGCCGTCAATCTCTCGTGTAAAGTATTTCTCTGCCACACACTTTGTGGGGGCTGAGGTAGGAAATGCTTTCACATAGATCTGAAGCAGACCAAGAGGAACGATATTGGAATATCGGGAAGATGTGCCGGGATAGCCGGGAAAGATGTCAAGCGTTGGGTTTACTTCCTCTACTTTCCCCAACACAGGGTCGTACTTATGCTCCCACACATAGAAATCTGGTTCGAACTCTATCCTCAGCGGCACACTCAGTTCCACGACATCGGGCGGAAGCACTTGTTTCTGTTTGGGGAACTGATGCACATCGCAAGCAGTGAGCATTATCACAACCACAAGCATGGAGAGGATGTTCAATAGGAGGCGCTTCATTTACCACCTCCTTTCTTCATGAAGATACGCCTATACCTGTTCATGTCGAATGAATAAGCGATGGTTACGGCTACTTGGTCAAGTCCGATGCTTGTCTCTTTCTTTCTGCCCATCAGCTGACCGTCCTTCACGTCGGGTGTGTTGTCGAACAGGTCGTAGTCAAGAGGATAAATACCCCCTCCGATGGTAAACTCCATTCGCCAGCGATGATTTTTGCTGATTGGCATACGATAGCCAGCGCTGATACCGCCACCTATCGCAGGGGTACGTCCGCGGTGGTCTTGGTAACGCAGCGCGCCGTCGAAGGCGTAGTTGTAGTATGATAGTCCGAAATGCGCCCCGACGAAAAATCCGTCGTTATCCCAGTTGCGGAACCAGTAGCGCACCTCGGGATAAACTGAGAAATTGCGGAACTTAATGGTGGACTTGAACCAATCGATAGCACAGTAATACACAGGCAGAGTGACCGACCAGTGGGGTGCAAGGTCAGCCTCGACGGCGAAATTTGCGTTGAGCAGTGCCAGCCCCACAAGGCTGGTCTTTAGGTGCAGACGAGGCACCCAGCTCCATAAGTCGGGCAAAGGGTAAACCACTTGCGGCAGGTCAGCCTTTATCTCCTCTACTGCCAGCGGCTCCACAGGTATTAGGCGGTAATACGTGAAAACGGCGTCGCCATATCGCAGGTCGCGGAGTATGGGGCTTTTCAGCGAGTCCCACAGTTCTCCGCGGTACATCCGCTTGAGTTTCAATAGGCGAGGGTCGATGCGGCGGTTGTTGAACCACGGTACAAGGCTCGGACCCTCATCAATGACAGCAAGGATTTCGTCGCGCCATTTCAGATTGGATTCGGCAACCTTCTCGCGGAATCCATCCCAAGGGATGTCGCTCACGTTAGCATGGATGATGCTGTCGGGGATGTCGAGGTATTTCCCTATGAGTTCCTTGAATGTACGCAGACGGTTCTCGCTGAGCCACACGTTAAAATCATACGCTCCGTCGGGTGAGGCCGTCCCTTTGAACGTCACACCAGTTACGTGTATCGTCTGGTCGTCGCGAAGCATCTGCAAAAAGTCCTCTATCTCGGAAATGCGGGCGGCATTGTCTACAAATGTCGTGTCAACCTCGGGCTTGTTTATTACATATCTGATGCGGAAATGTGATTGCCCGAAGTCAAAATCTTGCGAAAACAACTGTACCCCTAAAAAGAAGGACAACAACAATATGAATGCTTTTGATTTCATTCGCTGCTCCCTAAACTTCCTAAATTAACTCTGTTATAGTTTGCAAAGTTAGCAAATTGCAAACACTTGCGTCAAATTATATCATAATTTTTTATTCATGCACAGCAGATAAATGAGAAATAGAATAGAAATTACGAAAATGCCTCTAATACTATCAGGCATTTTATCGTATTCCCACCTGTTGATCAGGCATATAGCCAATATACCTGTATGGATGTCAGTAATTTATTCAACTCTTCTTCCAGAAACTGCGGGTGAAGAGAATGACGATTGGGAAAATCTCAAGACGGCCGATGAGCATGAGGAAGGAGCAGACGTACTTGGCGGTTGGGCTGAGGATTGCCCATGAGTGGACTGGACCGTAGTAGCCCATGCCGGGACCGACGTTGCTGATGCTTGACATAGCAAGTCCGAATGCCTCATAGTAGTCGAAGTGCGGCCGCACATCGTTGGGGTCTACACCGCTGAGTGCCAAGACGAAAGCGCCGATGAAGAGTGAGCCGACAAAGAGGGCGACGAAGCCCATGAGGGTCTGCACCACATTAGTGTGGATGATTGTGCCATTGAGACGAACAGGAGTTATGGCACGAGGGTGCAGAATGTGTGTGAACTCATTTTTCAGCACTTGGTAGATGATGCTCAGACGCACGCACTTGAAGCCTCCGCTGGTACTGCCCGAGCATGCTCCTGCGAACATGACGAAGAGGAGGACAGGCATGAGTTGAACGGGCCAAATAGTGTAGTCGAAGGTGGCTAACCCAGTGGTGGTTTGCAGAGATATGACCGTGAAAAGGCTCTGACGAATGGCGAGTTCGAGGTCATGCAGAGGGTCGTTGATGACGAGGGTGACCGTACACACGGCAGACGCTCCAAGGACAATGATAAGATAGGTGCGGAGTTCGGCATCGCCAAAAAATTTCTTTACCTTGCCTTTCAGTATAGTATAATAGATGAGCGTATAGTTTACACCCGAAATGAACATAAAGAACGTCAGCACATACTCAATAGCAGGTGAATGGTAGTAGTCATTCAACAGGGCGGAGTGAGTGCCGTAACCTCCTGTGGCTGTGGTGCATAAGGCATAGTTGACAGCATCGAATAAATCCATTCCGCACAGTTGCAGAGAGAGGATGCAGAGAATGGTGAGGGTGACATACACGCCTCCAATCCATCGCACCGCTACCGATATGCGAGGATGCACCTTATTATATATAGGGCCAGTAGATTCGGCAGCAAACAGTTTCACCTCTCCCACACCGAATGCCGGCAGTATGGCGATAGTGAAGAACACGATGCCTATGCCACCAATCCATTGTGTGACGCTTCGCCAAAAGAGCAGCCCCTTAGGCATAGAGTCGAGGTCGTCAATGATAGTTGCCCCAGTGCTGGTAAATCCAGAAATGGTCTCGAAAAATGCGCTGGCAACGTCAGGCACAGAGCCGTCGAACAGGAAGGGGAGCATGCCGATGACGGTAAACAGTACCCACACGAGCGAAACAACGATGTAGCCGTCTTTTCGTCCCATGTTCTTCCCTGCATGCTGACTGAGGAACACCCCTATTGCTCCAAGGGTGATTGCCAATAAAATGGGAGGGATAAAGTCTCTTATGCCCTCATCATATATCCAGCAGACCGCTTGGCACAGCATCATTAGTCCTGCCTCGATGAAAAGGAGGAAGCCAAGCACCCTTGATATGAGTTTCCAGTTTATCATTTGAAGAACCTGTCTAATTTCCTCAGCGTATTGCCGATGCAGAACACCACCACTTTGTCACCTGCTTGAAGTTGGGTGCGACCGCCTACCAGCATCGACTTGCCGTCACGCGACATGCCTCCTATGTTCACTCCGTGAGGGAAATTCATTTCCATTACCATTTTCTTAGTGACCTTCGAGCCGGGTTTGACCACAAACTCCGCCACATCGGCATTGCCTATGGCGAGCATCTTCACATTGTCCACATCGCCTTTCAGCATCATGCGGTAGATGTGGCTGGCGGCAATCATCTTTTTGTTTATTATTGTGCCAATGTCGAGGTCGGCAGCCATGTCGAAATAGTCGAGGTTCTCCACCTGCGCTATGGTCTTGCGTATGCCTCGGCGACGTGCCGCCACACAAGCAAGGATGTTCTGTTGGTCGTTGCTTGTCAATGCGATAAGCGCTTCAGTGTTGCCATATCCCTCATCGTTCAGCAAGTCCATATCGTAGCCTTCGCCCTCCAATATCATTGTCTTTGACGGCACAAGCGATTGCAGTTGCTCGATGCGTGCCATGTCTGGCTCAATGATTTTCACGCTGTCGTGCTGCGAGGCGAGCCGCCAACTGGCACGCACAGAGAGTTTGCCGCCGCCTATGATGAGGCTATGCTTCACCGAAGGGTAGTTGTCCTTTCCTGTCAGATGACGGATGTCAGCCAGTTTGTCCTTTGTCGTCATGAAGAAAACAAGGTCGTGAGGCAGTATCTTCTCGTCTCCGTGTGGGCTTACAGTCTCTCCGTCACGCTTGATAGCCACGACGTGGAAGTTATGTCCATGTGCCATACCTATTTCCTTCAGCGTATGCCCCACGAGTTGGTTCTCAGTGTTCACCACCGCCTTGTCATAGATAGGGTGAGTGTCATGCATACGCACGCTGAGCAGCAGCAGTTCTCCGCCGTTGAACTCCCACAACTGGCGCACCCAACTGTAGCGTGCGCTTGCGGCGATGTCCTCGGCAGCGAGCAGTTCGGGGTAGATAAGCGACTCGATGCCCATAGCCTTAAAAATTTTAAGGTTTTCGGGCTTCATATACTCGTAGTTATCCACCCTTGCCACAGTCTTTTTAGCCCCCAGTTGCTTAGCAAGCATGGCGCAGGTAAGGTTGTCGCTCTCCTTCGGAGTGACGGCTATGAACAGGTCAGCATGATTCACCTCGGCATCCTTCAATCCCTCGATAGATGTAGGCTGCTTCACCAGCGTCATGATGTCCAGTTCGTTGCCGAGGCGAGACAGGCGGCTCTCGTCGGGGTCGATGAGAACCACGTTTTGCTTGTCCTTCGACAGCATCCTCGCCAAGTGCGAGCCTACGGCACCTGCTCCAGCAATAATTATCTTCATGTCAGAACCTCCGCTATGCTTTCCGCATCCATGTGACAAATCTTGCGGAGTTCAGCCACCGTGCCATGCTCCACAAACGTGTCGGGAATGCCTATGCGTTTAACTTCTACGTCATATCCATTGTCGGCGAAAAATTCCAGTACTGCGCTGCCCAATCCTCCCGACACCACACCGTCCTCAACAGTGACTACCTTACTGAAATTCTTGCCCACCTCATGCAGCATCTCCTCATCAATCGGCTTCAAGAAACGCATGTCGTAGTGTGCTATGTGCAACGGCGCCGACGGGTTTGTGTTCAGCGACCTCAGTTCGGCTATCGAGATAGCCTTCTGCGCCTCTGTGCCTATTGCTCCGAGGCTAAGTACGGCTGTGCCTTGTCCGTCTTTCAGTTTACGCCCCTTGCCAATGGGAAGTTCCTCAAATTCACACTGCCAATCCACCACGCTGCCACGTCCTCGCGGATAGCGTATCACGAATGTGCCTTTGCCGGGCAGTTGCGCCGTGTACATGAGGTTGCGCAGTTCTGGCTCATCAAGCGGTGCCGCAATGGTGAGGTTAGGTATTGGCCGCAGGAAAGCAAGGTCAAACGCACCGTGGTGCGTAGGCCCGTCCTCGCCCACCAGTCCTGCACGGTCGAGGCACAGCACCATGTCAAGGCGCATAGTTGCGGCATCGTGTATGAGATTGTCGTATGCACGCTGCATGAAAGACGAATAGATGTTGCAGAACGGCATAAGCCCGTCCTTCGCCATGCCTCCCGAGAACGTCACCGCATGCCCTTCGGCGATGCCCACGTCGAACACCCGGTCGGGCATGGCGTTCATCATTATGTTCATCGAGCATCCCGTAGGCATGGCAGGTGTCACGCCCACAATCTTTGGGTTGCGCTGTGCCAACTCCAAGAGCGTCTTGCCAAACACATCCTGAAACTTCGGAGGATGCGGCTTGCCGTCGCTGCTCGTCAGGCGTTCTCCCGACTCATAGTCAAACTTGCCCGGAGCATGCCACACCGTAGCGTTCTTCTCAGCAGGAGCATATCCCTTGCCCTTCTTCGTATGGACATGCAGCAGTTTAGGGCCTTTCATGTCCTTTATGACTTGCAGCACACGCACCAGTTCCACCACGTCATGCCCGTCAATCAACCCGAAATAGCGAATGTCCATGCCCTCGAACATATTGTGCTGGCGCGAGAATACCGATTTCAGACTATTGTTGAAACGTATCAGCCCTCTGCGTCGGCTATCAGTCAGTACGCCACAGTCAGTCAGTTTGCGAGCAATCTTGTGACGTATTCTGTTATATGTAGAGTTAGTCGTCAGACGCATGAGATATTTCCCCATGCCTCCAACGCTGCGGTCAATAGACATCCTGTTGTCGTTCAGCACGATAAGCATATCATTAGGCGTGCTTGCCGCATTGTTAATGCCTTCGAAAGCCAGCCCGCCGCTCAGTGCGCCGTCGCCAATCACAGCCACCACATGGCGCTTCTCCCCTTTCAGCCTTGCCGCCACAGCCATGCCCAACGCCGCCGATATGGAGTTGCTGGCATGACCGCAACAGAACGTGTCGTACTCACTCTCGAAAGGATGAGGAAACGGCTTCAGTCCGTGCAGCATGCGGTTGGTGCAGAAGCGGTCGCGCCGCCCAGTGATAATCTTGTGTCCATACGCCTGATGCCCCACATCCCACATGAGGCGGTCATTTGGTGTGTCATACACATAGTGGAGAGCCACCGTCAGTTCCACGACCCCGAGGCTCGAAGCCAGATGCCCCGGATTGATAGACAACTCCTCTATGATGTCCTGCCTCAACTCCTCACACACATGGGGCAGTTCAGATACGGCAAACTGCCGTAAATCAGCAGGGCTATCAATCTTTGATAGGTATTTATATTGGTTTTTGTCTCCCATTATAGATATTAAAGATTTTGCAAAATTAGGCATTTTATTCCTTAAAACCTCCATAAATATAAAAAAACTTAGTCAGAATAGTACGACTTGCCGTATAGACACACATCTGTTTAAGTTAACTACTTATATCCCTTATGTTCCTATCAGTTATTAAAATATAAGTTATGTTTTATAAAATATAACCTATATTTTGTAAAATTAAACT
>JAFLUT010000058.1 GCA_022508665.1 Prevotellaceae bacterium | reverse complement strand
TATAATTTGTCACGGCTGACTATTGTAATCGTGAACGGCAGGGCATTTCAGCGGTTAGCCGTTGTTAAAAATGATACATAAAAGGTGTTTTCGTTAGATGTAAATGAGCGATACCTTTTCCGCTCATTCCGCATGTTTCTTTTCGCTATTAACATGATTTGTTCACCTGTATGCTTATACAAATAAATCCCTTAAAAGTTTCGTGTCTTATAAAAAAGACGTAACTTTGCAACATCACACAAAAGTGGTCGGAGGAGAATAGAGAAGAGGGTAGTAATTCTGACATGACAATGGAAGACGAAAATTTTGACATAAGACAGCAGCGCTCGACTAAGGACAAGGATTTCGAGAATGCTTTGCGCCCCCTGCGTTTTGACGATTTCAGCGGACAGAATAAGGTTGTGGAGAACCTGTGTGTGTTCGTTGAGGCTGCCCGATTTCGTGGAGAACCGCTTGACCACACACTGCTGCATGGTCCTCCGGGATTGGGAAAGACCACTCTGTCCAACATCATAGCCAACGAGTTGGGCGTGGGCTTCAAGGTTACGTCAGGGCCAGTGCTTGACAAGCCGGGCGATTTGGCAGGAATACTCACGTCGTTGGAGGAGAACGACGTGCTTTTCATTGACGAGATACACCGTCTGTCGCCTGTGGTAGAGGAGTATCTGTATTCTGCCATGGAGGACTATCGCATCGACATAATGATAGACAAAGGCCCTTCGGCGCGCAGCATACAGATAGATTTGAGTCCTTTCACGTTGGTGGGGGCGACCACACGGAGCGGTCTGCTGACAGCGCCTCTGCGTGCCAGATTTGGCATTAACCTCCATTTGGAGTATTATGATGCCGATGTGCTGACAAAGATAATCCTTCGTTCTGCACATCTGCTGGGCGTTCCATGCGAATTCGATGCCGCCAGCGAGATTGCCAGCCGTTCTCGTGGCACTCCGCGTATCGCTAACGCCCTGTTGCGCCGTGTGCGAGATTTTGCTCAGGTGAAAGGCAATGGCACTATCGACCTGCCCATTGCTCACATGGCGCTCGAAGCGCTAAACATCGACAAGTTCGGGCTTGATGAGATAGACAACAAGATACTTCTTACAATAATCGACAAATTTAAGGGTGGCCCTGTGGGGTTAGGCACTATCGCCACAGCCATAGGAGAGGACACTGGCACGATAGAGGAAGTGTATGAGCCGTTCCTCATCAAGGAAGGATTTATAAAGCGTACCCCGAGAGGTCGAGAAGTGACGGAACTTGCCTACCGGCATCTTGGACGTAATCCGTGGGCAAATCCGAAGGATATGAGCGGCATGGGCAACTTGTTCGATTAGCGTATTAGAATAAATGCACGGTGCAATGCACGTGTAATAGATAAGATAAAAATAGGCGATGGATTTTATGTCCATCGCCTTGCTATTTTAATGATGTTTGTTTCTTAATTTGTCTCTGCATTCAGCCGCTAAATAACTTTCAGCATGGCGGTTTCTTGCAGAGAGTCAATCTTACTTGAGGATTGAAATGTTGCTAACCATTGCTGCTACTGCTACGATAGTTACTGCGATAATTGTCATAGTTTCCATAAAAACAATCTCCTTTCTTTAATTAATAACTTATTGTTTACTTCTTGTCTATTATGCAGGCAGTTTTGCCTGCTTGGGGTACATCCGCTCAATGCGCATGTCCTATATGTTGTGTTTAATGTTTTCAAAAAAATGGAGGAAGGGACTCTCACGAGGACCTGACCCCTAAATAACAATCTTTTACTAACCTAAATCTAATTCTTTACCAAAACCTATATGTTGAATAACTAACCTGTATCTTTTTACCTTTGTATTTGTGTCTTTTTACCTTAATACTGTATCAGAAAGATTGGCTTGTCGCTCGCTTGCGAGCCTTTCGTTTCCTTTTGACGATGCAAAGTTACGGGCTTTTCATTTCGTCGCAAATAAAAAATCATATTTTTTGCTATAAAATGGCTGTTTTGTTGAGATAAGTCAATAATCGTGTACGCACACAGCGTAAAAAACTCGTATTTGGGAATAGCAAAAAGCAAGGATGAAATACTGTTTAAGGAGGAGGAAACGACCCTCAAATAGGTGGTTGCATGGCAGATGCTTCATTCTTTTGTGGCTTTTTGAACAAAATCATTATGTTTCTATCAAAAAAATGTATAACTTTGCAACGAAGAATAAAAAACATAAACATTAAAGAAGATATTATGGCAAAGAAAGCACTTTTGATGATTCTCGATGGTTGGGGAATCGGCAACAAAGGCGAGGGAGACGTGATTGCACAGACCCCAACGCCTTACATGGACTATCTGAACGCTAACTATCCACACTCTGAGTTGCAGGCTTCGGGAGAAAACGTAGGTCTGCCCGACGGACAAATGGGAAACTCAGAGGTGGGGCATCTTAATATCGGTGCAGGACGCATTGTTTATCAAGACCTCGTGAAGATTAACCGTGCCTGTGCTGACAACTCTATCCTCGAAAATCCTGAGATAAAGTCTGCATACGGATATGCTAAGGAGAACGGCAAGAGTATCCACCTGATGGGATTGACTTCGACTGGCGGTGTTCACTCCTCATTCGAACATCTGCTGAAACTCATCGACATAGCAAAGGTGTACGACATCAAGGACTGCTATGTACATTGCTTCATGGATGGTCGCGACACAGACCCAAAGTCGGGCAAAGGCTTCATCGCAGACTTGCAGAAGCACATAGATGAGGTAGGCACAGGTGCTATTGCCTCTATCATAGGGCGTTTCTATGCAATGGACCGTGACAAGCGTTGGGATCGTGTCAAGGTGGCATACGACCAGTTGGTGCATGGAAAGGGGCGTGAGGTTGCTGACATGGTTGAGGCTGTGCAGTCATGCTATGATAGCCATACAGAGGAGCATAAGAACACTGACGAATTTATGGAACCGCTCATCAACTGCAATGTTGACGGACGCATCAAAGAGGGCGATGTGGTTATCTTCTTCAACTACCGCAATGACCGTGCGAAGGAACTTACCATTGTGCTGACTCAGCAGGACATGGAGGAGCAGGGCATGAAGACTATTCCGGGATTGCAGTACTACTGCATGACTCCATACGACGCATCGTTCACAGGTGTGCATATCCTGTTCCCGAAAGAGAATGTGGACAACACGCTCGGCGAATACATTTCGAGCAAGGGGCTGAAGCAGTTGCATACGGCTGAAACAGAGAAATACGCACACGTCACATTCTTCTTCAATGGCGGTCGTGAGGCGCCATTTGAGGGCGAAGACCGCATCCTCGTGAACTCTCCGAAGGTTGCTACATACGACTTGAAGCCTGAAATGTCTGCTTTTGAGGTGAAGGACAAACTCGTTGAGGCTATCAAGGAGAATAAATATGACTGGATTGTGGTGAACTTTGCCAATGGCGACATGGTGGGCCACACAGGTGTTTACTCTGCAATCGAAGCAGCGGTGAAGGCTGTTGACCAGTGTGTGAATGAGGTCGTAGAGGCTGCCAAAGCAATGGATTATGAGACAATCATCATTGCAGACCATGGCAACGCTGACAACGCTATCAATTCTGACGGTACACCTAACACTGCTCACTCGCTCAATCCTGTGCCATTCATTTATGTGACTGCCAACAAGAATGCCACTGTGGAGAATGGAGTGCTTGCCGATGTCGCTCCGTCAATCCTTCACATCATGGGGCTTGAGCAGCCAAAGGAAATGACAGGTCATAACCTCATTAAGGATTGATACATAGAGTAGTTATCGTTGCAAATGCTTTTTGTTAACAACCTAATAAAATAAACTGTATTATGGCTAATGCACCAGAATTTAAGTATGCTCCTATGTTCCAGTTGGGACAGGATGATACTGAATACTATCTGCTGACGAAGGAAGGCGTGAGCGTCAGCGAGTTTGAGGGCAACCCTATTCTGAAAGTCACTCCCGAGGCTCTGACGAAGATGGCGAATGCGGCGTTCCGCGACGTGAGTTTCTTGCTGAGGCGGAGTCACAACCTGCAGGTGGCGAAGATACTGCGCGACCCGGAGGCGTCGGACAACGACAAGTATGTGGCTCTCACGTTCTTGAGGAATGCGGAGGTGTCGGCTAAGGGTCAGTTGCCTCTGTGCCAGGACACGGGTACGGCTATCATCCACGGCGAGAAGGGTCAGCAGGTGTGGACAGGCTTCTGCGACGAGGAGGCACTGTCGAAGGGTGTGTATAAGACTTATACGGAGGAGAACCTGAGGTATTCGCAGAATGCTCCGCTGGATATGTATAACGAGGTGAACACGAAGTGTAACCTCCCTGCACAGATTGACATCGAGGCTACGGAGGGAATGGAGTATAAGTTCCTCATGGTGACGAAGGGTGGCGGTTCTGCCAACAAGACTTACCTCTACCAAGAGACGAAGGCGCGCATTCAGAACCCCGGCACACTCATTCCGTTCCTTGTGGAGAAGATGAAGAGCCTCGGCACGGCGGCGTGTCCTCCTTATCATATAGCAATCGTGATTGGCGGCACATCGGCAGAGAGAAATCTGCTGACGGTGAAGTTGGCTTCTACACATTATTATGACTCTCTGCCAACGAGCGGCGACGAGACTGGCCGTGCGTTCCGCGACATAGAATTGGAGAAGCAGTTGCTGCAGGAGGCATATAAGATTGGTCTTGGCGCACAGTTTGGCGGCAAGTATATGGCTCACGATGTGCGTGTTGTTCGTCTGCCTCGCCACGGTGCATCTTGCCCTATCGGCTTGGGCGTTTCTTGCTCTGCCGACCGCAACATCAAGGCGAAAATCAATAAGGATGGCATCTGGATTGAGAAGATGGACGATAAGCCATACGAACTCATCCCCGAAGAGTTGCGCAACGCAGGCGAGGGCGAGGTGGTAAGGGTTGACCTCAACCGCCCAATGGACGAGGTGTGTCAGCAGTTGTCTCAATATCCTGTCAGCACTCGTCTGTCGCTGAACGGCACTATTATCGTGGGTCGCGACATCGCCCATGCGAAGATAAAGGCTCGTCTCGATGCAGGAGAGGCAATGCCTGAGTATCTGAAGAACCATCCTATCTATTATGCTGGTCCTGCCAAGACTCCGGAAGGTATGGCGTGTGGCTCGATGGGCCCGACTACGGCAGGACGCATGGACCCATACGTTTATGAGTTCCAAGACCACGGAGGCTCACGCATCATGCTTGCGAAGGGCAACCGCTCTATCGACGTGACGAATGCCTGCAAAGACCACAAGGGATTTTATCTCGGCTCTATCGGTGGCCCTGCCGCTATCCTTGCGCAGAACAACATCAAGAGCATCGAGTGTGTGGAATATCCCGAACTGGGCATGGAGGCGATATGGAAGATTGAGGTGGAGGACTTCCCTGCATTCATCCTCGTGGACGACAAGGGCAACGACTTCTTTAAGCAGTTGAAGCCTTGTGAGGGATGCACCATTTTGGAGGCATAAGGGGGCTGAAAGTGTATGCGTTGGTTTGAACCGCACTTGCAGAGGCTGTTGATTGAGGCTGGCGATGATGGCTTACGCATTAACAACATAGTTCGCAACATCTGCAATATGGAACAGCACCTGTTCAGCACGCCTCACCCTTACGACGAGGCATGGAAGGAGGTCTATCAGTTCCTGCGCACGGAAAGCAAAAAGCCCGACTCGCCCTATCGGTATGTGACGGACAGGGAGACGGGCATTGCCAAACGGGGATATTTCTTCTTCGACCGCAGCAAGGTGGAGGAGAACGGGCAGATGAGCATAGAGTTTTAATAAATAAGAGGTGAGAGGAGAGAGGTTATAGGTTACTAAGTCACCTCTCACCCATAACCTCTAACCTAAAAACACAAATTATGGAAGAAGTAAAGAAGTATTTGTCTGACGCTGAGGAGAAGATGGAACTTGCCTCAATGCACCTGGAGGAGGCATTGAGCCGCATCCGTGCAGGTCGTGCCAATGTGCATATCCTTGATGAAGTGCGTGTAGAGTCTTACGGTAGTATGGTTCCGCTCAGCAACGTGGCATCGCTCAACACTCCCGATGCACGTTCAATCACTATTAAGCCTTGGGAGAAGTCGATGCTGAAGGTCATCGAGAAGGCTATCATCGACTCGTCAGTAGGTATCATGCCAGAGAACAATGGCGAAATCATCCGTCTTGGCATCCCTGCCTTGACAGAGGAACGTCGTAAGGACTTGACAAAGCAGTGTGCGAAAGAGGCTGAAACGGCGAAGGTGAGTGTGCGTAATGCCCGCCGCGATGCTATCGACAAACTGAAGAAGTCGGTGAAGAACGGCACACCAGAGGATGTGGAGAAAGACTACGAGGACAAGGTGCAGAAGGCTCACGACAAGTTCATCAAGCAGATTGAGGCTATGCTCGAAGCCAAGAACAAGGAAATTATGACTGTCTGATGCACGGACTCGTCATTCGGAACACTGGCTACAGTTATACCGTCAAATCGGATGCGGGGGAGGTCTTTGAATGTAAGGTCAAAGGCAACTTCCGCATTCGTGGCATACGGACGACAAACCCTGTGGCAATAGGGGATAAGGTCACGTTCATTCCGCAGGAGGTGGAGGCGGACATCGAGCAGGCACGGCAGGGGCTGATAGTGGAACTTGACGACCGCAAGAACTACATCATCCGCAAGTCTGCCAATCTATCAAAGCAGTCGCATATCCTTGCCTCAAACATTGATATGTGTTTTCTCATAGTGACCATAAAGCAGCCCGAGACACCATTGCAGTTTATCGACCGTTTTCTTGCTTCGGCAGAGGCGTATGGTGTGCCTGTGACGATAATCTTCAACAAGATAGACTTGGTGGATGAGGAGTGGCAGGAGTATTTGGACGGTGTTATCAATCTTTATCAGACTGTCGGCTATCCCTGTCGACGTATATCAGCGAAGACAGGCGAGGGCGTGGAGGAACTGCGAGAAGAACTGCAAGGGAAAATCACGCTACTCTCTGGCAATAGCGGTGTGGGGAAATCGACTCTCATCAACTCTCTTTTCCCCACGCTGAACCTCAAGACTAACGACATCAGCGATGCTTACAACACGGGCAAGCATACCACGACATTCTCCGAAATGTACGAAGTGGGCGACGGTGGCTATATCATCGACACACCCGGCATCAAAGGCTTCGGTACATTCGATATGAAGAAGGAGGAGGTGGGGCATTATTTTCGCGAGATTTTCCGCTATTCTGCCGACTGCCGTTTCAACAACTGCACCCACACGCACGAGCCTCATTGTGCTGTGATTGAGGCTGTTGAACGCCATGACATTGCCGAAAGCCGCTATAACTCTTACTGCTCAATGCTTGAAGATGAAAAGGAAGAAAAGTATCGTCCTGCTTATTAGTTGCCTGTGGTTTGTACTGCCATTGAAGGCACAGACCTACGAGGACTACATTGCACAAGGTCTTGCCGCTGCCCAAAATCAGCAATATGACGAGGCGGAGACGTGCTTTCGCAATGCGCTTCGCCTGTCTCCTTCTGACATTCGCAATGCCTTGACATACGCTAACATTGCCCATATACAAGAGGCAAAAGGGGAAAAACTGAAAGCCATCGACTCTTATACGTTGGCGCTTGACATAGCCCCTCTTAATGTTCCCATACTCAAAGCGAGGGCAGACCTATACCTGTCTCTTGGCAACTACAACAAGGCAGCCATTGATTACGGCAACATCCTCGATGTGGATGCTTACAATACCGATGCCCTCCTCAACCGTGCATACATCTACCAGCAGCGTCGCGACTATCAGAAGGCACAGGCCGACTATGAGCGACTGCTGTCTCTCGACCCTAACAACTACGTCGCTCTGCTTGGTGTAGCCATCCTTTTTCAGAATGCTAACAAGCCCCAAGAGGCTATCGCTCGACTTTCCACTCTCATAGACCAATATCCCGACAAGGCTGAACTCTATTCCATCCGTGCAGAGATAGAGGCTGAGGCAAACCAGCCAGAACTTGCTTTGCTCGACCTCGACAAAGCCATTTCCCTTGAACCAACCAACACAAACCTCATCCTCACTCGTGCCTACATCCACCTTAAAGTAGGCCATAAATACCTTGCCAAAAAGGATTTCGAGCGAGCCATAGAACTTGGCATCCCACGAGGGCAGTTGAAAGAGGAACTGAAGCAGTGCAAATGAAGCAACAATACATAGAAACGTGAGTTCTTTACCGAACCCACGTTAAAGTTACTAAAATCATTCCACTCCTACAACTTTTAAGACACTGTGCTTATACCGAACTCACGTTTTTAATACAGGTGTCAAACACCATTGAAAGGAAATGCTGATGCACCCTTGTGTCATCGTTGAGTTCGGGATGAAATGCTGTGACTAACTGCTTGCCTTGACGAGCCGCGACGATGTGGCCGTCTACTTCGGCAAGCACTTTGCATGTGCCTGACACCTTATTTATATATGGGGCGCGTATGAAAGTCATTGGGATGTCTGTGCCTACTTCTTCCATGGGTTGCGTGGTAAAGAAACTGCCGAGTTGGCGACCGTAGGCATTGCGGCGTACGTCTATGTCCATTGTGCAGAGGTGCATAGGTGAGAGGAGGATTAGTCCTGCGCATGTGCCGAAGACAGGAAGACCGCCGGTGATGGCTTGTCGGATAGGTTCGAACAGACCGAGGTCGTGGAGGAGTTTGGATTGAGTGGTTGATTCTCCGCCGGGGATTATAAGACCGTCTTTGGGTTGGTTCCAATCGCTCAATTGACGCACTTGGAATGTTTCTGCGCCCAAACTACGGAGCATCTGCTCGTGTTCGGCAAATGCTCCTTGCAGCGCTAATATCGCTATTTTTGCCATGAAATGTGTTTTTTAGGGGATAGAGAGAATAGATTTTATAGAGAGTATAGGAATATATATCCTCTATAAAATCTATAATGTCTATTTATTGGGGCAGACGCACTTTACTTGCCGCGTTCAGCCATGAGCAATTCTATTTCCTGCTCGTTGATTCCGACCATTGCCTCGCCGAGGTCTTCTGACAGTTCAGCCAAAACTTTGGGGTCGTTGTAGTTGGTTACGGCCTTCACTATGGCAGCCGCACGCTTAGCAGGGTCGCCGCTCTTGAAAATGCCGCTGCCTACGAACACGCCTTCTGCTCCGAGTTGCATCATCAGTGCTGCGTCGGCAGGGGTTGCTACTCCTCCTGCGGCGAAGTTTACCACGGGCAGTTTACCGTTATCATGCACGAGACGGACAAGTTCGTATGGGGCTTGCAGTTGCTTTGCTGCCTCAAACAGTTCGTCTTCGCTCATCGACACGAGACGGCGTATCTCGCTCTGCATCAGTCTCATGTGGCTAACTGCCTGCACAACATCGCCCGTTCCCGGTTCGCCCTTGGTGCGTATCATTGTCGCTCCCTCGGCTATGCGGCGAAGCGCCTCGCCAAGGTTTTTTGCTCCGCACACGAAAGGCACGTCAAACTTTGTTTTGTCGATATGGTAGATATTGTCGGCAGGGCTAAGCACCTCGCTTTCATCTATGTAGTCAATCTCTATTGCTTGAAGTATCTGAGCCTCTGCAATATGACCAATACGGCATTTCGCCATGACGGGGATAGTCACTGCCTCTTGTATGCCCTTTATCATCTTCGGGTCGCTCATGCGGCTCACACCGCCTGCGGCACGGATGTCGGCTGGTATGCGTTCCAGTGCCATTACGGCACATGCTCCTGCTGCTTCGGCAATGCGTGCCTGTTCGGGAGTTGTTACGTCCATTATCACTCCGCCTTTCAGCATTTGCGCCAAGTTGCGGTTTAGGGTTTGTCTGTCTTGTGTCATCTTCTTGATTTACGGTTTGACGAATTACGATTTATTTTGTGATTTCTTTATTTGCGATTTATTTCGATAAGAGGTGATAGATGATAGGTAACTTAGCAACCTTTCACCCCTAACCTCTCACCTGTTACGCCTTTCTAAACTGCGTAGGGCTGACACCTTTCAGTTTCTTGAAATACTTTGTGAAGTGTGCCTGCGATGAAAAGCCGAAATTATAGGCTATCTCCTGCACAGTCTGTTCGGTCGTAAGCAACTGGCGTTCAATCTCGTGTATGAGGTATTCGTCTATGATTGCTTTGGGCGATTGTCCGCTAATGCGGCGCGTCACCTGCGCAAGGTATCGTCCGCTTACGTTCAGAAGGTCGGCATAGAAATGCACATCGCTGTTGGTGCGGTGATGTGTAGCAATGGCATCGAGAAATTCGTTGTACAACTCGTTGCTTCGTCCGTGCAGTTCACTCGTCCTTACAATTTGTGTGTTAATATATGCCTTAGCCATTTGCTGTGCCTTGTCTGGCGTTTCACCTTTGCTCAGATATACAGCCACCGCACTGGCGTATCGGTTTGCCAAGCCGTGCATTTGTTTTTCGTCCAGCCGTATGACAAGGCTACACAATGGCAACAGTCTTTCCCTTATCTCTTGTACAAGTTCGTCAGATGCCAACGCATCGCCCATGCTTGATAATATCACCGAGTCATACACGATGTGTTTCGGACGGTATTTTCTCAATGCTTCAACTACGACGTTGAGCGTTTCATGCGTTCTAATCATCCCAATCTTCACCACCTGCGGTTGCACGTCATTCATCACAGCCTCTATCTGCCCTGCTACAATGCTTGCAGGGAGGTCGTGAAACTCTTGAATACCCAGTGTTGTCTGCACCGTGATAGATGTGATTGCCGTAACGGCATAGCCCCCCAAAGCAGATATTGTCTTTATGTCCGCCTGCACTCCCGACCCACTTGTGGAGTCGCTTCCCGTAATGGTAAGTATTGGGCTTATCTCATTCATTCTCTTGCCGAAACCGACCTTTCTTCAGTTTTCAGTTGCAAAGGAACAACTTTTTGCCGAAATGACAAAATGATGTTCTCTTATTGACAAAGAAAACACCATTTTGTATAACAGACGATGTGGATGCTTTATAAAAAGAATGCGTTACAATTCTGTTTCGCCCTCCACAAAATTTTCCACAAACATGTGTTCGCCGTCCCACACAGCGTATGTGAAAAGTGTCATCCATTCGCCAAGGATGATGAGGCGTGTAGTGCGGCTGAGGAGCAGGTCGAGTTCTATATGCCGATGTCCGAAAATGAAGAAATTGACATCGGGGTGTGTCTTGAGATAGTCTTTGGCGAAGAGGACAAGACCTTCCTTGTCTTCGCCTTGGTAAGGTTCTTCGCCGTTGTCAGGTGCGCTTTCGTAGCCAACGAGGTTAGTGACGTTGGTAAAACCGTCCTTGGTGACGACACGACCATCGGGCAGTGTCTGCATGGCAGGACGATTTCTTTTAATGCGTGAATGCTTTGCCCAGTTCAGCCCGAAATTCATGAACCAGTGAGGATGAATCCATTTGGCTATGCGACGCAATGTTTTGTTGCGGAAACACCAAAACATGAAACGTGTCTTCCACTCTTTGTCACGGTAGTCAAGTCCGTCGCCATGAGCAAGAAAGAAAAGTTTGTCGCCAATCTCAAGGGTGCATGGCTTGTGGTGGAGTATTACTCCGCACTCTTTTTCGAGGTAGTCGTCCATCCATTGGTCATGGTTGCCTGTGAAGTAATGCACTTCAACCCCCATGTCGGTCAGTTCGCTCAGTTTACCCAAGAAACGGGTGAAACCTTTCGGCACGACCTCTTGATACTCAAACCAAAAGTCGAACATGTCGCCCAGCATATAGATAGCCTCTGCCTTGTGCTTTATCTTGTCGAGAAAGTTTACGAGGCGGCGTTCTTGAGTGCGGCGATGCTCTATTGCACGACTGCCGAGGTGCGCATCGCTGATGAAATAGATGCTTTTCATATTACATAAATCCTAAGTCGAGTTTGGCTTCCTCGCTCATCATGTCCTTAGTCCATTCGGGTTCAAAGACAACGTTCACGTTGACAGTCTTGACAGCGCTGATACCCTCCAATTTCTGCTGTATATCTTCGAGAATGAAATCTGCCGCAGGGCAGTTAGGGGCAGTGAAAGTCATGTCGATGTCAATGTCAAAGTCCTTTCCGTCTATAGGTTCGGCAGTTTCTTTCACATCAATCTTGTATATCATGCCCAAATCCCATACATTGACAGGTATTTCGGGGTCAAACACAGTTTTCAGGTATTCAACAGTCTTTTCTTCTACTTCGTATTTAGTCATATCCTATATATTATATAATGTATATTCTCTGTAGAACTCTATCCTCATAGCCTTCCGTTCTCCGAGAAACTGTAATATCCTCCTTCGGTCACTATCACATGGTCTATCATCCTTATGTTAAGTGTTTGGCTTGCCTTCTTCACTCTTTCGGTCAGTTCCTCATCGTTTCGGCTTGGTTTTAGATTTCCGCTTGGGTGGTTGTGTACGAGGATGAAGCATGTGGCATCATGCAGCAATGCCTGTTTCAGCAGCATTCTCACATCTACAGTAGTCTCTGACAGTCCGCCCGAGCTGAGGTGAGCCAAGTGAAGCAGTCGCGAATAGTTGTTGAGCAATATAACCCAACTTTCTTCATGCGACAGGTCTTGTATGATAGGCGACATATATCGCAGCACATCATCGCCCGAGCGAAACTGCGTAATGTCGTTGCTGTCCTCCTTCATTCGCCTCTTGCCTATCTCTGCTGCGGCAATGATTGTCAGAGCCTTAGCCTCGCCTATGCCGTTGAACTGCATTAGGTCTTGCAGTTGCATGTGGTTGAGGTTGCGGAGTTTGCCGTCGCAGTGCCGTAGAACTTCTTGCATCAGTTCCACGGCAGACTTTTTGGCTGTGCCGTTGCCTATGAGTATGGCAAAAAGCTCGGCATTGGTCAGCGCATCCACCCCCTTTGCCATAAGTTTTTCACGTGGTCGGTCTTCCTCCGCCCAGTTCTTGATAGACACGTAGGCAGACGTAGGTAGACCTGATGCGCTAAAATCTGCGATACTCTGCTCAGGCTCAGCCACTTTGGGCGTATCGTTAAATGGTCGGAAGCCCTTGCTAATCATAGAAATTCTTTTCAAAAGCGGTAAATTCGTCCCTGCCACGCACACAACGCAGCCACCATGCCTTTATAAAACCCAAACCATATCCTATCAACTGCACGAATGCTGCTTCTACACTAAGAAAACCTATGACCGCATTGCGATTGCGAATGCTGGAATCAATGAAAACGAGCAACATATACAGTGCAATAGGCATGAGGCAAAGCGCATACGCAGGAAGAAAACCGCCATTAGACAGGAATAGTCCTGTGGCAGTAGCATTATAATAGTCCGTCATGCGGAAATAAACGGCAGCAATGATGAGCAGCAGCACCCCAACCGTGAACACCATAGGCAACAGATGCACCAGTTTCAGAGTGCCGGGATGTCGCTTCGTCAAGTTTATTCGGGCAATGCCAGAATTGAACACTTGTTTGAAAAACTTATCCATGTCCGTGCGTCGCTTGTGCCATACCCATGCCTCTGGAAAAAGACGTGAGGTATATCCTGCCTCCACAATGCGATAACTGAAATCAATGTCTTCACCAAAACGCATCTTGCTGAAACCGTGCAATTTGTGGTAAACATCACGACGTATGCCCATATTGAAAGAACGAGGATAGAACTTGTCCATTGCTCCCTTTCTCTTGCCTCCACGTATGCCGCCGGTGGTAAAGAACGATGTCATGCTGTAAGATATGGCTTTCTGCACATTGGTAAACGACTCATGCGCCGCATCAGGCCCTCCGAAAGCATCGCATGGATTGGATGCCAACTCTCTGTCTACTGCCGCAAGATAGCCTTCGGGCAACACGCAATCGCTGTCGAGAATGATGACATACTCGCCCTGCGAATGCTCCACGCCATAATTGCGTGCCATTCCCGGCCCTCCATTCTTCTTCTTAAAATATCTTACGCTGAAACCGTTATACTTCTCCACCACGTCCTTGCACGGCACGGTTGAGCCGTCTTCCACAACTATTACCTCAAAATCCTTCACTGTCTGCGTAGCAATACTGGCAAGCAGTTCGTCAACCTCGTCAGGGCGATTATATACTGGAATAACAATGGAATACTTCATCGGGCAAAAGTTTTGGCTATTCGAAATAGAGTGTCAAGACAATCATCTTGCTCTTCGCTTTATTCACCGACTGCGTAAATATCATTTGCGTCTCGTCAATAATGTCAGAGCGGTCTTTGTTGATGATATTCGTCAGTCCGTAAAGAAACTTTATCTCGGGGATAAACTTGAAGAATGGCAGATAGAAGTCGCATCCCATTCCCACTTCCAAATAGCAGTCAGTATTTCTGAGCAGGTATTGCTTCTGTTTCTTTACCGTAAGGTCAAGCATCGGATCTACACCTGCCACGATATATGGTCGGTAGTTGTTGAACCTTTCGGCAGCAAACTTCACATTGATTGGTACAGAGATATATGTTGATTTGATAGTCTGGTGTTGCCGTTCTCCGTCCAATTCGTTTCGGAAAGTTACGTTCTTTGTGCCGAAGTGCATGCTGGGAATGACACGCAGAGCAAGATGCTTAGTAAGGTAGAACTCACCGAGTATTCCCACCGAAAATCCCGGTTCATAGTTTGGCGTCTCCGCCCACCATTGGTTGCCATTGTCGTCAGTATATCCATTCTGCTGCAACTCGATGTCCTGCAACTGCATACCTGCAAGAAAGCCATAGTGAAAGCGGCGCTGGTCTATGTACGGACGGTTCATCACCTTCCTCGTCTGTGCCTGAACAGCAGGAGCAGCCCCGAGGAACGAGAACAGTGCTACAATGTACAAAATAATATAATGGTGTGTCGCTTTCATCTTTTCTAATAACGAGAAAAACGGTCTTTTATTTTGCTATGAACGCAGTTTGCCTTAACTTTGTGCAAAGTTACTAAAAATAAACCAAAAGAACACATAATAATATGAAACTTACTGTAATAGGAGCAGGCAACATGGGCGGCGCACTCATCAAAGGGTGGGCGAAAAGCGGAAAGGTGGAACACATCACCATCGCAGACAAAAACGAGGCTTTGCTGGCTGAATTTAAGCAGGAATATCCTGCGCTGAACACTACAATGGACAATGTAGAGGCTGTCAAAGATGCCGACATCATCGTCTTGGTCGTAAAGCCATGGCTGATGAAATTGGTGCTTGCCGAAGTCAAGCACGCTCTCGACCTCGAAAAGCAAATCATCGTTTCCGATGCCGCCAACTTCACTACTGCCATGATAGCAGAGGAACTGGGGCGGAACGGTCAGTTCTTCTACGTCATCCCCAATATCGCCGCAGAGTTCGGAGCAAGCATGAGTTTCATAGCCAAAGGTGCAGGTGCTACCGACGAAAGCCTCAAAGCAGTCGATGACCTCTATTCCATTGACGGAGATACATTGGTAGTGACCGAAAACCTTGTAGGTCCCGGCATGATGATGGCATCCTGTGGCATTGCTTACGTCATGCGATACATCCGCGCCCAAATGGAAGGCGGTTGCGAAATGGGCTTCTATCCTCAGCAGGCAAAGCAGATAGCCCTCCAAACCATGCAGGGTGCTGTCTCGCTTCTCAAAGCCACTGGGTGGCATCCCGAAGAGGCGATAGACAAGGTGACTACACCCGGCGGAGTAACTATCAAGGGACTCAACGAACTTGATCACGCAGGCTTCAATTCTGCTGTCATCCGCTCGCTGAAAGCAGGACTGAAATAAAGCGACCTGTTGGCATACAATAGCAACCCCCAAAAATAGATAGCCGTTGCCCCGAAAAGTGGACAACGGCTATTCTAAAAAGTTGACAGCGGCTGACCACAAAAGTAGGCAACGGCTGAACGAACTAGTAGGCAATCGCCGGCATAGATAATCTGCATTCGCCGACTATTATAATTTGTCACGGCTGACTA
>JAFLUT010000057.1 GCA_022508665.1 Prevotellaceae bacterium | reverse complement strand
CAAATTATAATCGTCAGCCAATGCAGATTATCTATGCCGGCGGTTGTCAACTAGTCCGACAAACGGTTGTCTGCCGAAAGGGTGCGCCGTTATTGCATATTTCCCTTAGCCATGACGATAAAATATACACATAAATCGGTTTTTTTGTTAAAAAAAGTGTATTTTATGTTGAAATTTGTCTTTTGTATAAAAAAATACTACCTTTGCATAAAATCTATATAAATAAAGAACATTTTTTACAAAAAACCAAAACCTCCATGCACGACATAGACCGTGAAATAGAGGGGCTGCTTAGTTCTATGACCCCAATAACGCTCGAGCAGATGTCTGGCATCCGCTTGATGAACCGTCTCGATACCAAATATGTGGCATCGAAGGAGCAGTTGGTGCAGTTATTGGAATTGGTGCAGGACAAGTACTATGTGCAGGAGACTTTGGGGAAGCGCATAATACCATATCTGACAACGTATTATGACACGAATGACCACCTGATGTACACTATGCACCACAATGGAAGGGCAAAACGCATGAAGGTGAGGGTGAGGACATACGTAGCGAGCGAACTGACGTTTTTGGAGGTTAAGAACAAGAATAACCACGCTCGCACAAAGAAGAAGCGTATTGAGGTGCCGTCGCAAGATGATTTCCGAAACACGGATGGGGCAAAGGAACTGGTGCAGAAAAAGACGGGGCTGAGCCTCGAGCGACTGAACGCTGTGGTGAGGAACAAATTCGACCGTGTGACATTGGTGAACAAGGGAAAGACGGAGCGGCTGACAATAGACTTCAACATCGCTTTCCACAATTTCGAGACTGACAACGACCACGGCACGGACCAGTTGGTCATCATCGAGTTGAAGCGCGACGGCAATGTGTTCTCGCCCGTATGTAATTTGCTGAGAAACATACACGTGCATCCCACTGGATTCTCTAAATGCTGCATCGGCATGGCATTGACCGACCCGTCGCTGAAACAGAACAACTTTAAGCCCAAACTCCGCAAACTGGAGAAGATAAACGGGCGGAAATTTATAGACCACGAATTATAAACTCTTAAAAAACATAAAAATAAAAGAATGGACGCTATCAACGATTTTCTCGCTGTGCTTTCGAGCGACACATGTCGAATACTCGACCTTTTGCTTCGCCTCGTAGTAAACACTTTCTTCACAATCCTCATTGCTCGTGCTTTCTATTTTCCCAAGGCACGCAGGAAGGACTTTTTCTTCACATACATATTAGTAGGCTTCTGCATCTTCATGCTCATCCACCTGATGGGTGACGCCAAGATAAAGACAGGCATCGCTATGGGTCTGTTCGCCATCTTCTGCATCATGCGTTATCGCACTGAGTCTGTGCCAATTCGTGAGATGACTTATCTGTTCCTCATCATATCCTTGGCGGCAATCAACGGTTTGGCATGGGCGGCAGACATCAGTCCTAAGCACCCTGAATTTGCTGGACCTCTCATGACCAGCATCGGCGAACTCATACTGACCGACCTCGTGTTTGTGCTTGGCGTATGGATTGCAGAGGCAAACAACTTGGTGAAGAGCCTTTCGTCTAAGTATGTGAAATACGACAAGATAGACCTCATCAAGCCCGACCGCCGCGAAGAACTGATTGCTGACTTGAAGGAGCGTACAGGGCTGGACATAACACATGTGTCAGTAGGCTCTATCGACTTCCTCAAAGATATGGCACTCGTCAAGATATACTATAACAGCGACGGCGAAGACGAGGCGATTAGCAAAATGGTAAAGGAATATGAATAGCCACAAAATAAAGGCACTTCTCGCTATTATTGGCATTAACTCGCTGATATTCATGCCCAATGCTTCTGCGCAAACCGACGACTTCGGTTTGGATTTCAGCCTTGAAGCGGAAAAGAAGATATGCAAGGGCGTGGATTTCTCTATCGAGGGTAACGCACGCACCCAAGACAACACGCAGCAGATGGAGCGTTGGGGGGCTGGCGCATCGCTCGGAGTGAAGTTGTACAACACGAAGAAGTTCAGCGTGAAAGCGACTGCAAAGTGGGAATACATGTGGATTAAAAACCTTGCAGAGACAGCAGAGAAGCGCAATGGTTATAACCACACCAACCACTTCTGGCGCAATCGCCACAGGACAAGCGCCTCGCTTTCAGCAGCATACTCACCAAGCAAACGTTGGGAGATTTCGTGGAAAGAGACATTCCAATACAACCACTTCTGCGAGGCCTCAAAAACAACCGAAAAATGGAGGCTTAAGGACAAGAACGACATTAATTCGCTGTATTTGAGCGATAAAGAACTCAAAACCGTGAAGGCAAAAGACCGCACTGTTTTAAGGTCGAAAGTCACTGTACAGTACGACACAAAGCATTGCCCCATAGACCCATACGTATCAGGAGAATATGGTTGCGGTCTGAACTATTCCGCTAACAAATGGAAATTTGAAGCAGGAGCCGACTATAAACTGAACAAGAAAAACAAGGTAAGCCTCTTCTACCGCTACCTGACTGAGAATGACGACGACGAACCTAACGGACATCTGGTCGGCATCGGATATAGCATTAAACTTTAACCGCAACGAATGGTCTAATCATAGTACAAACTTTAACGTATAAACTTTAACTGAATGAAAAAACTTCTATTTATTGCTGTATCCCTTTTTGCCCCGACCATTTCTGCGCAGAACATTTATATATATAAAGGCACGAACTATACAACGGCAAACGTCTCTGATGGATTAGAAATACCTCTTTCGGAGAATGTGGATTCCGTCACGTTCTATGAGCCAAAAACGTCTGAGCCAAAGAATTATGATGATGCTGTTGAGATAACTTATAGCGGCACGGAGGCAGCAGTCGTAATACCGCAATCGGTAGAAGGAGTGACTTGTTCCAGTGGCACAAGCAGCGATGTGGTGCTGACAAGCACAAACACAACAGGAGAAATAACTTACAAGATTAGTGGCGCAAGCAGCAATGGGTCGCTCACTATCAACGGAGAGTACAAAATGACCGTGTTGCTCAATGGCGTGACTCTCACCTCGTTGACAGGGGCTGCCATAAACATTAAATGCGGCAAGCGTATTGCGCTCGTTATGGCTGACGGGTCAGCAAACAGTCTTGCCGATGCCGCCAATGGAAGCCAAAAGGCGTGCATATACACAAAAGGGCATCTTGAACTGTCGGGCGCAGGAACACTGAACGTGACGGGCAATGCCAATCACGCAATAGCATCCAAAGAGTATCTGCAAGTGAAAAAGTCGGTTAAGGCTATCAATGTGCAGAAAGCAGCAAATGACGGCATACACGTGGGGCAGTATTTCCAGATGAACGGAGGGGAGATCACGATGAACGGCATAGGAGGCGACGGCATTCAGGTAGAATATAAAACTGACGACAATGGCAATGCCGTTGCAGACGAGGAGAACACGGGCGCAGTGACAATAAGCGGTGGAAATCTGAGCATTGCCGTGACGGCAACTGCCGCCAAGGGCATAAAGGCTGAGGGCAATATCACCTTTGACGAGAGCCATTCTGCGCCAATTGTGAATGTGACCACCACAGGAGGTGTGGATACATCCGACAGTAACGACATAAAGGGGTGTGTCGCTATGAAAAGCGACGGCAACATTACGGTTGACGGCGGATCGCTGACACTGACAAGCACAGGTCAAGGCGGCAGAGCGTTGACTTGCGACGGTATGCTGACTATCAACGGAGGTTCTGTAAATGCATCTGCAAAGGGGGCTAACTATGGCACACAGAGCAATGACATGGGCGGTGGAGGAATGTTTGGAGGCGGTGGTCCCGGCGGCAATCGCCCGAGCGGACCCGGCAACAACGGGAACGGTAGTCAGACGCAGAATGGCAGCAAGAGTGCGAAGGGCGTGAAGGCGGAAGGAGCAATTGTCATCACTGGCGGCGACATCAAAGCGACATCTGCAAGCCACGAAGGCATGGAGTCGAAATCGACCTTTACGATGACTGGCGGCACACTCTATGCTGAGGCGAGCGATGACGCCCTAAACAGCGCAAAAGACATGACCATATCGGGAGGTGTGGTTTATGCCTACTCCACCGGTAACGACGGCATAGACAGCAACGGCAATATCTATATGAAAGGCGGGGTGGCTATTGGTTTCGGAGCGGGCGGAGCAGAGTCTGGCATAGACACAGAGGAGAGTTGCCGCCTCTACCTCACAGGAGGCTATATCTTCGGTATAGGTGGACGCATAGATTGCAACGTGTCGGCATCTTCACAGGCATACGGTAGTGTAAGCAGCAGTTTCTCATCGGGATATGCCGTGCTGTCAAATGGCAATGAAAGGCTTTTTGCTGTTAAACTACCCAAGAATAATTGCAGTGGAACAGTACTGTGCAGCGAACCTACAATGGCAAGCGGAACAAGTTATTCATTAGGCACTGCTACAAGCGTTAGCGGAGAAGAGACAAACGGTTTTATCATTAGTCCGTCGGTAAGCAGCGTAAGCAATACATACTCTTTCACAGGAAAGAAATAAACATTATACAATAATAAAACACTATGAAGAAATTATTTACATTGGCAACAGTCCTCATGTTAGGGCTTTCAGCATTCGCTGATGACTTCAACCTCTACTATGACTCTACGGAGGGCCAAGGCAACAAAATAGAGTCTGTTTCCAATCTGCAGAAACTCACTTTTGAGGAGGGGAAACTGGTAATAACACTCAAAGACGGCACATCCAAATCGCTGCCAACGGCTGGCATCACACGTTTGTTTTTCAACACCGAGACGGCTGTAGGCATCAAGGATGTGGAGGAGACAACTGCCGACAAGAAAGGGGAAGTTTATGACCTCACAGGACGCAAGTTGAACATCGACCTCAACAGCGAGAAACTGCCAAAGGGCATCTATATCATTGACGGACAAAAAGTACTTGTAAAATAAGATAACGATATGAAAAAGATACTTTTATCTACAATCTTCACTCTCGCCTCTGCTGCCATGTTCGCACAGAGTGTGTACATCTGCAAGGGTGGCGACTACACAAAGGCAGACATCACCGAGGGATTGGAAATCAAACTCACGGAAGGCATTGACTCAATCACATTCTATGAGCCACAGTTTGAGAAAGTCGTTACAATAGCGTATAACGGCACTTCTGCCACAGTTACAATCCCGTCCTTTATCAGCGGCGTGACATGCTCAAGCGGAACAAGTGCAGACGTGGTGTTGACAAGCACCAATACTAAAGACGAGATAACATATAAGGTCAGCGGAACAAGCACAAACGGCTCGCTCGTCATCAATGGCGAATACAAGATGACAGTAGAGTTGAACGGCGTTTCACTCACTTCGCAGAAGGGTGGAGCCATAGACATTAAATGCGGAAAACGCATCGCCATTGTCATGGCTGAAGGCTCTACAAATACGCTTGTCGATGCTGCCAACGGCAGTCAAAAGGCATGCCTCTATTCCAAGGGCCACATCGAATTGTCAGGTGCAGGAACTCTCAATGTGACAGGCAATGCCAACCATGCAATAGCAACCAAAGAGTATTTCCAAGTGAAGAAGTCTGTCAAGGCAATCAACATAGAGAAAGCAGCCAACGATGCAATCCACGTTGGGCAGTATTTCCAAATGAACGGAGGAGAACTGAACATCACCAAGACGACGGCAAACGACGGCATACAGGTGGATTACAAGACCGATGACTTTGGCAAAATCATTGAAGATGAAGACAATACGGGAGAAGTGCTGATAAAGGGAGGCACGCTCAACATCACGATAGACGCTAACGAAGACTCTAAGGGCATAAAGACCGAGGGCGACATCATCATCAGTGGCGGTACGTTCAATATCAACGCCAACAGCAACGGCTCACGTGGAATGCAGGCGGACGGCGATATGGTCATAAACGAAGATGATAACACAACCAATATCACTATCAATGCCGCAGGCGGTAAATGCACCCTTATAGATGATAAAAGTGACCCTCACAAGTGCATGGGCATAAAGATTGACGGCGATATGACCGTAAATGCAGGAACAATCTCTGTCATCCAAACTGGCGAAAAAACAAAGGGCATCAAAGTGGGCGGAAGATATACCAACAATGGTGGTACTGTAAATGCCAGTGTGGAAGAATAATACCAATGCCTTTCAGAGAAGAACGGCATAAAATATTTTGACCATTAAACTAGATTTTGCCGTTCTTCTCTACAACAGAAACTCATACATCCTATAAACAATAAATGCCGTCTTTTTCAGACGGCATTTATTGTTATTGCATATCCAACAATTACTTGCGGAGACCAAGTGCCTTAATGATAGCACGATAACGCTCGATGTCCTTCTTCTTAAGATAAGCAAGGAAACGACGGCGCTGACCAACCAACTTCACGAGTGAGCGGTTAGTGGCATAATCCTTGTGATTAGCCTTCACATGCTCTGTGAGGTGCTTGATGCGGTAAGTGAGGAGTGCAATCTGGCTCTCGCAAGAACCAGTGTCAGTGGCAGAAGCACCATACTGTGCGAAAATCTCTGCCTTCTTTGCTGAATCAAGATACATAATAAAAACTGTATTAAATTGTTAATAATGCGTTATCCACCAAGCAGGTATCCTTTCAGCCGAATTGCCCACTCGCTGGAAATCGGTTGCAAAGGTACGAAAAATATGATGTAAACGATGAACCTAAAGGATAATTTTTTCATAACCAACAGAATTTTTCCCCTCTTTACCGTCTTTTTGCCTTTTTGTATGTAAGTTTTTACAACGCTTTTTCCAATCAGAAAAAAAAGGAAAATAATGCTTCAGAAATATACTATATTATAGAAAAATGTGTATCTTTGTAACTAAAACAAAAATATCTCATAACACTATCATTTGAAATAAAAACCTAAAGAAATATGACTAAACAACCAGCACTAAAATTATTTGAACAACGCAAAATCCGCACCATGTGGGACGATGAAGCAGAGAAATGGTATTTTTCTATAGTGGATGTGGTATCAGTGCTAATGGATAGCGACTATCAGGCAGCACGAAAATACTGGAAGGTACTGAAAGGCAGATTGGAAAAGGAAGGAAATGAAACGGTAACAAATTGTTACCAGTTGAAACTCAAAGCCGCCGACGGCAAAATGCGAATGACCGATGTGGCTGATACTGAGCAACTTTTCCGCATCATACAGTCTGTCCCTTCTCCCAAAGCCGAACCATTCAAGCAATGGATGGCTCATGTTGCCAGCCAACGCATCGACCAAATGCAAGACCCCGAATTGAGCATCGACCAAGCCATCATCGACTACAAGCGTTTAGGCTACAGCGATGCGTGGATAAACCAGCGTATCAAAAGCATTGAGGTAAGAAAAGAACTGACCGACGAATGGCAACGCACAGGGGTACACGAAGGCATAGAATACGCCTCCCTTACCGACATCATCACTCGCGAATGGAGCGGTTTCACAACCAAGCAATACAAACAACACAAAGGCTTGAAAAAGGAAAACCTGCGTGACAACATGACCAACCTCGAAATAGCCCTCAACATCTTAGCAGAAGCCTCTGCCACCGAACTATCCAAACAACGCAATCCCCACGGTTACAAACAACAAACAGAGGTAGCAAAGGACGGTGGAAGTGTAGCAAAAGCCGCCCGCAACCAACTCGAAAACCAACTGGGACGGAGCATTATATCACAATCAAAGGCAAGTGATTATTTGTTGCCAGAAAAACCAAAAGAAGCCGACAACTAAACACCATATATACCATTATGGCAAAGAAAAAAAACTGTTTCCTGTAAAGTTTTTTTTACTCCTATTTCATAATAATTTTTCAAACGACGTTGGCTTTTTCCTATGTTTTTTATACCTTTGTAATGTTTTGGAATCCTTATCTAAAAATGTCTAATAAGTTGTAAATAAGTAAATGAAGAAAGCATACAAGTACAGGCTGAAACCAAACAAACAACAAAAAGAATTTCTTGAGAAGTCCTTTGGCTGTACTCGGTATGTTTATAATTGGGCTTTGGGCAAAAGAAGGAAGCATACGAAAAGGACAAGACGAGTTTAAGTGCTTATGACCTATGCAAGGAACTGACCTTACTTAAGAAAGAAGAGGATAAAGAGTGGTTGAAAGAGGTTTTGACTCAGTCTTTGCAGCAATCCATATTGAATATGGAGGCTGCTTATAAAAGATTTTTTAGGGAGAAAAAAGGTTATCCAAAGTTTAAATCAAAAAAGTTTAGCAAACAGTCGCTAAAATTTCCACAAAATGTAACGATTGATTTTAATACCCATAGGATTTATCTTCCTAAAATAGGTAATGTTAAGTTCTTCAAAAATCGCACATTTAATGGGATTGTAAAAACTGTAACTGTCAGTAAAACTCCTGCTGGAACATACTTTGTGTCTGTGCTTGTGGATGACAGTTTGGAACTTCCTGCAAAAATACCCGTAAAGGAGGAAACAACTCTTGGCATAGATGTTGGTATAAAAAGTTTCGCTGTCATGTCAGACGGTCAAGTGTGTGATAATCCAAAGTATTTTGAAAGGGCTGAAAAACGCTTGGTTGTATTGCAAAAGCGACTGTCAAGAAAACAAACGGGAAGCAATCGCAGAGAAAAGGCAAGAAAAGCGGTTGCCAAACAGCATGAAAAGATAAGCAACAAAAGGGCAAACTTTCTTCATCAGTTATCTTCCGTATTGGTGCGTGAAAACCAAACCATCATTGTGGAAGACCTGAATGTGAAAGGAATGCTCACAAATCATAAACTTGCCAAGCATATAGCATCCGCAAGTTGGTCTGAGTTTACTCGCCAACTTGAGTATAAATGTGAATGGAACGGAAAGAATTTCTTGAAGATTGGGCGTTTTGAGGCATCAAGCCAAACATGCTCAAATTGTGGTTATATCAATAAAGATGTAAAAAATCTAAAAGTAAGAAAGTGGACTTGTCCTAAGTGTGGGACAAAGCACAACAGGGACTTAAACGCATCTTACAATATCAAATATTTAGGTTTAGCGCAACTGAAAAAAGACACCCGTGGTGAATGGGGAAGTGCTCGTGGAGTTGCCACAAGTGTCAACGGCTGAAAAGTTTGTTGTCGGTGGGACTGTGAAGCGAGAATACATACAAATTTAATAATATAATGTGTATATAACACTATTATAATCAGTAGATTTCATACATAATGGTGTTAATGCCATTGAAAATTTGTATGTAATCACCTCAATAGATGTCTTGTAATCGGTTGTCAAGGTGTTAATGCCATTGAAAATTTGTATGTAATCACCTCGCACGGCGTTGACATGGTGGTTGTTGGGGTGTTAATGCCATTGAAAATTTGTATGTAATCACCCTATCACAGCACCGCACATGTATGTTGGCTGGTGTTAATGCCATTGAAAATTTGTATGTAATCACCTTATCCTCTGCAATATAGCGGTTGATAAATGGTGTTAATACCATTAAAGAGACACCAATGTAAAGGCATAAAACATAAAATGCTTGGGTTATTTGCTACAAAAGTACGCTTTTTTATGTGGTTTAATCAGAAAACACTATCTTTACAAGAAATTATTTAATCATGTAACTATATGAATGAATACCATCATATCGTCACAGCACCTTTTCTACCCTGTTTCCGATACACCGTTCATCGCTCAAGTGATAAACGGTGTATCGGTCAAGCGATGAACGGCATATAAATAGAGCGATAGACAGCGTGTTATATCACCATAATAATCACACCGTTACTCACTCACATTCTCTCACCTTATACCAACAACTTCATTCTATATCCCTAAATCCCTCACCTAACGTACCTCAAAATACCATAAATCCAAATTTATTTATTAATTTTGCAGGTGAAATATGAAAAAGGAAATGGGAAAAGATAAACTGATGACAGATGTATTGTACAACGATGTTCGGAAAATCATTGAAGATGCACGTGCCAATGCTGTGCGTAGTGTGGATTTCTGCCGAGTACAAATGTACTGGAATTTGGGAAGGCGTATCTTTGAGGAGGAACAGCAAGGAAAAGAGCGTGCTGACTATGGCACATATTTAATAAAGAATCTTGCCCATAGGTTAGAGCCTGAGTATGGGAGTGGATTTGGGGTTAGGCAACTCAAGTTCTGTCGTCAGTTTTACAAGACTTATCCAATTGGGAACACGCTGCGTTCCCAATTGAATTGGAGTCAATACAGGAGGCTCATTCAGATTGACGACCCCGACAAACGGGAGTATTATGAATTGGAGTCGGTCAATAACGCATGGACGGCAAGAGAGACCGAGCGACAAATCAATTCGATGCTATACGAACGCCTTTTGCTGAGCAATGACAAGGAGAGTGTGCTGGCTGTTGCCCGAAAACAGAGGATTCCCGAAAATCCTACGGAGATTATAAAAGACCCTATGGTGTTGGAGTTTCTTGGCTTGCACAGGGAAAGCAGTTACTATGAGAAGGATTTGGAGTCTGCCATTATCTCTCATCTTACTGACTTTCTATTGGAAATGGGAAAGGGCTTTTCTTTTGTTGCCCGACAAAAGAGGATTTTGCTTGAAGACAATGAGTTTTTTGCCGACCTTGTGTTTTACAATCGTTTGTTGCGTTGCCATATCGTCATTGAGTTAAAGACTGGCGAACTGACACATCAGGATTTAGGGCAGTTGCAAATGTATGTAAATTATTATGACCGCAATGAAAAATTGCCCTATGAGAACCCAACCATAGGCATTCTGCTATGTACGGCAAAGAATGACACAGTGGTACGTATGACCCTGCCCGAAGAGAACAAGACCATACTTGCAAGCGAATATCAGTTGTATCTGCCTACATCAGAACAACTTATAGAAGAGATTAACGAGGTAAGGAAGATGGCTCAGAAGAAAAAGTAGGGATAGAAAATGATGTGTGGCAAAGATATTATATTATGTCTTTTTTACCAAGCAGGTGTAAAAGTCTCGTTTTTTTTCTCTAACTTTGCAGCCAATTTCTAACAGACATATAATGCAAGACATCAGAAACATAGCAATCATTGCGCACGTTGACCACGGAAAGACTACGTTGGTTGACAAGATGCTGTTGGCGGGAAATCTGTTTCGCGAAAATCAGCAGACGGGCGATTTGATTTTGGATAACAATGAGTTGGAGCGTGAGCGTGGAATAACTATTCTTTCGAAGAATGTTTCCATAAATTATAAGGGTACGAAAATCAATGTCATTGACACTCCGGGACACTCGGACTTCGGTGGCGAGGTGGAGCGTGTGCTGAATATGGCGGACGGATGTCTGTTGCTGGTGGATGCTTTTGAGGGGCCTATGCCACAGACACGTTTTGTGCTTCAGAAAGCATTGGAGATTGGACTGAAGCCTGTGGTGGTGGTGAATAAGGTAGATAAGCCAAATTGCCGTCCGGAAGAGGTGTATGAGATGGTGTTTGACCTGATGTTCTCACTCAACGCCACGGAAGAACAACTTGATTTCCCTGTGGTTTATGGTTCGGCAAAGAACGGATGGATGGGTGCTGATTATAACACGCCGACGAATGACATAACGTATCTTCTTGATGTCATTCTTGACAAGATACCTGCCCCCACGCAGTTGGAAGGCACTCCGCAGATGCTTATTACATCGCTTGATTACTCTACATACACTGGGCGTATCGCTGTGGGTAGAGTGCATCGCGGCACGTTGAAGGCAGGGCAGAATATAACTATTGTACATAGAAACGGTAGTTCGGAGAAGACAAAAATCAAGGAGTTGCATACCTTTGAGGGTATGGGACACAGAGCAACGACTGAGGTTTGTTCGGGAGATATATGTGCTGTGATTGGATTGTCGAACTTTGAAATTGGAGATACTATCTGCGACTTTGAAAATCCCGAATCATTGCCAACAATCTCCATTGACGAGCCTACAATGTCGATGCTATTCACCATCAATAATTCTCCTTTCTTCGGCAAAGAAGGCAAGTTCTGCACCAGCCGACACATTGGCGACCGACTGACGAAGGAACTGGAGAAGAACCTTGCATTGAGGGTGGAGACGAAAGAGGGTGCTACAGACCAATGGATTGTGAGCGGACGAGGCGTGCTGCATCTGTCGGTGCTTATTGAGACTATGAGGCGCGAAGGATATGAATTGCAGGTGGGGCAGCCGCAAGTTATATATAAGGAAATAGATGGTGTGAAATGCGAACCTATCGAAGAACTCACAATCAATGTGCCAGAAGAATTCTCAAGCAAGATGATAGACCTTGTGACACGCCGCAAGGGCGAAATGCTCAGCATGGAGGCTCAAGACGGGCGTGTGAACATTGAGTTCGAGATTCCTTCGCGAGGCATTATAGGACTGCGTACCAACGTCCTCACTGCCAGTCAGGGAGAGGCAATCATGGCTCATCGCTTCAAGAATTATCAGCCATTCAAGGGAGAACTGACTCGCCGCACCAATGGTTCGCTAATTGCTATGGAGTCGGGTACAGCATTCGCATACGCTATAGACCATTTGCAGGATAGAGGCAAGTTCTTCATCTTCCCACAAGACACGGTGTATGCAGGGCAGGTGGTAGGCGAACACGTGCATGAGATAGACCTCGTCATCAACGTGACAAAGGCAAAGCAACTCACCAACGTGCGCGCCAGCGGAACAGACGAGAAGGCACACATCATCCCTCCCGTTGTCCTTTCGCTCGAAGAAGCGCTCGAATATATCAAGGCAGACGAATACGTTGAGGTCACTCCGAAGAGCATGAGAATACGCAAAATCATACTCGACCACCTTGAGAGAAAGCGCTCCAACCGTGACGACTAAATTTGCAACATAAAGTAATAAAAAACAGTCTTATAAAGCGATTTTATGCACTCCTATACGCTATTTGTGCATAAAATCGCTTTTTTATGCCAATATTCTTGTGTCAATCAAAGAATTATTCCTACCTTTGCGGCGGAAAACGTATAAGATACGGACTAATAAAAGAAATATTAACATCTAAAAATTAAAAGATTATGTCTGAAATTGAATCAAGAGTAAAATCTATCATCGTTGAGAAACTCAACGTTGATGAGGCAGAAGTAAAGCCAGAAGCAAGTTTCACTAACGACCTCGGTGCTGACTCTCTCGACACTGTAGAACTCATCATGGAGTTCGAGAAGGCTTTCGGCATCAATATCCCTGACGATCAGGCTGAGAAGATCGCTACTGTAGCAGACGCTATCGCATACATCGAGGCTAACGCTAAATAAAAACTATGGAGTTAAAGAGAGTTGTTGTAACAGGCATGGGCGCTCTTACGCCACTCGGCAACACAGTCGAGGAGTCTTGGGAAAACCTCAAGGCAGGTAAGAGTGGTGCTGGGCCTATTACTCATTTCGATGCCTCACAGTTCAAGACCCACTTCGCTTGCGAGGTAAAAGGATTTAATCCCGAAGATTACGGCATTGACCGCAAGGAAAGCCGCAAGATGGACATCTACACTCAGTATGCCATTGCAGCGACAAAGATGGCCATTGAAGACTCGGGAATGAACCTCGACACTGTTGACAAGAACGAAATCGGAGTTGTGCTGGGTGTGGGCATCGGTGGTATAAAGACTTTCGAGGACGAGGCAGGTAACTACGCTGTCAACGGTCCTCTGGTCGGTCCAAAGTTCAATCCATTCTTCATTCCGAAGATGATAGCAGACATCGCCTCTGGGTATATCTCTATCGAGTACGGTTTCCGCGGACCAAACTACACAACAACTTCGGCATGTGCTTCATCTTCAAATGCCATTGCTGACGCATTCAACCTCATCCGTCTCGGCAAAGCAAACGCCATCGTGACAGGAGGTGCAGAAGCAGCCATTTGGCCTGTGGGCTTAGGCGGTTTCAACGCCATGAAGGCTCTCTCCACTCGCAACGACGAGCCAGAGAAAGCAAGCCGCCCATTCAGCGCCAGCCGTGACGGTTTCGTCATGGGCGAAGGTGCCGGCATTCTGATACTTGAAGAACTCGAACACGCCAAAGCCCGTGGCGCTAAAATCTACGCAGAAATCGTTGGTGCTGGCATGTCTGCCGACGCTTACCACATCACAGCCACTCACCCCGAGGGGCTTGGCGCAAGGCTCGTGATGCAGCGCGCATTGAAAGATGCAGGCATGAAGCCCGAAGACATTGACTACATCAACGTGCATGGCACATCCACCCCTGTGGGCGACGTCTCTGAGGCAAAAGCCATCAAGGAAGTGTTTGGCGATGCAGCGTACAAACTCAACATCAGTTCCACCAAGTCTATGACTGGCCACCTCCTCGGTGCGGCAGGAGCAGTTGAGGCAATGATTAGCGTGCTTGCAGTGCAGAACGACATTGTTCCCCCAACAATCAACCATGCTGACGACGACCTTGACCCAGAAATTGACTACAACCTCAATTTCACATTCAACAAGGCACAGCAGCGCACAGTGCGTGCAGCCATCAGCAACACATTCGGTTTCGGCGGACACAATGCCAGTGTGATATTCAAGAAATACCAGTAATGCATGGTTATTTCAGATGTATTAGATAAAATTAGGCTTCTTTTCATCTTCGAAAAGAAGCCTTTTTTACTGCTCAAATCAATCCTCGGTTTCTATCCCCACAACATCGACCTGTATCGAATGGCTCTGATACACAAGTCAGTAGCCTACTACGAGCGAGAGAAACGCAAGAAAGAGCAGCAAACAACCGCCAACAAGGCACCCAAAGACAAAGCCACACAAGCAGTCTATTCACGCATCAACAACGAAAGACTGGAGTTTCTTGGCGATGCCGTACTCGGAGCAATAGTAAGCGACATCCTCTACCAAAACTACGGCAAGAAGCAAGAAGGCTTCCTTACCAACCTGCGCAGCAAATTGGTGTGTCGCCGCACCCTCAACAAACTCGCCGTCGACCTCGGGCTTGACAAACTCATACGCCACACAGGAGCCGTCACCACAGGACACAACAGTTTCATGAACGGCAACGCCTTCGAGGCATTCATCGGCGCCATATACCTTGACCGAGGCTACAACCACTGCTACCGTTTCATAAACGACGTAGTGTTCAAGCACTACATCAACATCGACAAAGAGGCAAAGCACGAAGGCAACTTCAAGAGTTCCCTCATCGAGTGGTGTCAGAAACACCAGTTCCTCATTACATTCGTTCAAGAAGAGTCACGAGAAGACAACCGTCGCAATATCCCAATCTTCTGCTCGCAAGTCCTCATCGAAGGCATATCGTGCGGCATTGGCGACGGCTACAGCAAGAAGGAGAGCGACCAAAACGCCGCAAGACAAGCCCTCCACAACGTAAAGCACGACAGACAACTGTTTGCCAACCTTGCCAATGCGGCAGAAAGCAGACGAGAAGAAGCCTGTTAATCCCCTGCTTCTCCTGCCCCACCCCCACACATAAGCAACCACATAAAAAATAGTCCGTGCATCGCTGCAGGGACTATCAATAAACTTTTTACTAATTAAACCTTTTCAAAAACATTGAAAAGATTTTTTAGGAGAGAGTGGAGGGCGGTTGCCGTGCTATGTGCATAAGGCAGCCGATGCCTCCACCCGTATTGTATGCCTCCGTCGTTTACCAGAGGTCAGACTCGTCCTTACGGTCTTTCGTGAGGATGTCGTCAAGGTTGCCTATCGTTGGTGCGCCGCTACCTCCGATGACTGGAAGGCTCTCAACCAAGAGAGACTCTACGCATACTACCTCGACAAGCATTTCGGGAGCTTCATATATCTTTTTCATAATGTTGTCCATTTTTTTAGGTTTATAAATTTTGTTTTGCTTGGTTTTGCAGAGCCGCCGCCGTGCCTATGCCGTGGGGCGGCTCTGCTTCACGTTCTCAGAATTACTTTACCAGCACTTTCTTGCCGTTCACGATGTAGATGCCCTTAGTTGGG
>JAFLUT010000056.1 GCA_022508665.1 Prevotellaceae bacterium | reverse complement strand
TATAATTTGTCACGGCTGACTATTGTAATCGTGAACGGCAGGGCATTTCAGAGGTACGCAGTCGCCATTAGAAACAGAAAAGAAGTGTTTCCGTTATGACATAACAGGAAACACTTCTTTATAATAAATACTATATTTCAGAACAAGCATTGCTTGCTATTCTTCCATAAGTTTAGTCAGTTTATCCAACAAATGATGCAATACAGGGTGCTTTGTTGCCACTTCGTCATCATAAGTGGTATCTGCCACTTCCCTATCCTCTCCGCTGCCCTCATCTGAATGTGGTGTGTCTGTATCATTTCTTGTATTCACCCAATTGGGCTTCGTAGTCAAATTGCTGTAATACTTGTCACGCAGTTTCTTCGCATGAACTTTCTCCTTATTGTCCATTGAGGCATCTTCACAATCTGCCACTTCATTGTCAAACCCTGTAACAATGATTGAAACTTTGACTTCCTCTCCCAAAGAATCATCCCTGTAATGCCCCCACAGCACCTCTATGTCCTCATCGAAACTATCCATAAACTCTGCGATTTCTGACAATTCGTGTATCTTTGCTGGATGTTTTTGACTGCTAATTACGCTATCTATTTTCTACTATTAGCGTCATTCTGTCCAATCATTCAAAGACTCTTTTACTCTCACCTAACAGCAGCAATCTCATCTGATGGCATTACACTTGCAGATTTAATAAAAAATGTAAAATATTAACTGTTGAGACACTTTATTTTTATCTAACTTCAATAATTTTTGACAACAAAATAGGTGCATACATGTATGCACCTATTGATATTTTTTCAGTGATTTACGCTCAGTCCTTACATGGAATGTCCTCAATGCGTTGCTGATGGCGACCGCCTGCGAACTCGGTGTTGAAGAATTCGTCGAGGCATTGGCGGCATGTCTCTTCGGTGATGAAACGGCCGGGAAAGACGATGACATTGGCATTGTTGTGTTCGCGGATGAGGTGTGCTATTTCGGGTTGCCACACAAGACCGGCACGGATTTGTTGGTGCTTGTTGAGGGTCATTGAGATGCCTTCGCCTGAGCCACACATAGCGATGCCAGGATATACTTCACCCTCTTCGATGCCTTTTGCGAGGGCGTGTCCGTAGGTGGCGTAGTTGCAAGACTCCTCGGTGTATGTGCCGTAGTCTTTATAGGCGATGCCTTTTTCTTCGAGGTATTTTTTGACGAACTGTTTGAGAGGGAATGCGGCGTGGTCGCTGGCTATTCCTACTGTTTTGATTTCCATTGTTGTTGTGTTTTTGTAGGTGGGATAGATGTGATAAAAAAGATAGGTTTTTATAGGGGGAATAGAAACTATCCTGTCTATAAAAACCTATCTCACCTATTTGTTATCTAAAGGATTATGCAAAGAGTTTGTTCACCTGCTCGTAAACATTCTGTGCGGTGTAGCCGAGTTTCTCGTCAAGCACTTTGTAAGGAGCAGAGAAGCCGAATGACTCAAGTCCCCATATAGTGCCTTCTGCCTCAGGAACAAGACCGAGGAGGTTTACTGGCAGACCTGCTGTGAGACCGAACTTCTTAACGCCCTGTGGCAGAACAGCCTGCTGGTATTCCTTTGGCTGCTGACGGAAGAGGGCTTCGGAAGGAACGCTCACGATGCGTACTTTCTTGCCGTCGGCACGGAGGAGGGCTGCACCCTCAACGAGTGTAGAAACCTCTGAACCTGTTGCAACGAGGATAACATCTGGATTTTCGTCCGAACCTGCAACAATGTAGCCACCCTTTGCTGCTTGGCTATAGTCGTTGCCGGCAGGGAGGTTGTTGATGTTCTGACGAGAGAGGATAAGCGCTGTTGGAGTGGCTGTATTCTCCATTGCCAAAACCCATGCTGCGGTTGTCTCCTGTGCATCAGCAGGACGGAGAACAAGCAAAGATGGTTTGCCTGAATGGTTCTTCAGTTTCTCCATAAGGCGGATTTGTGCCTCTTGCTCAACTGGCTCGTGAGTAGGGCCGTCTTCGCCTACGCGGAACGCATCGTGTGTCCAGATGAACTTGACTGGAAGTTCCATGAGGGCTGCCATGCGGACTGCTGGTTTCATATAGTCGGAGAATACGAAGAATGTGCCGCAAGCAGGGATAACGCCTCCGTGGAGAGCCATACCGATGCAGCAGCAAGCCATTGTGAGTTCGGCAACGCCTGCCTGGAAGAATGCACCAGAGAAGTCGCCCTTAGTAAATGCCTTTGTCTTCTTGAGGAAGCCGTCTGTCTTGTCTGAATTTGAAAGGTCGGCAGAAGCACAAATCATGTTTGGCACTTGCTCTGCAAGCAGGGAGAGGCAAGCGGCAGAAGCATTACGAGTTGCATCGTTGTCTTTCTGTACACACTTGCTCCAGTCAATCTTTGGTGCTTTGCCGCTGAACCATTCAGCCTGTGCTGCAGCCTTCTCTGGGTTAGCATCTGCCCATGCCTTTTCTTCAGCATAACACTCAGCGCAGATGCCTTCGAGTTCTTTCGCACGGTTGGCGTAGAGTTCCTTAACATCGTCGAAAATCTGGAATGGATTTTCGGGGTCGCCACCGAGATTCTTGATAGTATTTACATAAGCATCACCACCAAGAGGAGCACCGTGAGTCTTGCAGTTTGCCTCGTAAGAAGTGCCGTCTGCTTTCAAAGCACCCTTACCCATTACGCACTTACCGATGATGAGTGTTGGTTTGCCTTGAACCTTTTGTGCTGTCTCAATTGCTTCACGGATTTGAGGAATGTCATGTCCGCATATTTCGATAACTTCCCAGCCGAGTGAACGGTACTTCATCGCTGTGTCTTCTGCCATAACATCCTTAGTTTCAGTAGAAAGCTGAATGTCGTTAGAGTCGTAGAACATGATGAGGTTGTCGAGACCGAGAGTACCTGCTATGCGTGCGCCACCGAGGGAAATCTCCTCTTGAATACCGCCGTCAGAGATGTAGGCATAGATTGTCTCCTTAGAGAAAGTTGGGTTGCCTGTGTGTGCAGCAAGGAACTTCGCAGCGATGGCAGCACCGATGGCGAATACATGACCTTGTCCGAGAGGACCTGATGTGTTCTCTATGCCACGAGCAATGTCAAACTCAGGGTGTCCTGTTGTAGGAGAACCCCACTGACGGAGTTGTGCCAACTCTTCAAGCGTATATTTACCAGTGAGGGTAAGCTGAGAGTAGAGCATTGGAGCCATGTGTCCGGGGTCGAGAAAGAAGCGGTCGCGACCTACCCATGCAGGGTTCTTTGGGTCGTACTTAAGATACTCGGAATAGAGTACGTTGATAAAATCTGCACCGCCCATCGCACCACCGGGGTGACCTGACTTTGCCTTTTCTACAGCACTTGCAGCAAGAATACGGATATTGTTTGCTGCGTGATTCATTACACTAATTGGATTTGTCATTGTTTCTATAATTATTTGATTACTTATTTCTTAGAAGCGATTGCCGTATGCTCGATAGCCAAACCTGCCTTGTAGTTCTCAATGTAAGCATTGAAACCTGCAACATCCTCGGGAGTTGGTGCTATTTCAACGCCTGCATTACCAGCAAAGACAACTTGGTCGAGGTAGTCAGCAAGTGATAAATTGTCGTTGTTGCGAACTGCGTATGCGGCAAGGAGAGCGATACCCCATGCACCGCCTTCACCTGCTGTCTCCATGACAGAGATAGGAGAGTTAAGTGCGGCAGCAAGCATTTTCTGACCTACTTGTGGAGTAGTGAAGTAGCCTCCGTGTCCCATGATGCGGTCAACCTTCACCTGCTCTTCGTTGAACAACACATCGTTGCCAATCTTCAATACGCCTATTGCTCCGTATAGGTGAGAACGCATGAAGTTTGCGAGATTGAACTTGTCGTTTGCTGAACGGATGAAGAGAGGACGACCGTCTGCAAGACCGGTTACTGGTTCGCCCGACACATAGTTGTATGAAAGGATGCCACCGCAATCGGGGTCGCCTTTGAGTGCAGCATTGAAAAGATTGACATACAACTGGTTCATATCAACGGGTACTCCAATGAGTTCTTGGAACTCTTTGAATATCTTTACCCATGCGTTGATGTCTGATGTGCAGTTGTTGCAATGCACCATCGCAACGAGGCTTCCGTCAGGAGTTGTCACCATGTCAATCATTTCGTATGGCTTTGACAGTTCTTTCTCAAGCACAATCATAGAGAAAGAAGATGTACCTGCCGACACGTTTCCTGTACGCTGCTTAACGGCATTGGTTGCTACCATACCTGTACCTGCATCGCCTTCTGGAGGACATACAGGAATACCTGCTTTCAGATGTCCCGATACATCAAGGCGATTTGCTCCTTCAGGAGTGAGGAAACCTGCATTCTCTCCTGCATTGAGTGACTTTGGAAGAATGTCGAGGAGTGTCCAGTTGAAGCCCTTTGGAGCAATGAGTTTGTCGAATTTCTCGACCATTGTAGCATCGTATGTCTTGGTCTTTGGGTCAACAGGAATCATTCCCGAAGCATCGCCAACGCCAAGCACTTTCTGACCCGTTATCTGCCAATGGATATAGCCAGCGAGAGTGGTGAGGAAGTCAATATCCTGCACATGTTCTTCGTTGTCGAGAATTGCCTGATATAGATGTGAAATGCTCCAACGAAGCGGAATGTTATAGTTGAACAGTTCCGACAGTTCAGCAGCAGCCTTGCCCGTGTTGGTGTTACGCCATGTGCGGAAAGGCACGAGGATGTCGTTACCCTTGAATGGCATATAGCCATGCATCATTGCACTGACACCGATTGCGGCAAGTGTCTCAATCTCAACCTCGTACTGCTCCAAAACATTCTTACGCAACTGGGCATAGCAGTCTTGCAAGCCATACCAAATAGCCTCTGTGCTGTATGTCCAAAGACCGTCCACCAATTGGTTCTCCCATGTGTGGCTACCCTGTGCAATAGGCTTGTTGTCTTGGTCAATCAAGACTGCCTTGATACGGGTTGAGCCAAACTCGATACCGAGGATGGCTTTACCCGTTTCTATGGTTTGTTTGGGAGTCATATTATTTCAGTGATTTGTTCAACATATAGTACACCTCGTTCATCTGAAGTTCGTGCTTGAACTCGCTTGTCTTGGTGTCCTTGTTAATCTTAACGTACTCGATGCCAACCATTTCAGCGAAGTCCTCCCAATACTCCTCTGTGATGTCGTAAGAGAAGGCGCTGTGGTGAGTACCACCTGCGAGAATCCATGCACCTGCACCGATTTCGAATGTTGGCTGAGGAACCCAAAGAGCCGAAGCAACAGGAAGGTTTGGCATTGGCTTTGGCTCGATGCACTCAACCTCTTGAGAGATGAGGCGGAAGCGGTTGCCGAGGTCAACGACAGTAGCCTTGATACCGCGACCAACCTTTGAAGTGAACACGAGGCGTGCTGTCTGCTGCTTGCGAATACCGATACCGAGGAAGTGAACCTCAAGTGTTGGCTTATCAACAGCGATGAGCGGACAAACCTCAAGCATGTGGCTCTGGAGGCAAGAAGAGCGGTCGCCAGCGAAGTTGAGGGTGTAATCCTCAAGGAATGAGCAACCGATAGGCATGCCTTGCTGAATAACCCAAAGTGTACGATAGAGGCACGCTGTCTTCCAGTCGCCTTCAGCACCGAAACCGTAACCTTCTGCCATCAGTCGCTGTGAAGCGAGACCCGGGATTTGGTCGAAACCAACGAAATTTGGGTCGTTGATGTCAGCGTCGCCGAGGTCGTCGAAATTAGTTGTGAATGCTGTTGCACCTTCGTCCTTCAATACACGACGGAGAGCGATTTCAGCCTTAGCAGCGTTCTTCACCTTCTCCCAATATACCTCTTCGCCACTCTCGTCAATCTTGATGGTGTATTCTTTCTTATACTCTTCTACGAGTGCATCTGCCTCTGCATCTGTCACTTTCTTGAAGTATTCCATGAGTGAACTAACAGGGTAGTAATCAACGTGATAACCCATACGCTGCTCGAATTCAACACGGTCGCCGTCGGTGACTGCCACATTGTTCATGTTCATACCGAACATCAAGCAACGCACATTCTTCGCATCAGCAACACCTGCTGCCACGCGAGCCCAAATAGCAATCTGCTTCTGAGCCTGCTCGTCCTTCCAGTAGCCACAAACAACCTTGCGAGGAATACGCATGCGAGTACAGATGTGACCGAACTCGATGTCGCCGTGAGCCGACTGGTTGAGGTTCATGAAGTCCATGTCAATCTCGCCCCATGGAATTTCTGCGTTGTACTGAGTGTGGAAGTGGAGGAGTGGCTTCTGCAAAGCCTGCAAGCCCTTTATCCACATCTTTGCAGGTGAGAAAGTGTGCATCCATGTGATGACACCAACGCACTTCTCGTCGTTGTTCGCTGCCTTCATCACAGCCTCAACCTCCTTAGATGAGTTTGCTGTTCCCTTGTAAACCACCTTGATAGGAATGAGACCGCCGTTGTTAAGACCGTCCACCATTTCCTTTGAGTGACCGTCAACGATTTTCACTGTGTCGCCTCCGTAGAGGAGTTGTGCTCCAGTTACCCACCAGAGTTCAAGATTTTCAAATGCCATAGTTTGATAGATTTTATTTGATTAGTCATTATTATTTTTCTAACACGTTATTATTTCTTCAACACGCTCGGAAGAAACAACACACTATTTCTTAGTGCTTCTGCCCTTTCTGACCATAGTATGCGTTAGGACCATGCTTGCGGTTGTAGTGCTTCTCCACCAGCAACTGATTCATTGTCAGATTAGGATTGACAGAGAATGCCACGAATGCCATTTTAGCACATTGCTCCATAACTTTTGCATTATAAACAGCGTTGTCAGGAGAAGTACCCCATGAGAAAGGCCCGTGGTTCTTCACCAGTACGGCAGGAGTGTGGTCAGGGTTAATTTTGCGGATGTTAAGGATTTCATCAACAATCACGTTGCCTGTCTCCAATTCGTAAGCACCTTCCACTTCCTCCTTAGTCATGTCGCGTGTACATGGGATTGCCTGATAGAAGTAGTCGGCGTGAGTCGTGCCGATGTTTGGAATGTCCTTACCTGCTTGAGCAAAGGCAGTAGCGTATGTCGAGTGTGTGTGAACAACGCCCTGAATGTTTGGGAATGCCTTATACAACACAAGGTGTGTAGGAGTATCGGAAGAAGGGTTGAGGTCGCCTTCCACCACCTTGCCGCTTTCCAAATCAACCACCACCATGTCGCTTGCCTTCATATCGTCGTAACTAACGCCCGACGGTTTGATGACAACCAAACCTTTCTCGCGGTCAATGCCAGAGACATTGCCCCAAGTGAAGATAACCAATCCTTGCTTTACCAAGTCAAGATTAGCCTTGAATACTTTCTCTTTAAGTTCTTCTAACATAGTATTTCGTTTTTTATTATTGTTTTTATATATGTTCAGCGTCTCAGCAAATGCCGATTGCCTTCATTATTTCCTTTTTAGTGGACAAATAGCAGTAAATGCTTATTTATCAATGTATTATCTGTTGTTAAAGTCACGCACTGTCTATCTCTGTACACATGCACCGTTCATCACCACATCGAAACACCGTTTATCGGTTTTTCGCTACACGGTGTATCGAATTTGCGTTACACCGTGTTCATTTTTAGGGGTAAAGTCTCCAATCAACAACAGTCCTGCCGGCTGATGTTTTTTCGTTTGTGAGCAAGCGTTTGAAACTGTCATTGATTGGAGACTTTTAATAGTGTTATATATTATATATAATGTGTAACTTCATGAATTACCAAAGCAAAGCATAAAGGAGAATAGTGATTACACAGATGCCGATTGTGCCGTAAGTGTAACCGCGAGTAGTCTTGAACAAACTGAGGTCGATAGGCAATGCCTTCGGGTCAGCTTTCTTGTCCTTAGAGTTGCTGTAGAGCCATACTGCGTTGCAACCAACAAGAACTCCGAAGAAGATGAACGCTTGGAAACCTATATCGTTGAGGTAAGCAGTCAGCGAAGTAGCATCGTCCATCAGCACAACGATGATTGCCGAAACGATGAAGATGATACCGATTGTGCCGAGAACACCTGCCCAACGCAACATAGCCTTGCGGTCAGCCTCTGATGGCAATTCAACGCTGACAAACTTCCTGTCAAGGTAACTAACAAGGATGAAGAATGATACAACGATGATGAAGATATATCCTGCACGGAACTGGAAAGCAACATCTGGCAGGAATATCTTGAACAGCACACCAAGAGGGATGGTGATGATTGCTGTCCAAACAGCCGCTGTAGAAGAAGCACGCTTCCACAAAAGACCAAGACCGAACACGGTGATGATACCCGGATAGATGAAGCCCGAATACTCCTGAATGTACTGGAATGCTTGGTCAAGACCGCCGAGCAATGGCTTAACAGCGATAGCGGCAATTACCAATGCTGCAACAGCAACGATACGACCAACATTCACGAGTGTCTTGTCAGTAGCGCCTTTGTTGATGTACTTCTTGTAAATATCCATTGTGAAGAGGGTAGAGGTACTGTTGAACATAGAAGCCAAAGACGAGATAATGGCAGCAGTGAGGGCTGCGAATGAAAGACCCTTGATGCCAGTAGGAGTGAAGTTGCGGATGAGCCAAGGATAAGCATCGTCAGACACGTTGATTGAACCTTGCAAGTGGCTGAATTGGTCAGCATTCTGTGCCATATAGTAAGCGCAAATACCGGGAAGAACCACGATGAATGGAATCAAAATCTTCAAGAAGCCAGCGAAAACAAGACCTTTCTTTGCCTCGTCGATGCTCTTTGCTGCAAGACCCTTCTGAATGATGTACTGGTTGAATCCCCAATAGCCGAGGTTAGTCAGCCATACACCACCTACGATAGCAGCGATACCCGGCACATTGGCAAACGCACTCTCATTGTAACTCTTCTGAATTACGAGGTGGAAGTGCGTGTCCTTAGCATAGTCACCCGTAGTCAAATATGAATACACCTTATTAAATCCGTCGATGAATGTACCGTCATCACCTGCTACTGAACACAGTGCATAGTAAGCAGTGATGAGACCGCCACCTACGAGGAATGTCACCTGCATAACGTCTGTCCATGCCACTGATGCCAAACCACCGTAGATAGAGTAGATACCTGCGATGAGGAACAAAGCGACAATGATAATCATACGCATTGAAATCTCCATGCCTCCAACAGATACTGCCAAGCCTTGCAATCCGAGGATTTGCTCGATAGCCAACGCTCCCAGCCATGCCACAGAAGTAAGGTTGACGAACACATAGAGGAAGAGCCAAAGGATTGAGAATGCGAGACCTACACCGTCGTTATATCGCTCGCGAAGGAACTGCGGAATAGTGAAAATCTTTCTCTCAATCATCACTGGCAACAGGAACTTACCAATGACAACCAGCGTGATTGCCGCCATAACCTCGTATGCCGCAATAGCGATACCGTCAGCAAAACCTGTACCAGACATACCGATGAACTGCTCGGCTGAAATGTTTGCCGCAATGAGCGATGCACCCACAGCCCACCACGTCAGTGTGTTGCCAGCGAGGAAGTAGTCGTTGGCGCTCTTCTCCTTTCCATCCTTGTTGCGGCTGAGGAACATACCGAGGCTCACAAGCAGGATGATGTACACAACCAAAATGATAAAGTCGATAGTCTTAAAACCACTCGAACTTATCGCTTCGGTAAAACTTAATTGTGAATCCATGTTGTTTTGATAAAAAATTATTAAGTGTTAGTATTAAAATTATTATTTCTCCACAGAGAACGCATATTTGCAATAACTGTGATATGGCTTATCAGGAGTGATGAAAGGATTGCTGTTTTCCCAGCCTGGCATCATGCACTTGTTAGGAGAGTCTGGATACTTCTGACTTTCGAGGCAGATAGCGCAGTGCTTCTGATACATAATGCCACCCTTGCCCGGACGTGTACCGTCTTGGAAATTAGCAGTATACGCCTGCACACCCGGCTCGTTTGTGTACATGTCGAGTCTGATGCCCGAGCGTGGGTCAATCATCGTTGCGGCAATCTCCTCTTGGTTGCCCTTTGTGTTGAGACACCAGTTGTGGTCATAACCACCGCCAACAGAAATCATTTCAGAGTCATTGTTATTGAAATCTGTGCCGATAGCCTTTGGAGTACGGAAGTCAAACACCGTACCCTCCACAGGACGAATTTCGCCAGTAGGAATGAGGTAGTCGTCGCCCGGTGTGTAATTATCGGCATTGATTGTGAGGATTGACTCGTCAATAGTGTTGTTGAGGTCGCCCGAGAGGTTGAAATAAGTGTGGTTAGTCATATTCAGCACTGTCGGAGCATTTGTCGTTCCGTCATAGTTGATGACAATCGCATTGTCGTCAGTCAGTTCAAACTTCACTGTTGCCTCAACCTTTCCGGGGAAACGGTTGTCGCCAGCAGGAGAGATGCGCTTCAGTGTGAGCGACTGGTCAGTTGCCTCTACCACGTCATACACCTGATATTGCCAACCAGTATATCCGCCATGCAAGCAAGCCACACCATTGTTGTTTTTGTCCAGCAGAACAGTCTCGCCATTATAAGTGTACTTTCCTTCATTGATGCGGTTTGCATAGCGACCAACAGAGCATCCGAAGTCTGTCTCATAGTTCCATGGGAAATAGTTCTCCACCTTGTCGAAACCGCAAGCAACATCAACAAATTCTCCGTCCTTGTTAGGCACCATGATGCTCACGATGCGTCCGCCAAAGTTTGTGATGCACACCTCCATGCCGTTGTCATTCGTCAGAGTGTACAGTTTCACCTGCTTAGCGTTGGTAGTGTCAGCCACAAAAGTTTGTGTGTCATAGTCATACGCCACAGCGATGCAAGTGTCATAGTCGGCAGGATTGATGCCCGACTTCGTAATTTCTGGTTGTGCAGATTGCTCAGAGCAGTTGCACGCACAAAGGAATGCTACCGCAGCAGCACTTCCCATGAAAATCGATTTTAGATTTTTCATAATTAGGTTAGAAAATGTATTAAGTTTATAAACTATTGCCAAAGTTAAGCATTTCCACGGTATTTTCTCACATTGCAAAACATGTTATATAACATGAATATCTTCTTCGCCCCCTCTTTCATCGATGCGGAAACCACCACAAAAACATACTCGCTCGCATGTTCTGTTTTGCAAAGTTAAAAATAATTTTCCAAACAAACAAACATTTTTTCTTGTTGAACAAACATACTATATTGTACAATAAAAAAAGCAGACGCTTCACAGCGTCCACTTCTGAAACTTAAAAACAACCAACAAAAGAAATAAATTCTTATTTTTATATATGTGATTATCGAATGAAGAGGAGTTCACGGTACTTTGGAAGTGGCCATGCCTCGTCGTCAACGATTGTTTCGAGTTTATCTACATGGTAGCGGATTTCCTCGAGCAGAGGTGCTACGGTGCTGTAGTAAGCAATGGCTTTCTCACGCTCTGACTCAACCTTGTTGGCTACCTTGCGTGCCTCTATCATCTTGTCTACATTCTCGATGATGAATGTTTCGTGGTCGGAAATCTTCTCGATGATGTAGAGGTTTTCTTTTGAAATCTTGCGAGCCTTCTCTGCAGCGAAGATACCCTGCACCTTGTGTACGTTGTCAATGAGCATTGACTGGTACTTCGTAACAACTGGGATGATGTGGTTGAGGCAGAGGTCGCCGAAGATGCGAGACTCTATCTGTATCTTCTTTGTGTAAGTCTCCCACTTGATTTCGTTGCGTGCTTCAAGTTCGAACTTCGTCATTACATGAGTCTTCTCAAACATCTTGACAGACGACTCTTTCAGATAGTTGTCGAAGATGAGCGGTGCGGCTGTTTCGCAGTCAAGACCACGTTTTGCAGCCTCTTCCTTCCACTCGTCGCCATATCCGTTGCCATTGAAGATGATTGGTTTGATGTACTTGATGTCCTCACGCACCACCTTCAAGATAGCAGCCTCTTTTGCCTCTCCCTTTTCGATGAGGGCATCAACACGAGTCTTGAAGTCGATGAGCGCTTCAGCCACAGCAGCATTGAGGGTAAGCATTGCAGATGCACAGTTTGCCTCAGAACCAACGGCACGGAACTCAAAGCGGTTTCCTGTGAAAGCGAATGGAGAAGTACGGTTGCGGTCGGTATTGTCGATAAGCAACTCTGGAATAGACGGTACATCAAGGTGAAACGCTGTCTTACCAGCCACATTGAGAGCGTCTTCGTCAGCCTTTTCTACATGCTCAAGCAAGTCTGTAACAGTCTTGCCAAGGAATGAAGAAATGATTGCAGGAGGAGCCTCATTTGCACCGAGACGATGTGCATTTGTCGCACTCATGATAGATGCTTTAAGCAAGCCGTTGTGGTCATACACCGCCTTCAATGTCTCAACTGTGAAAGTGACAAAACGGAGGTTGTCCATTGGAGTCTTGCCCGGAGCATGGAGGAGTACACCAGTGTCAGTTGAAAGTGACCAGTTATTGTGCTTACCCGAACCATTTACGCCCTTGAAAGGCTTTTCGTGGAGGAGGCAACGGAAGCCGTGCTTACGAGCAACACGCTTCATTATGCTCATCATCAACATGTTATGGTCAACCGCAAGGTTTGTCTCCTCGAAGATTGGCGCTAACTCAAACTGGTTAGGTGCAACCTCGTTGTGACGTGTCTTACAAGGAATACCGAGTTCGAGCGCCTGTATCTCGATGTCCTTCATAAACTCTTCCACACGAGCAGGGATAGAACCAAAATAGTGGTCATCCATTTGCTGGTTCTTCGCAGAGTCGTGTCCCATAAGTGTGCGACCAGTCATAACAAGGTCAGGACGTGCGGCGAAGAGCGCCTCATCCACAAGGAAATACTCCTGTTCCCAACCGAGGTTAGAAATAACCTTTGTCACTTCTGGGTCGAAGTATTGTGCTACTGCTGTCGCAGCCTTGTCAACAGCATAAAGCGCCTTTTTGAGTGGCACTTTATAGTCAAGCGCTTCTCCTGTGTAAGAAATGAAGATAGTTGGTATCATCAGAGTATCGCCGATGATAAATACAGGCGATGTAGGGTCCCATGCAGAGTAACCGCGAGCCTCGAAAGTGGAGCGAATACCGCCTGATGGGAAAGAAGAAGCGTCTGGCTCCTGCTGAACAAGCAGTTTGCCCTCGAACTCTTCCACCATGCCGCCTTTCCAGTCGTGTTCTACAAATCCGTCGTGTTTTTGTGCTGTGCCTTCTGTGAGAGGCTGAAACCAGTGTGTGTAGTGAGTAACTCCGTTCTCAATCGCCCACTGCTTGATGCCCTCGGCAACAGCGTCAGCGATAGTGCGGTCGAAAGGTGCGCCATTTTCCATTACGTCGCACATCTTCTTGTACACTTTGGCAGGGAGATACTTGTACATCTTCTGCTTGTTGAAGACATACTTGCCAAAATACTCACTTGGGCGCTCCTTTGGGAGGTCAACATAGACAGGACCACGCTTGAACGCCTCATCTACAACCTTAAATCTAAGTCTTGCAGCCATAATCTTTTTCCTTATTAAAAAATTATTGATTGTGTGTTATTTTCTTACTTCTTTAACCACTTTTTCACTCTCTCCATTGCCTCGATGCAATCTTCTTTCTGCCCGAATGCCGTAAAGCGGAAATATCCCTCACCAGCAGGGCCGAAGCCTACTCCCGGTGTGCCTACGACATTAGCCTCTTTCAGCAGAGCATCGAAGAACTCCCAACTGGTCATTCCCTGCGGAGTTCTCACCCAAATGTAAGGAGCGTTCTCTCCACCGTATGTCTTCACACCCATATCCGCAAACGCCTCTCTCATAATTCGGGCATTCTCCATATAATAGGCAATCGTCTCTTTTATCTGCTTCTTGCCTTCGGGAGAATATACCGCCTCAGCACCACGCTGTGTAATGTAACTTGTTCCGTTGAATTTAGTGCATTGGCGACGCAACCATATTTTGTTGAGTGGCACACGTTCTCCACCAACTGTGCGAGCCGTAACTTCCTTAGGAACAACAGTATATCCGCATCTTGCTCCAGTAAAGCCTGCGGTCTTTGAGAAAGAGTGGAACTCTATCGCCACTTTCTTTGCTCCTTCTATTTCATATATAGAATGAGGGATGCTCTCGTCCTGTATATACGCCTCGTATGCAGCATCGTACATGATGAGTACATCGTTCTCAATGGCATAATCCACCCACTTCTTCAACTGCTCGCGTGTGATGACAGTGCCAGTCGGGTTGTTGGGATAACATAGATACACCACATCCACCTTTTTTTCTGGAAGCGACGGAGTAAAATCATTCTCGCCATTGCAAGGCAAATAAACAATGTTCGACCATAACCCATCCACATTCTCACCAGCACGCCCTGCCATAACGTTTGAATCTATATACACAGGATATATCGGGTCCGTCACACCTATTACATTATCTTTATCGAGAATGTCTCCAATGTTTCCAGTATCGCTTTTCGCTCCGTCATTCACAAATATCTCATCTACACCAAGTTCGATGCCTCGTGGCAGGAAATCATTCTCTATAATCGCCTTTTGCAAGAAGTCATATCCTTGCTCAGGACCATATCCACGAAACGTTTCCGCCGAAGCCATTTCGTCCACCGCCTTGTGCATCGCCTCGATGACAGCAGGTGCTAACGGCTGTGTAACATCGCCTATTCCAAGGCGGATAATTCTTTTATCAGGATTTGCCTCTTTATATGCCGCCACCTTCTTTGCAATGTCGCTGAAAAGGTAGCTTGGTGTCAGTTTAAGGAAATTCTCGTTTACAAATGCCATTGTAGTATTTTTATTATATATTTATTCTGGAAGATTGATTTGCCCTTCAAATACCGCTACAGCAGGGCCTGTCATATATATGTGATTATCCTCACCCCACTCTATAGTCAGCGTTCCTCCGTCCATAATTATTGTGTTTGTGCGTCCTGTATTTTGCGTCAGTGTCGCTGCCACAGATGTAGCACAAGCCCCAGTTCCGCAAGCCATTGTAATGCCCGAACCTCTTTCCCACACTCTCATGCGGATAGTTCCGTCTGGCTGTATCTGAGCAAATTCCGTATTCACTCTTTCGGGGAATAACGGATGATTTTCAAAATCTCTCCCAATCTTTTCAAGGTCAATTGCCGTTATGTCATCCACAAAGATTACATCATGAGGATTTCCCATAGAGACAAAAGTACCTTTCATTCCGTTCACATCGCCCATACTCATACTTCCGTCAGGCGTAGCACATTGCCTTTTATCTGCCAACACTGGCTCTCCCATATCAACACGAGCAGCCACAACCTCTCCTTTTTCATCCTCAAACAGTTCCAGCACCTTTATTCCCGACAACGTTTCAAACGTCACTGTTTTCTTATCTGTCAAACCATGGTCACGCACAAACTTCCCGCAACATCTCACGCCATTTCCGCACATCATCGCCTCCGAACCATCATTATTGAAAATACGCATCTTGAAATCAGCCTTATCCGACTTTTCAATAGTTATCAATCCGTCGCTGCCAATGCCAAAGTTTGGCTTACTCCATTCCACAGCCGCTTTCTCCAAATCTGGTATAGGATTGTCGGGCAAATACACATATATATAATTATTGCCGCATCCGTGCATCTTCGTGAAATGAATTTTGTTTGCCATAAGAGTGTTTCAGTTTGCGTTTTTACCTAACCGATATTACATCATGTTTGTTTTCATGTGCAAAGTTATAACATTTTGTTAGAATACGCACAACATTTACTGACTTTTTTTTGCTTTTTCTGTAAATTTCTAATAAAATAGTCAGCAATTTAACAAAAACAAGCGTCAAAATGCACAAACAAAACACTCATTATACGAAAAAATGTAAGGAAAACCGATTTATAAAAAGAATTATGTAAGCCAATGAACATTTATACTTATGTTGGCACACTTTCGACCGACATGAAAGATATTGATGACAAATACAAAATACCTTAAACAGCCATTATCCGCTGCTCTTTCTTACCAACACCCTTTTTCATTTCTTACCAACACCCTTTTCCGCTTCTCCAAAGTACGCTTTTTGTGTTATTTTTAACAACGGCGCACCTCTCAAACTCCCTGCCGTTCACGATTACAATAGTCAGCCGTGGCAAATTATAATAGTCA
>JAFLUT010000055.1 GCA_022508665.1 Prevotellaceae bacterium | reverse complement strand
TACAATAGTCAGCCGTGACAAATTATAATCGTCAGCCAATGCAGATTATCTATGCTGGCGGTTGTCTACTAGTTCGAAGAACGGTTGCCGTTTGAGGGTGGGAGAAGGTGTGAGAAAAAATAATAGGCTATCCGTATTGTGATAGCCTATTATTTAACTTTTATTTCTATGTATGGCAGGTTAATGCCAAGTTGTATCGGTGTCTATCTTATATTTGTAGATGCGAGCCAGTTTCACGTCGAAGATTAGTGCAGAATAGCCAGGAATGCCTCCCGATGAGTTGCCTTTTTCACCATAGCCGAGGTAGTAGGGGATTACTATCTTGCAAGCGTCGCCCTCAACCATACGCATTACGGCTGTTGCGAAGCCGTCAACGTTCTGATTTACTGCCAGTAGGGTAGGGACGTCAGTAGCCTCGTTAAGGGTGTAGGTGCTGTAACTCTTGCCGAACACATAGCCCTGAGGGTAGGTGTTGGAAGGGATGAGACGACCCATGTAGTGTACACGGATTGAATCGTTGTACTGAGGGCATGTCTCGCCTGCGCCGCTTTCAGTCTTCTTGACATAGACGAAGTGGTTGTTGTTAGGATTGGCTTTCTCTGCCTCCTCCGACAGGTTGAACGACACAATTTTGGTCCAGCCGTCAATGCCTGAATCGGCAAGATGAGCGATAGAATCGACGTACAGCTGGTTGCGTTCTTTCCAGTTGTCAAACTCGCCTACCTCTTCACTCTCGCTGCATGAGGAGAGAGAGAGGATGGCGGCAAAAAGGGATAAGATGTATAGTGATTTCTTCATCATTTCAGGTTCTTCAGAAGGCTTGTGATGCTCACTTGGTCTTCGATGATGCCTCGCAGGTCGGCAATGTTCACACGTTCCTGTTTCATTGTGTCGCGGTAGCGGAGAGTTACGGTGTTGTCCTCCAACGTCTGGTTGTCGACAGTCACGCAGAATGGCGTGCCGATGGCATCCTGACGGCGGTAGCGCTTGCCGATTTGGTCTTTCTCCTCATACTTGCAGTTGAAGTGGAATTTGAGGTCGTCGATAATCTCGCGTGCCTTTTCTGGCAGACCGTCTTTCTTTGTCAATGGGAATACGGCGAGTTTCACAGGGGCGAGTGCTGCTGGCAAGCGAAGCACTACGCGTGTGTCGCCTCCTTCGAGTTTCTCTTCGCAGTAACTGTGGCACACGACGGAGAGGAACATGCGGTCTACACCGATGGATGTCTCGATGACGTATGGAGTGTATGAGCGGTTCTCCTCTGGGTCGAAGTATTCAATTTTCTTGCCAGAGAACTTGGCGTGCTGAGAGAGGTCGAAGTCGGTGCGTGAGTGTATGCCCTCCACTTCCTTGAAACCGAATGGCATCTTGAACTCCACGTCGGTAGCGGCATTGGCATAGTGAGCCAGTTTGTCGTGGTCGTGGAAACGGTAGTTCTCTGCGCCGAAGCCGAGTGCTTGATGCCATGCCATACGGCGGTTTCTCCACTCTTCGAACCACTGAAGTTCTGTGCCGGGCTTAACGAAGAATTGCATCTCCATCTGCTCAAACTCTCTCATGCGGAAGATGAACTGACGGGCTACAATCTCGTTGCGGAATGCCTTACCTATTTGTGCAATGCCGAAAGGCACTTTCATACGCCCAGTCTTCTGTACGTTGAGGTAGTTTACGAAGATACCTTGTGCTGTCTCGGGGCGGAGGTATATGGTTGATGCACCCTCGGCTGCCGCACCCATTTCTGTCTTGAACATGAGGTTGAACTGGCGTACATCAGTCCAGTTGCGAGTGCCTGAGATGGGGCATACAATCTCTTCGTCGAGGATAATCTGCTTCAATCCGTCGAGGTCGATGCCACCCTCTGCGTTCATCACATCTTGATAACGCTGGTGCAGAGCATCACGCTTTGCCTGCTCTTCAAGCACACGGGGAGATGTGGCACGATATTGTGCCTCGTCAAAAGCATCGCCGAAACGCTTGCGTGCCTTTGCCACTTCCTTCTCTATCTTCTCTTCGTATTTTGCGATTTGTTCCTCAATGAGAACATCAGCACGGTAACGCTTTTTTGAGTCGCGGTTGTCGATGAGGGGGTCATTGAACGCATCAACGTGTCCTGATGCCTTCCATATTGTTGGGTGCATGAAGATGGCAGAGTCGATGCCCACGATGTTCTCGTGGAGCAGCACCATATACTGCCACCAGTATTGCTTTATGTTGTTCTTCAACTCCACGCCGTTCTGACCGTAGTCATACACGGCACCGAGTCCGTCATATACTTCTGATGATGGGAACACGAAACCGTATTCCTTGCAGTGGCTGACCACTTTCTTGAAAATGTCTTCTTGCTGTGCCATTATCTTGCTTATTTTTAATTCCTTAATTACAAAACCGTTGCAAAGTTACGACTTTCTCAACAAAATGCAGTATCTTTGCCCCTAAAATAATTGAATGATGTATAAAGATTATATAAATGAGGATATCGTATTGCAAATGTAAACCTTAAAACAAAATGAAAAATACAAAGTTTATTTTATTGCTATCTTTGATTATTGTAGTCTCTTCTTGCAATAGTAAAAAGGATGCGGAACAGAATGGAGATGTTGTAGATGGTCAAGAAGTTGTAGATGGTCAAGAAGTTGTAGATGGTCAAGTAGAAAACCAAGGTGATGAGATACTGGATGATTCAAAAAATCCTCAAATCCCCAAACTTACCATAGAACGAGTTGCCAAACTTTGGGAAGGCATTCCTGACCACGGAATGGATCCAAAGACAAAAGACTGTCTGAGCAAAAGTTTTTATGATTTGGTGGATTTAGGATTTGATGTCCCATATTTTGGAATTGGTGATAATGAATTCCTTTATTATTGGTATAATGGACAAGATTGGGATGAGAACTCTGGCGTCATCTCTATAAAGATAGATGAAGAAAACGAAATGTCAGCAAAAGTAACGGTGACTTATAATAATGGGGGTGAAAATAAACACACCTTAATGTTAATCCCTGAAAAACGAACCAATTCTGATGGGCAGCAGGAATATGTTTGGGTTATAGACGAATTTAATAACATGCATGATGCTGTGTATAAATATATGTGTGATATGGCACAAAAAAAAGAACATCATGCAGAGGATGAATTTGAGCAATATGGAGAAGATTTGACACAAGAATTGAGGGATAGTTTTACGAAAGAGGTAAATGCTTTCATAAAGAAATTCAATCGAGTATATCCTGATGGTGTCGTAAAAAGATAGATATATGTATAAAGACTGCACAAACGAGGCTGTTGAACTGCTGAAAAGGCTTATCGCAACGCCAAGCATCAGCCGAGATGAGAAGGCTGCGGCTGATGTGTTGGAGGAATATATGAAGGAGAAATCGCTCTCTCCGCATCGGCATGGAAATAATTTGTGGTGTGTTAGTGAGGGATTTGATGAGAACCTGCCGACAATTCTTCTGAATGCTCATATTGATACGGTGAAGCCTGTGGCAGGATGGGTGCATGACCCTTTCACCCCTACTGTGGAGGATGGCAAACTCTATGGGCTTGGCAGCAATGACTGTGGCGGTGGCTTGATGGCTCTTTTGCAGGTGTTTATTCTTTTGCGAGAGCGGTGTAATGCCCACAATCTCATATACTTGGCATCGTGTGAGGAAGAGGTGAGCGGAAAGAACGGCATCGAGTCCGTCCTTCCTTTCCTGCCCCCAATCGCTTTCGCCATTGTAGGCGAACCAACAGGGATGCAACCCGCCATTGCTGAAAAAGGTCTTATGGTTATTGATGCAATAGCCCATGGCAAGGCAGGACATGCGGCACGAAATGAGGGTGATAATGCTATCTACCATGCCATCAAAGACATCAAGTGGCTATCTGAATGGACATTCCCCAAAAAGTCCGAACTGCTTGGTGCTGTGAAGAATACGGTTACTATCGTTAATGCTGGCACACAGCACAATGTCATTCCCGACCAATGTACTTTCACCATTGATGTGCGTAGCAATGAATGCTATACAAACGAGGAAATCTTCTCCTTCCTCCAGCAGCATCTCACGTCTGAACTCAAAGCCCGCTCCTTCCGCCTATCATCTTCAAGCATAGACCCTTCCCATCCTTTTGTCCAAAGGTGCATCGCCAAAGGTCTCATCCCCTTCGGCAGTCCCACCCTAAGCGACCAAGCCCTCATGCGATTCCCATCCTTGAAACTCGGTCCCGGGCAGTCTTCACGTTCCCATACTGCGGATGAGTACATAAAAATCAGCGAGATAGACGACGCTATTTCGCTGTATGTAGAATTGTTGGAGGGAATGGTGTAGCCATGGAAAGATTTAATGTGAGTTAGGAGTTTCTGGTTGGATCAATTTCCATCGGTCTATTACAATGTGTTCGTCTATTGCGCAGATTGTAAGAGTATGAGAGCCTTTGGGCAGGTCTACATCCATATATCTTATAGCCTGACCTCGCAACACGTTCTGTTTCCATTCTTCTGAACGAAATGGCTCTTTTAGGCTATATACAATAGGCGTTTGTCCATCAATAGAAACGCTGTATCTTATGTCTCCGCTATCTACAGCCTGTGTAGGTATCAGTTCCGTAATGATACGGTAGCGTTGGCTCTCATTGACGGTGAATGTATAGGTCAATTTACCATTCTTAGGCAAGGCTACAGCATTCATGCTATGCCCAAGCATTTGTGTAGGTGTCGCTCCGTCAGTTGCCGTGTCAAAGTCGGATGCGTTTCGGCATAGCAAGACCGTTGGCTTGCTGTCTGCCAACGTTGCGTGAACATCCTCAAAGACAGGCAGTTTGCGTGGCGCAGCATCCATCAGCCCTTGCCATTTTCCACCGTTCATTTGGTTGTATCGAACCGTCAAATCCTGTATTTCCTGATATGCTTTGTGGCTTTCTTCTGCCTCAGAAAGAATTTTTCTGCTCATGGCTGCCGATGCATAAACAGGATATTCTATTGCTGCGAAATAAGCATCGCAGAGTTCGGGACGTATAATCTTTCGGCATTCCTCCACCGTCTTCTTTATTTTGTCAAATGCAGCCAGTCTCGCCTTTGCTTCCTCTGCTGTGAAGCCAACTGTCTCCACATTCGATAGCCCCCGATTGTATTTCTTCTTGTCGAGTTCTACCTGCGTCCATCCCATAAATTCGGGTCTGCGTTCTCCGCACAGTCTCCAGAAATCTATCATCGCAGGCAATAATTTCTCCCCTACCTCATTGCCAAACTGTCGGCACAGCCATGCTTTATAGTGCTGTTGCAGGGTAGATGCCGACACCGAGGATATGTCCCATGCCATATCGAGGAAGAGTTCAAGGTCGTATCCCGCCACCTTCACGTCATGCACGTTGGCAATCCACAACTTCCTTACGTTATGCTCATACGCCTCATGCATTTCGTTGTATATCAGCCCCGGCTGAGTGGTCGTAAGCCAAAGGTAGTCATGTGGTCTCCCCCAATAACTGAGGTGATAATACACCCCTGCGCCTCCCTTTCTCTCTTGCTCTGACGGAGAAGAGTATCGTGTCATATATCCGTAATTGTCATCGCACCACATCAGCGTCACATAATCAGGCACTTTTAGCCCTTTCTCGTACAGTTGCAGCACCTCCTTATAAGGCACAAACACTTGCGTCAACTTGCTCGGGTCGCCTATGTGTTCTCTAAGCAAATTCTGCTGGTCATCAATCACTTCCTGCAAACCCTCAAACTTCTCATCCTCAGTGCTATATCCCTCCATTGAACTATCGTGTATACCCCTCATCCCGATAGTAAACATGTTGTTCGCCGACCCTTTCACCTCCTCTAATCTCTCCACCCAATACTCCTGCACCGCCTGCTTATTTGTCTTGTAATTAAACCGTCCTCTCTCATCCACATTCCACTCTCCCACATTGTTCCTCAACAAAGGTTCGCAGTGTGATGTTCCAATCACTATCCCACACGAATCAGCCACTTCCTTAGCCCCCTCCACTTGAAAAAAAGCCACCGTACCCTCGTGCATCGCTGGCCATATAGCATTAGTCCTCAGCCTCAGCAACAACTTGAAAATCTGCCTGTAAGTTTCCTTCCCAATCCGCCCTTTATGTCCTTTTTCAAACGTCTTTTCACCCCACGGACGAGTTGACCAATCCTCATCATTTATGAACACACCCCTATACTCCACGCTCGGCACATGCTCCATTGCAAAATCCTCGTCTATCACCAGCCGACTTCTACGTTCTGGCACAATATCGCCCCACCACACCCATGGCGACACACCTGCTATGCGTGACAATTCCAGCAGTCCGTATGCCGTCCCACGAGCGTTGTGTCCCTCAACCTCAATCTTCCCTTTTTTCACCCTGATGCTAAATCCATCATCTTCTCCCTCTCCCTGCACAATCTCTATCACCCCACGCTTCGCCTCCTCTGGCTCTATACCCGTCACCATTTTCATATCCTCCTTAAACATTTCTATGGCTGTAGACACAACAGGAGAAACATCCCCCTTCACAGAATATGTCACAGGATGCGTGCCGTCAAACCATTCCAATTCACTCTGCGCATTAACACACAGCATCATAGCCATAACAAGCAAACAAACAGAAAGTCTTTTCATTACATGTGATGTGTTTATGCAAAGATAATCCTTTTTCAGCGAATTATGTGAAAAAAGAGCGATTATATTTATTTTTGAATTATAGAAAAAAGTGTATCTGCAATGATTTTTGCCGATTTATAACTCCAATGTGTATCATCCCATAAATATAAATCTTTTTCCTTGCTAAGATTTGGCAACAGAATCTCCTTACCAATTACAACTTTATTCGTTTTACCAACAGTTGCCCTTAAATCTTCATTGATTGTTTTAGCCGGATAAGGATTATCTATGATAAAATCTTGGTATAAATCATATTTGTCTGGACAAACCAGAATAATGAGTTTAATGTGTTTACTCTCTGCTTCTGCAAACAATCTCTCTATGTTCTTCTTTATTGTTACAAATATTGTATCTTTCATAGACATTATCGATTCCACGTCCTCATGATACACATACAAATCATCTCCACATGAACCAGAAAACATTGATGTGTTCAGTTTCAGATGTTTGACAGGTGGATCATTGCTCATTCTCAATAATAGGAAATTTTTAGCTTCTATCAGAGGAGAGTGTTCTTTTGAGGAAAAATCTTCTTTGCTTTTATCATATAACGATAAGTTTTTGCTATTAAAATTAAGATGCTTTATACGTCTAACTAAATGGCGCTCAACGGACTCTATTATTAAAGTATTAACTGTTGTCGAATCAATATATCCCAAATGCATCAAATCGTATGCTGACTGAAATGGATTTAGTTGAATAGCTTTATACGGAGCATAATTGTATATAGAAAGTCCTTTTGTAGCCATATAATTTAAGTAACAATCTTCCTTATATAATATCGAAAAAGAATCTCCGCATACAAGTATTCCCATATATTTTTTCAAACAAGAGTCTGCTTCTGCAATATCATAAAATAATGTATCTACCATAGTGGTATCTATAGGATATTTGTAAAACAACTTAGTTGGCATCTTCCCCAATCTACTTAAATCCCCTTGCATATTGGGAACTATATATACATTATAAAATAAAACTAATCCAACAGCGCTCAGCCATAATGGGAGGATGGTATAACTTAATTTCAAAAGAAACTTTTTCATCAGAATTGGAAATATATAAATGTTTGAACTTTGCCTGTATATACGACTATGAGTAATATAAGAATAAAATAGATAAACAATCTAACATATTCTTTGTTTAAGAAACAATTGTTAGAAAATTGCAATGCGTGTTGCTTTTCCCTTTGCATCCATTCTACAGTAAGCAATGCAACACATGCTATGCACAACACCTTACCGTAAATTGTATATAAGTCAAAGAATTTATTTGCAAACATAGAATGAATATAATCAACCGCTTGCGTCATGCTCTCCGCTCTGAATATAATCCAGCCAATAACAGCAAAGAAGAAAGTCAGAGACATTTGAAGAAACTCCTTGATTGTTGGCAACAGACGACCGTGTGCGACAATGTTTTTGTATTTCGTGTTCACCCCAAGCAGATTGTAGACGGCAAGCAGGGTTGCGTGGTAGAGTCCCCAGCAAATGAATGTCCAGTTCGCACCGTGCCACAGTCCGCTTATGCCCCACACGATGAACACGTTGCGTATGATTTTCCACTTGTCGCATCGGCTACCTCCGAGAGGGAAATAGATGTAGTCGCGAAACCAGGTCGTGAGAGATATGTGCCAGCGGCGCCAAAACTCGGGGATGCTACGAGAGAAATAAGGATAGTTGAAGTTGCGCATGAGATTGAATCCGAACAGGCGAGCGCACCCTATGGCAATGTCGGAGTAACCAGAGAAATCACAGTATATCTGGAATGTGAACAATACGCCAAGGATGAAGAGGGAGACTCCAGGCAGGGTCTGATACTGCCCCCAGTATTCATTTACAACAAATGCACAGTTGTCCGCTATCACCATCTTTTTGAAAAATCCCCACAGCATCTGTCTGCATCCGTCCACCGCTTTTGCGTAGTCAAACTGCCGCGGCTTTTGGAACTGAGGCAGCAGGTTTGTAGCCCGTTCTATTGGGCCTGCTACAAGTTGGGGGAAGAAACTGATGTATGCGAAGAACTCCACGATGTCCCTTGTCGGCTTAATGTCGCCACGATACACGTCAATGGTGTAACTGAGAGCCTGGAAGGTGTAGAAACTGATGCCGACAGGAAGGATAATGTCGAGCGTCACCCAGTCCAGTTTATATCCCAGCGATGTGAAAAGCGCATCAATGTTCTCAACGAAGAAGTTGTAGTATTTGAACACTCCGAGGATGGCAAGGTTCAGCACAATGTTTGCAGCGCTGATATACTTCTGCGTCCTTCTGCTGTTGGCATACCGCCCTATAAGCAGTCCGCTTGCATAACTGCACAGCGATGTAAGCGCGATGAGAAAAAGGAAACGCCAGTCCCACCACCCGTAGAACACATAACTGGCTATGACCACCAGAAAGTTCTGCCATTTCCGCCCACGAAACACGAACCAGTAGAGCAGAAATACCACAGGCAGGAACAATAGAAACTCGAAAGAATTGAAAAGCATACAGCCTTTTCTGTCTGTTTTTTATCGTCCGTGAGATACCAGCATCAGACATTTAAACAACGCTATTACCTTAACCACATACAAAAAGCGGGGTATCTCTCCTCTGCTTGTCCGTACTATTAGGTCCTAGGAAAACCTCCACAAAATAGACAAGCAGATTTGACACCCACGCCGTTGGCATATAGTGTATCCGTAAAGTGTACGTGAGAGAGAGGTTGTACCCTCTCCAACGCACACTGACGGGAACAGTCGTTATATACCTACCCGTAGCATCTACCTCTGCAATGTTTTTGATTTGTGGTATTGAATTTCCTAGGTTCAATAGTACCAAAAACAAAGCGTTCAGCAAACACTTTCCAATATGTAGTTGCCCTCCTCTCCGCTCCGCCTTGTACAGACGGCACGGCGTAGGCTAAGCAATTGCAAAGTTACAAGTTTTATGTGAATAATTGTCTGGTTTTATGGCAGAAACAGTAAAAATATGCTTATATTCATTCTCTGTTTCATGTTTTTTGTGTAATTTTGCAATAGAAAAAGACTCGAAGAGTCGATAGTAAAGAAAACAAATACACAAAATCAACTCTATGAAAAGAATACTCACTATGGTGGTTGCAGCGATGCTGTGCTGCGTCACAACCTTTGCCAAAGATTTGAAGGTGCTGGTGGTGAACACATCGCCTGAAATGCACTGCAACAGCTGCGAGACAAAGATTAAGAACAATATCCGTTTCACGGCTGGTGTGAAAAAGATTGATACAAACCTTGAGACGAAGAAGGTCACGATTACTTACGACGGAGACAAGACAGACGTGAAGACTATTCTTGCGGCATTCAAGAAAATTGGTTACACCGCAACAGTGGTTAGCAACGGCGCTGTTCCCGAAAAAGGCTCGCAGAAGAAGCCTGTGGATGCCGTCAGCGGCGCTTCGCAGCAACAGCATGCAGGGTCTGCAAAGAAGTAATGCCTCGGAGGTGTTGCAGCCGTTATTTATACCGCTAAATAATTATGGGCAGTGACAATGCCCAATAAACAATAAGGATGCCTCGCAAAGGCATCCTTTCTTAAAATATAACTTATATTTTAATAACGCATGCGGCTGACTACCGGGAATGCGTATGCGTTACTATTGCTTATCTGATAAAGTGCATCGGAGTCCATGCCTCGTGAGTAGGGTAGTCGGGCTGTCCGTCGGCATGGATTTTCTTCAGTATCCATGCCATGTTTTCGGCAAGGGTACGCATGGTCTGCATGCCTTCGGTATCGAGTGCTGCCTGTCCTTCTTCGCGACCGTAGGCGATGTTCCAGTATTGAGAGGTGACGACTGGCATGTTCATCATTTGGAAAGGCATGTTGAGGGTTTGGAAGGCGGCGGTGGCTCCTCCGCGGCGGCAGATGGCGATTGCGGCGGCAGGTTTGTGGGAAAAGTTCGCTCCAGCGGAGTATAGCATGCGCTGAACAAGGGAGAGGATGGCTCCGTTGGGCTGTCCGTAATAGACAGGAGAGCCGATGATTAGTCCGTCGGCAGATGCCATTTTGGCGGAGATTGAGTTGCAGATGTCGTCGTCGAAGACGCACTTGCCGAGGTTCTGTGCCTTGCATTGTCCGCAGGCTATGCAACTGCGTATGGGCTTCATGCCTATTTGTACTATTTCGGTTTCGATGCCGTTCTTTTCCAGTGTTTTTGCCGTTTCGCTTAGAGCGATGAACGTGTTGCCCTTTGGTCGGGGGCTGCCGTTGATGAGTAGGACTTTCATAGATATGGAATGTTTGTTTCTTTGGGGCAAAGATACAAAAAAATGGCAAATGAAGATGATGTTCGGTGCGGATAATGCTGTTTCTTTGTTTATTTTTGTTAAAAATATAGCGTTTCCTTTGGGAAATAGGGAAAAAGAGTGTAATTTTGTGGAACATTATTAAACGATAAGGATAAATGAAAGAAGTGTCGGTTTTAGTGGGTGCTGGCAGCATCGGACAGGCGATAATACGCCGAGTGTCGGCAGGGAAGCATGTTGTGCTGGCAGATTATAGCATAGAGAATGCTGAGAGAGCAGCGAAAACGTTGGAGGATGCAGGATTTGAGTGTTCCACAGTGCGTTGCGACCTCGCCTCGAAGGAGGACATCATAAATCTTGTGGACTTTGCAACTTCACGAGGAGCGGTGAAATACCTTGTGAATGCGGCAGGGGTATCGCCATCGCAAGCACCTGTTGAGCAAATTCTGCGAGTAGATTTGTATGGTACGAGCGTGCTTTTAGAGGAATTTGGCAAGGTCGTTGTTGAGGGTGGAAGCGGCATCGTAATATCATCGCAGAGTGGGCATCGTTTGCCTGCATTGCCACAGGAACAGAACGAGGCACTTGCCATGACGCCATGCGATGAACTTCTGCAACTGCCTTTCATTCAGTCCATTACTGACACGCTGAAAGCATATCAATACTCCAAACGTTGCAATGTGCTGCGTGTGATGTATGAAGCCACACGTTGGGGCAAGCGTGGAGCGACTATCAACAGCATTTCGCCCGGCATCATTATCACTCCTCTTGCTAACGACGAATTGCACGGTTCTCGCAAAGAGGGATACCTCAAAATGATTGCCTCGTCACCAGCAAAGCGTGCAGGTACTCCTGACGAGGTGGGCGATTTGGCAGAGTTCCTCATGTCGAGCCGAGGAAGGTTTATCAGTGGAGCGGACATCCTCATCGACGGCGGTACGACTGCCTCCTATTGGTATGGAGATTTGCAGTATTTGAAGGGGACGCATTAGGATATGTTGCCGAATTTTATAGGTAATAAAAGCCGTATATTATAATAATGTATATGAAAAGTATAGCAAAACCATTGATGCTTGCCTGTTCGATGTTCGCCACACTCTCATGCGGTGGCACAGGCAAGGAGAACACAGAATCCTCATCAGCCGACACATCGTCTGCCTCTGATGCACAGCAGGGCAAAACCCTCATCGTCTTTTTCTCCCATGCAGGGGAGAACTACTCAGTAGGTAACATAGAGGTGGGTAACACCAAGATTGTGGCAGACCAAATCAAGGAACTGACAAATGCCTACCAGTTTGAAATCGTCTGTGTGAAGGATTACAACATGTCCTATTCAGCCCTTTGCGACCTCGCTAAAAAGGAGCAGCAGGACGGCGAACTTCCCGATTTCAAGGGCAAAGTAGATAATATCGACCAATACAGCACAATCTTCATTGGAGGTCCAGTATGGTGGGGTACATGGCCACAGGTAATGTTCACATTCTTCTCCAAGTACGACCTCAACGGCAAGACACTCATCCCCTTCACAACCCACGAAGGCTCTGGTCTCGGCAACTGTGTGTCTGACTTGAAAAAGGCGTACCCGAATGCCAAAGTTCTGCAAGGCTTCTCCATTTATGGCCACGATGTGCGGTCTGCGTCGGGCAAGGCAAAGGTAGAGAAATGGGTGAAAGGACTGAAATAAGCATTTCTCAAACCCAAAGCAATGAAACACCGGCGTTAGTTCGTAGCAAATGAAGAACTAACGCAGTTCTCTATTCTTCCATAGTCTCAATATAAAAACTCACAGGACGGAAGCCGTCGTTGCAGCTGAGCATGGCGCTATTGGGGTTTTTCATCCAGCCGTCATAGAAATTGCCCTTGCCTTGTGCGAGGGCTTTTACATATTCCTTCATCGTCTTCCATGCTTCGGAGCATAGTCCTTTGGGGCATTTCCCGTCGATGCTTATCCACGTTTGCCCCTCGCTCACATCGCACGCATGCTTGATAGGGTTCTCGTACTTTTCAATAAGGTCGTCATGCTGAACTCTGCGTATGGCGGTTATCTTTACTCGTTTGCTTGGCATTGTGTTTCTTTCTTTTAGAGAACACAAAATTAGCGAAAAATTTATGTCCGTAAAAGAAAAAGAACTATATTTGCAGCCAAATATAAGGAAATAAGTTATGGAGCATCTACCACAAGACCCATTCATGCTGGTATCGGCAATCAATATGCTGCTGAGAGACGGAGAGTTTGACTCATTGGAAGATTTGTGCCTCAGTTTCGACAGAGATACCGATGAAGTGAAATCTTATCTGTCAGCCTACGGATACATTTACAGCGAGGAACAAAAGCAGATGCGACCAGCATAAGATGACGTATAGCACACATTGCTGCAGCCCATGGAAAGCATACACGACATAGAGATACACACTTGCGCCCAACTGATAGAGACGGTTCAGAAGATAGGTTTTCTGCCCCTGCTGAACAGTGGCATTGACGGCTTCTCTGCCGACGAAATGGTAGATGAGGAATGCCGCTACATCGTCTTCCCCGACGGCGGGTGGGATTGGGCGATGTGGAAATGGAAAGGCACGGTTGTGACAGAAGGCAACTGCATGTACGGCAAATTCTTCGACAAGAAAGCAGGGTTTATCAGCCGAGAATGGTGGGCAGACTTCTACAACTATCGTCGCAGCAAAAACCCCGTTCCCGAAGAAGGCACGATAGAAGATGCCATTTTGACGACCCTCCGCTCTCATGGCAGTCTCATCACTCGAGAACTGCGCAACGCCTGTGGATTTACTGGCACAAAGATGAGAAGCAAGTTTGACGGATACGTCACTCGTCTTCAAATGGGCTGCCACATCGTGACAGAAGATTTTATCTACCCTCATGACAAGCACAACAGAGAGTACGGCTGGGGGTGGTCGCTCCTGACTACTCCCGAAGAACTTTACGGCAGAGAAGCGTGCCAATGCCCTCGCACCCCAGAGGAGTCTTATGAGCGACTGTTCCGCTACCTGCAAGAACTTCTGCCCGATGCAAGCGAGAAACAGATAAACAGACTGTTGCAATAAGACACCAAAACGGAGCGTTTTCCAGAATGAAACAGACTGCTTTTCAGCAGAGTTTTCCTGCCGTTTTGCTCCAAATGCCTACAAAAACACAAAGGAATAAAAAAAACTTTACCTTTTTCCCACATTTAATAAATAATTTGTACTATCTTTGTATATCCTTTGTGGTTTTGTAGTATCAATAAAATAATGAAATATGGAAAATCTTGATTGGTCTAACCTTGGGTTTGGTTATCACAAGACAGACTACAACGTGCGGTGTTACTACCGTGACGGCAAGTGGGGAGAGATAGAGGTATGTTCTGAGGAAACCATTCCGGTACACATGGCGGCAACGTGCCTTCACTATGGGCAGGAAGTGTTTGACGGCTTGAAAGCGTTTCGTTGCCCCGACGGAAAGGTGCGTGTGTTCCGTGCAGACGAGAATGCAGTGCGTTTGCAGCGCTCATGTGCAGGATTGCTGATGCCAGAACTGCCAGTGGCGACCTTCCTTGAAATGGTAGATAAAGTGGTGCGGCTGAACGAGCGTTTCATTCCCCCATACGAGTCTGGAGCATCGCTGTATATCCGTCCTTTGGTGATAGGCACGAGTGCGCAGGTAGGTGTGCATCCAGCCAGCGAGTATCTGTTTGTTATATTCGTTACCCCAGTAGGTCCATACTTCAAAGGAGGCTTCTCATGCAATCCTTATGTTATTATTCGAGACTTCGACCGTGCGGCTCCATTGGGTACAGGCACCTACAAGGTGGGCGGCAACTATGCCGCCTCGCTGCGTGCCAACAAGCAGGCTCACGACTTAGGATATGCTTGCGAGTTCTACCTCGACGCGAAAGAAAAGAAATATATCGACGAATGCGGTGCAGCGAATTTCTTTGGCATCAAAAACAACACATACGTAACTCCTAAGTCAACGTCCATCCTGCCCTCAATCACAAACAAGTCTCTCATGCAGTTGGCTGAGGACATAGGCTTGAAAGTAGAGCGCCGACAGATACCGGAAGAAGAATTGGAGACATTTGAGGAGGCAGGTGCATGCGGCACAGCAGCAGTCATTTCGCCTATCAGCAGGATTGACGACCTCGAAATGAAGAAGAGTTACGTTTTCTCCGAAGACGGCAAGCCGGGGCCAATCTCCACAAAACTTTACAACCTCTTGCGTGGCATACAGTATGGCACAGAGCCTGATCTGCACGGCTGGACAAGAGTTGTTATAGAGTGAGAACGCAACCAACTAATCAACACATATTTTAATATACAATAACATGAAACCTACACTTTTTCTCCTTGCTGCTGGTATGGGAAGCCGCTACGGCGGTCTGAAGCAGCTCGACGGTCTTGGACCAAACGGTGAAACAATCATGGACTACTCAATCTACGACGCTGTTCAGGCAGGCTTCGGCAAGATAGTTTGGGTCATCCGCAAAGATTTCGAGGAGCAGTTCCGCACACAGATTCTCTCAAAGTACGAAGGCGTTGTGCCATGCGAACTATGCTTCCAGAGCATCGACAGCCTTCCAGAAGGCTTCACTTGCCCCGAAGGCCGTGTAAAGCCATGGGGTACTAACCACGCCGTGCTGATGGGCAAAGACGTTATCAAAGAGCCATTCGCTGTCATCAACTGCGACGACTTCTACGGACGCGACGCCTTCATGTCTGTCGGCAAGTTCCTTTCCAGCCTCCCAGAAGGCTCAAAGAACAAATACGCCATGGTTGGTTTCCGCTGCTGCAACACACTCTCCGAGAATGGCTCTGTGGCTCGTGGCATCTGCGAGTACGACGACAACCGCCACCTCACCGACGTGGTAGAACGCACAGAAATCATGCGTCAGGCAGACAAAGGCAACGCTATCTGCTACAAAGACGAGCAGGGCGAGTGGATTCCTGTTGACGAGAACGTGCCAGTGTCCATGAACATGTGGGGCTTCACTCCCGACTACTTCGAGTACAGCGAGGCATATTTCAAGGAGTTCCTTTCCGACCCGAAGAACATGGAGAACTTGAAAGCGGAATTCTTCATTCCTCTCATGGTCAACAAACTCATCAACGAAGGCACAGCATCTGTTGAAGTGCTTGACACAACATCCGTTTGGTTCGGCGTGACATACGCAGCCGACCGTGAAGCCACTGTTGAGCGCATAGCCAAACTGGTTGCCGACGGAGTTTATCCAAACAAACTGTTCTAAGACTTAGCACATAAGCAATAATCAAAGGGTGTATCAAGATGCAATGGCTTGATACACCCTTTCTTCATAATCTCGGGTCTCGGCTCGCACCCTCCTTAAAACATAAGTTATATTTTATAAAATAAAGGTTATATTTTAGTAAATTTAAGTTATATTTTATAAAATATAAGTTTAATTTTATCAATGCTAACATTTGCAATCGGCTCTCAAATGGCGCAAGCCTCCTCATCCCATGTCTATAAGCATTTGATAAAGGCAAGCCTCCTCCTCCTCCTCCTCAAATGCCTCCAAAACACCCCTTTTATTCCTAATTCTTATCCTTTTTCTGTCTTTTTTCTCTTTTTTTGAAAAAAAATCCCCAATTATTTTGCCGTTATCCAGAAAGTTCCTACCTTTGCACTCGCTTTCGGGAAGGGAGCGCCAGACTGGCAGATCTCTCCCGTGAGCGCTGAAGTTCTTTGACAGACTGCGAACACAGAAGATACGACGTGGCGCCCTCCGCTCC
>JAFLUT010000054.1 GCA_022508665.1 Prevotellaceae bacterium | reverse complement strand
TGACTATCACCCTGCATGGCATGCCTGCCTCGATAGTCAATTCCGACAGTTCGCCGTCCAGGCAGAAAGGGTAGTTGGCAACGAACTCGCCCTCGAAGGCGAAACCTGTGCAGAAGCTTTTACCCCCCCCGATGCTTTGTTCACCATATATTTGAAATATCCGCTTTCCACGTATGCTATCCATCGGGACGCCTCACCCTCCTTTTCCAATGCCTCTCCCTGTTCAAAAGTCTTCACTTCGCCGTGTTCGAGACAATATTGTCTGAGAAACTCCAAATTCAGTTCCTCCTTATATGTGTTGAAATGCTCCTGTTTCATAACTTTTTGGGGTGGTGCTACAAAGTTAGCGATTTTTCTACATAACGGATAGTTTTATCATACAAACACATTTCTTTACAAATCCAACAAACCCACTGGCAAATCCATCACCATGCGTTTGTTCTCTTGTTGGATTTCTGATATGAATTCTTCGTGGGCAGGTATCATCACTTCGTTGCCGTCGGGACGATTAACGATGAAGAGCCAGTTTTCGGTATTGTCGTCGATGGCGGTGATAGTACCGATTTCTGTGCCGTTGTCGCCGTCGAGCATGGTGAAGCCGATGAAATAGTGGAGAGAGACTTCATCCTCGCCATATTCTTCTTGATATTTTTTCTCTATAAAGACTTCGCAGTTGACGAGGAACTGGACAGCATCGGCAGTGTCTAAATCCTCGAATTTTACAAGGGCGATGGAGTCGCTTTTGAATCGGTATTCTTCGAGGAAGAGAGGAACGAGGATACCGTCAATTTCGCAGATAAGGTAGTCGGCATCGGCACGCTCCCACACGTCGTCGGTGAACTGAAAGTTTATTTCGCCTTTCAATCCGTGAGTTTTGGTCAGTTTACCTATTTTATATACGTCTTTTGTCCTTATCATTGTATTCTCTTTATGACTGCTCCGAGGGCATTCAGTCTGCCCTCAATGTCTTCATATCCGCGGTCAATCTGCTCGATGTTGCTTATCATGCTCATACCGTCAGCAGAAAGGGCGGCGATGAGCAAGGCGATGCCTGCGCGAATGTCTGGGCTTGACATCTTTGCCGCACGCAGTTTGAAGCGGTTGTCGTGTCCTATCACTACGGCACGATGAGGGTCGCAGAGGATGATTTGTGCGCCCATGTCGATGAGTTTGTCCACGAAAAACAGGCGGCTCTCAAACATCTTTTGGTGTATCAGCACCGAGCCTTTCGCCTGTGTGGCAACGACGAGCATAATGCTGAGGAGGTCGGGAGTAAGTCCGGGCCATGGCGCATCGGCAAGGGAGAGGATGCTGCCGTCCATGAACGATGCCGCCTCGTAGTGCTGATGTTCGGGTATGTGTATGTCGTCGCCAATGCGTTCTATATGGATGCCAAGGCGGCTGAACATTTTGGGGATTATGCCCAAATTCTCATAACTCACATTCTTTATAGTCACGTCGCTGCCGGTCATGGCTGCCATGCCGATGAACGACCCTACTTCAATCATGTCGGGCAGGATTGTATGCTCCGTGCCGCGCAGAGATTGCACACCTTCGATAGAGAGGAGGTTTGAGCCGATGCCCTCAATCTTCGCACCCATGGAGTTGAGCATGCGGCACAGTTGCTGTATGTATGGCTCGCACGCAGCATTATATATAGTGGTGTTGCCCTTCGCAAGCACAGCCGTCATGATGATATTTGCCGTGCCTGTCACACTGGCTTCGTCGAGCAGAAGATATGTTCCTTTCAGTTCGTTAGCATCAATCTCATACACCCCACGTTCAGTGCTGTAATTGAACTTTGCCCCAAGTTCCTGTATGGCAAGGAAATGAGTGTCCAGTCGGCGGCGACCAATCTTGTCTCCTCCCGGCTTTCCTACGCATGCCTTGTGGAAACGTCCGAGCAGAGGACCGAGCGTCAGAATGCTGCCTCGCAAGGAAGAGCAACGCTGCACAAACTCCTGACTGCCAAGGTATTCCATGTCGAGATTGTCCGCCTGAAACGTCCAGTCGTGACTGCCAATCTGCTTCACCTTCACACCCATTTTGCTGAGCAGGTTGATGAGGTTGTTGACATCGAGGATGTTAGGAACATTCTTTATGGTGACAGGCTCGTCAGTAAGCAGAATGGCGCTGATGACTTCCAACGCCTCGTTCTTTGCCCCCATGGGAGTGATTTCGCCATGCAGTTTGTGTCCGCCTTCTATGATGAATGATGCCATTTATTTCTTGCCTTTTTTCTTCTTCACGGATGTCTGCACTCTGGTGCTGAGCAGTTCTCCGTCGCTTATCAGTTGGTTGTTGTCGAGGTCAATCTGTATTTTGCCGTCAGTGTATTGCGCCATGTCGTCAGCCACCTTCTCGTCGCTCATCGAGTCGGCGCTCCAGTTTGAGAGGTCGCGCTTCATGTGGTTTGCCACAAGCATGGTCAGTTCCTCACGTTCTGCACCGTCATTCATCGTCGCAAGATGCTCGGCAAACTCCTCCACAATCGCTCCGTAGTGCCTGCGTCTGATGTGTTTCTGCGGATATGGCAACTGCTCTGGACGTGCATTGTCGCTGTCTGTACGTTCAATCTCGACAGGATAGTCGATGTCGAGGTCATAGTTGGCAATGATAGCAAGATGATTCCACAGTTTCTTCTGAAAATCCTCCTTGTCCGCCGTCTGAACAGCCATGTTCGCCATGGTGGCAATGATAGTCTTGGCACAGCGCAGCCTTTCGTTGCGGTCGGCAATGCTCTTGCAATGCTCCACCATTTGCTGCACGCCTCTGCCATACTCTGGCATTGCCATTTTTTCTCTTCTGGTATTATAGTCCATTATAGTAATTTCTTTGCTGTAGTTGCTTGAAACTCTTTCAGATAGTTTGGTTCAAAATACGCCACGTCGGCAAACTCCTCACGCAGGAACTTCTTCTCGGCAAGCGGTGACATGTATTTGGCAAGCAACGGCACGCCGTCGAAGAAATGTGCGTTGGGATGCTTGATTACCGCCTTGCACTTCTCCGCTCCGTTGCCGAAGAAATATATCGGATGCTCATTCAGATGCTCCTCGAATGTCTTTTCATCCACCACAACAGGAGCGACATCCACTACTGGCCGCAACGCACGAGTGTAAAGCGCCGTATATACCTCCATCCGCCGTGCGTCGAGCATGGGGCAGACAAGAGCATCCTCTGGCAGGTCGTCATGCACAAGCAGCACTGGCACGCAGAGCGCTTCGAGTGTAGGCACAGCCAGCAGTTTCAAGTCGCGGGCGTATGCTATTCCCTTTGCCATTGACACTCCGATGCGAAGCCCCGTGTAACTTCCCGGCCCTGCACTGACTGCCACCGCATCGAAAGGTATGGCGTGGTTGTCGGTGAACGAAAGAGCCTCATCTACCATTACTCCCAACACGGAAGCGTGGTTCGTACCCTTGCTGACATTCGCCTGTTCGCCCTCCTTCTCCTTCGGCAGATTGTCTGTCTGGAAAATGACTGCGCTGTCCTGACTCACGGCCACGCTGCAAATGTCTGTTGATGTTTCTATGTGTAATATGACGGGCATGGTATGTACACTACTATATCAAAATATGTGCAAATTTACGAAAATGGAACCGTATATAGTGACAATAACGCTAAAAATTGCTATTTTTGCATAAAAATTAATGATATACAATGATACAATCAATGACTGGCTACGGCAAATGCGTCGTAGAATATAACGGAAAGAAGATACACGCAGAGGTAAAATCGCTCAACAGCAAGGCGCTGGATTTGACGGCACGCATCGCCCCTCTCTACCGTGAGAAGGAAATGGAAATACGTCAGATGGTACAGCAGCAACTGGAACGAGGAAAGGTGGACTTCGTGCTGTGGATAGAGAAGGACGGAGCGGCAGGCACAACACCGCTCAACATGCCACTGATTGCCGAATACAAGAGGCAGATTGAGGCAATGCAGGAGGCTCTCGGACTGCCTGCCCCTGAGGACTGGTATGCCACACTCCTTCGCATGCCCGACTCCCTCTCGCACACCGAGGTGGAGGAACTCACCGACGAGGAATGGGAAGCGGCACGCAAGGCGGTTGAAGGGTCGCTCGCCGAGATTGTCTCATTCCGCAAGCAAGAGGGATTGGCTCTTGCGAAGAAATTTCAAGAGAAAATTGACAACATCGCCTCGCTCCTCGCATCTATCGAGCCATACGAGCAGGGCCGCACGGAGAAAATCCGCCAGCGCATCATTGACGCACTTGAGCAGCACGTCGGAGTGGATTACGACCGCAACCGTCTGGAACAGGAAATGATTTACTACATCGAGAAACTCGACATATCAGAAGAAAAGCAGCGACTGACGAACCACCTGCAATACTTCATCGAAACTATGACAGAGGGTCACGGACAAGGCAAGAAACTCGGCTTCATCGCTCAAGAGATGGGGCGTGAAATCAACACTACTGGCTCAAAATCAAATCAAGCAGAAATGCAAAACATCGTCGTGATGATGAAGGACGAACTGGAGCAAATAAAGGAGCAAGTGCTTAACGTCATGTGACGTTTTTCTCCTCGCAAACAATGCACGTAGCGATAAGCCGTTTATCGGAAGAGCGATACACCGTGTATCAATGCATCGATGAACCGTGTATCAATGTACCGATGAACAGTGTATCGAAATAGACACTTAAAATTCGTATAAGTTGCATTGCGCAATTTGTCCAAATCACGTTGAATAATCCGTCTGATTCGCATTAAACAATTCGTCTAACTCGCATTAAACAATAAACAGTAAAACCACAAAAAGAACAACATAATCAAATGGAAGGAAAACTGATAATCTTTGCCGCACCGTCAGGGTCGGGCAAATCCACCATTATAAAATATGTGATGCAGAACGCAGACCTCAATCTGCATTTCTCAATCTCTGCCACCTCTCGCGCACCCCGCGGCGAGGAACAGAACGGAGTAGAGTACTTCTTCCTCACCCCCGATGAGTTCCGCCAGAAAATTGAAAATGATGAATTTCTTGAATACGAGGAAGTTTACACCGACAAATTCTACGGCACTCTCCGTTCCCAAGTCGACAAGCAGTTGGCAGAAGGACAAAACGTCATCTTCGACGTTGACGTAAACGGAGCAAAACGCATCAAGCAAGCATACGGCAAACAAGCCCTTTCTATCTTCGTACAGCCGCCAAGCATAGAAGAACTGCGCAATCGCCTGACAAACAGAGCGACAGACGCACCCGAAGTAATCGAACAGCGCATTGAGCGTGCCGCTTTCGAACTCAGCCAAGCAAAGGATTTCGACGAGATTGTTGTCAACGACAATTTGGAGGTGGCACAAGTTGAGGCGGAGTCGCTGATAGAGGATTTCCTCAATGAATAAGAAACTTTTTCGCAAAAAAGTTTGTATATCTCGTGTTTTTTGTGTACTTTCGCAAATGAACGTAAACTAACCTATTGAAGACCATAAAACAGAGATTGATACCATGGATACGAAGATCTATTGCGTAATACTTGCCGGCGGCGTGGGAATGCGATTGTGGCCCATGAGCCGCAACGCAAAGCCCAAGCAATTTATAGACGTGCTGGGAACAGGAAAGACGCTTTTGCAGACGACATACGAGAGGTTTGCAACCTTCATCGACACAGACAATATCATCATCGTCACCAACGAGTCATACAGGCAAATGGTGGTAGAGCAACTGCCGGGCGTGAAGTATGAAAACATCCTTATGGAACCGATGCGGAGGAACACTGTACCAGCAGTCACATGGGCATCGCTCGAAGTCATGCGCCGCTGCCCCGACGGTCGGCTCATCGTCAGTCCGTCAGACCAAAACATCACGGACGTTGACGCTTTCCGCACAGATGTACTGAGAGGACTCGATTTCGTTGGCACACACGACGTATTGCTCACATTGGGCGCTAAGCCCAACCGACCGGCGGTGTCGTATGGCTACATACAAATGGCTGACGCTGAACCTAACGAGACAGACATATACAAGGTAAGGAGTTTCACAGAAAAGCCAGCCGAGGACTTCGCCAAGATTTTCTACGAGAGCGGCGAATTTCTGTGGAATACAGGTCTTTTCCTGCTGAGCGCACACTCATTCCTCCATGCCATAGAAAGCGCAAGCACAGAGTTCTACGGAATTGTCAAGGAAGTCATATCAAAATATCAAGAGGGCGAGTACATTGCCGACCTGCTTATGGAACTTTTCACAAAGTGTCCGAACCTAAGCCTCGAACAGAGCGTGCTGGAAAAAGCAGGCAATGTATATGTCATGTTATGCCACTTTGGATGGGCAGACATCGGCACATGGGAAGCTATGCACAACGCACTGCCAAAGTCGGAGGATGGCAATGTGGTCATCGACTCAAAGTCACTGCTGTACGACTGCAAAGACTGCATCATCAAACTGCCCGATGGCCATGTGGCTGTGGTGCAGGGGCTTGAAGACTACATCGTTGTAGAGGAAGGCAACGTGCTGGTAATCTGCAAAAAAGGCGACCAGAAGAACATCCGCAAATTTGTGAATGACGCACAGCTGAACCTTGGCGAAGAGTTTGTCTGAACCATACCCGTTGACGAAAGAACAAATTGTTCAATCATCAAAGCACAATATCATCAATTAGCTTTTCAAACATCAGTATAATAAAGGGGCATCCGAATGTTGGATGCCCCTTTTCGTATTCAATGCATTATACCAATCCCAAACTATTTAACAAGCACTTTGCGACCATTGATTATATAAATACCGCCTTTGACAGGATGACTTACACGCTGACCGCTCATATTATATATATCCTCTGACTGTCGCTGTATATCCACCAAACTGTCAATCTTGTCACTGTCATCACCTTTGTTTGGATTTTCCGCACCAATGTCATCAAGACAGAAATATGTAGGAGTGTTCAACCCCCAAGCCCCTTTCTTGCTGCCTTCCATAGAGAATGACAACGTCTTGACTTCGCCAAGAGAAGTGAGGTCAAGCCATTCCCATGTATTGACATAGTAATGCTCGTCAGCATTGGCTGAACGATAATCTGCCAGATAATACTCCAAAGTGTTGCCGTTGTCTGCCGTAACTGTCAGTTTCAGATAGTCACCATTGCCAAACCCTTTGTCCTGACCATTGTCGGTGATACCGTCACCATTGAGGATTGCCCACTCCACGTATGCACTATTGGTGATGTAACATCCCGGAATTACAGCCGCCTCGTCATTGTTTTTCAAGGCTATTTGACATGAGCCGTACCAGTCGGAAGCATAAGCCACAAGATAGTTCTCGGAGTCATTTGCTCCGCCACCTACAACATTGTTATATTGGTCAGCCAAACTCTTGTACGTTGTTGAAGTGCTGTTTGCATAGCCGAACAATCCCCAAAATCCACCATATTCAGGCGAATAGAAATTAGTGAACTCAAAGGAACCGCTGACGAATGAGCCATTGAGATTTGCCCCATTCTCATATCCCTGTTCAGGCACATAGAGATTTTCAAAATCAGCAACCATTAGTTCAGAACTGTTGGTATATATACGAGATATTGCAGTGACGGTGCGACCATAATAGTCTTTGACTGACAGCACATAATCTGTGTGGCAATTAGGAGTGACAACAAGCGTCAGAGGTTCGTTAGGAAGTTCATCCAGTTCCTGCTCTTTCAACACATTGTGCTTGCCGTCCATCCACACGACTGCGTATGGCGCATCGCCATTGGCAATTGTGGCATAAAGCGTTACAGACTCGCCAAGTTCTATTGTTGTTTGCGTGTCACCTCCTTCATTGGCAGCCAGTTCTACCTCTGGGGCAGGAGCAGGAGTTTTCAGCGTTCTGAATGATACAGAATGATATTCTTCTCCTCTTTGTCCGGCAGGACTCTGCAAGAAGACATACGCCACATAGTCGGTCATTTGCTCCAACTCTGTAACATTCAGCAGTATCTCCGCATTGGCAGGAAGTATTGTTGACAGCGACGATGCAGTCAGTTCGTCAAGTGTTGGCACGTCATCATCGGCAGTTCTGACAATAAGGAACGCCTTGCCCATAGCATCAGCCTTTACAAGAATGGAAGCAGACGTATCAGTAACAGAGGCGGTCTGCGGATAGCCCTCAGACATCTGTGGCAGCACGTCCTCAGCGTATTCGTAAGCACCAATCGATACATTCTCAGAAGGGCGAACATTACCCAATATGTCTGTGGAGACATAGTCAAGAGGCATGGCTTTCAGCAGGTCGCCGTCAAGAGTGGTGGAAGGCATTAGGATTTCGTCGCTGACAAACTCCACTTGTCTATTGATGTTGTTTCTCGCACCAGTCTGCTCCTCGAAAGCGGCAAAGTCACCCACAGTCGAACTGCTGGCACGGAAGAAGGTTTCGCCTGCGGTATACATCAGATTATTGTGGAAATCAATCTTATCTGCACCCATATTGGCGTCGTGATAGATGTTTACAGCATATCCCGAGGTTTCATTCTGAATGATGTTGTTTACTATCTGCACGTTTCCATAGCCATTTTCCAACTTGGAAGCAGCCCAGAAAGCGGCACCGCCAGTCGTACCCGTCATGCGGATAGTGTTGTTGGCAACACACACATTTTTTACCTTCGCACTGCTAAACTCGAAAGCACTATATGCAGCAGTGAGCGATGTAAGATTTACAACATTGTTAGCAACAATGATAGGTGCATCTTCCTGCCCCTCTAACTGTCGGAGGTACATTGCAGCACAATAGGTTTTGGGAGCAAGGTTAAATGTGTTGCCTGTAATCTCGGTAGATTCTCCGTAAGCGTCACGGAGTTGTATGTCGAGAACACCCACAGAAATTTTCGTGTTTGCTTCGGCATCAATAATTACAGTGTTGTTTCTTATCTTCGCACCTAACTCATCCATTACATAGATAGACTTCGTGCCATTGTTCTTGAATGTGTTGTCCTCAATGACTCCACCAACCTCTTTTGGCAGAGCCACATAACTGGTGCCTCCCATGCTTACACCCATTTTGCCACCTTCGAGCAGACATCCTCTGACTGTGAGGTAGTCATTGTTCTTGTTTTCCTCGTTGATGATAGTGTGTCCTACCAAGACAACATCATTTGTACTTGTGGCAGTAGGAGCATGCAGGTAACAGTTCTCAATGGTGACGTGGCGGCTACCGTCTTTCACCATGACAACAGCCTGATATTCGACGTTATATGTACAGATTTCGAGGTTTTTCAATGTGACATAACTTGCCTCATAGAGCGTCACTACACCATACGCCTTCTCGTGCTGGTCATCGGAATAACCTCCCGTGTTATATATTTCATGGTTAATCTTGACATCGCGCTTACCACTTTCGCTTTCGATAATAAGAGTATTGACAGCACCCATGCCCTTAATGTAAGGTATGCGTACATTTTCGGTATAGTTGCCGGCTTTCACTTTCAGTACCACTGGGCCTTCCATACCCAAAGCAGTCATGTCATCAATAGCACCCTGAATAGTAGCATAGTCACCACCATTGCCCACAGTATACGCACCGCTCTTGCCTGTTGCCACAGTGACAGCAGCCATCACAGGGTCGGCAACGCTGATGACAGCATTGTTAACCACAATATTGCTCAATGTAGCGGTAGCCGTTTGCCCTACGGATGCATCGGTCGTTATGTCGTAGGTAATCCAGAAATAATATGTTCCGCTCTGCGTAATGGTGCAGTCGCCTTCAAACGCATCGTTGGCAGAGAATGATGTAACAGTTCCAGTCTGATATATGTGCATCGCATCGACAATCTCACCGTCTGAGCCCAACAAAGTGAATGCCGACACATTGGCAGGAGCAAGTTCACCCTTAGCCTCGACCATAACTTTAAGCATTTTCACATCGGTCTGTCCTTTCAGCACTTCGCTGACGCTGATGTCTTCGGCTGTAACGCTTGTTACTACAACATCGGTCTTCTTGTAGCCCTCTGCAGAAATTGCGAAATTCGGTCGGGTGTAACTGCCAGCGCCAACATATTTTATGGTAAGTTTACCGCCGTCGAAGTCAGCATCGCTGATAATCGGGTCGAACTTTGCCAACGAGCCAGTAAGGTCAACAATGAGATTGTCGTCATCGACCTCACCCCCCTTATATATATAAAGATGTGCGGTATATGCGAATGAGATATTCCGGTTCGTGAGTTTGATGCAATCGGCTTCCCCTGCTGGAGCCAAAGTAATAGTTGCCGTCACACCATCTGCGCCATCGCTTTCCGGGCCTCCGTCATCGAAGAGTTCAACCTTACGGCCTAAATGCAGGTCTATCTGACCATGGTCACCTGCGGTCATAAAGATTTGGTTCTTCAATGTACGAGAGCCTTCGGGGTCTCCATTGATTGATGTAACAACATTTCCTCCAATTGTAACAGCCAGCAATGCCGCATCAATCGTTTTGCCCTCATCTGCATCGCTATTGACATCTACTTTGATTGCAAACATATTGTCACCCTCTGCAAGCATAACAGCCTCATCGAACACTATTTCTACCTCTGCGACCGCTTCCGCATGCCCCAATTTCACATCGCCTTGCCAAACTGAAACATTGTCGATATATCCCTCAGTTCCTTTCAGAGATACCTTCATGGAGCTCATCTGTAAAGGATTTCGGTCACCTTCCGTCTTTACATTCACAGTAAGCAAGTCTTGGTTCACAGAGCCGATAGAGGCATCGCTTGTAGCGGTGTGCGTAGCCTCAATACTCTGCACCTCCATATCTTTTGACATGTACTCGCTGATCGTTGCCTTGAAACCATTATAATAGTAGTAAGTCTGATTGGGATTAAATATGACTGTCAGCGAACCATCAGCAGCAGTAGAACGAATAACTTTATCTGGACCTACCGATTCTTGGCTATTGTTGTTCAACTCCCATAACACATCACCCGAAGTGCCTTGCCCTGCATAGATTTTGAAAATAGACTTGATGCCATAACTGGAAGCGGAGTATTGCACGTTGAAATCAGAGAAATCTACTTGGCAAATCATGCCCTCGTTCTTAGGCACAAAAATGTTTATGCGGTCGTCCGTTCCAGCCTCGCATGACGAACTATAATCATTTGCCTTTTTAGTCTCAAAGGCAAGCATGCCGTTTACAGTCTTTGTCACTGTGCCTTGGTTGGCATGGCTCAACACAATGTTGTAGATAGTGCGACTCCCAATAGCCACATCGCCAGAAACTGCAACCTTCTTTTCTGAGTTATTCACCATTGCGGTAACACTGCTTGCCTTAGCCTTCACAGCCATGTTGTTTAGCGCCTCATCATCAATATCATATTTCAATGTAAATACATTATCACCTTCCACCAATGGCTGAGCAGCAGCAAACGTAATGTCAAAAGCATCCGCTGTAACAACAGCCTCGCCTACTTTGCTGTTGTTGTAATAGAGCGATGCTTTTGATACGATGTCGTTTGTGCCAGATGTTGTGAAAGACATCTTCGTTACCTTCATTGCAGGCTCCGTATTTTTTGCCTTTACATTCACATTCAGCATGTCCTGCCCTGTGTCGCCTGCCGCCACTGTTCCATACGTGGCGGTAGTGGTAATATCATCAAAATCCATTGGCTGAGGAGTGAAAAGGCTCACTTCAGCCTCAAATCCTTCAGCCTCGATACTATTTGAAGCATCGCTATAAAGTACAACTGTCAGCGAACCGTCAGCCGCAGTAGAATGCACAAGTGCTGTCTCGCCCTGCTGAAGCGTCTTCAAAAGATTTGCGGCATTTGCCTCCTGCCCATTATAGATGCGTAATTCCTGATTATATAAACTTCCATGCCAAATTTTGTTGACAATGAAGTTGACCATTACCTTTTGACCTTCTACGCCAGACAAGAAGGTCACTTGCCCATTAGTTTTCGACAAGATACCACCCTCTTTACCCCCTTCGTCATAGAACATCAACGGAGTGTTGTCAACAGTAATTACCTGTGGCGTACTACTCATCAATACTATACGGGATTCTACCTCGTTGTCTGCCCACATCCTTGTCGGAATGTAGAACAATGCTAGTAGTAGCGTCAGCCACACATGATGTGTGAAAGATTTGTGTAACATAACATTAAAAAGATTTGAGTTAAAAATAAATGATAAATAAGTGATTAAAAATAGAGTACTTTCTTTATTGTTCCAGCCTTGCGACGCAAATATATTCCGGGGCATGTTGGGGTTGCGACAGGCACACCACCAAGAGTATAGTAGCAATCCGCTCCCGATTGCATTGCAGACGGAACGTGAATATCAGTAGTCCAACAGTCATCCACATCGTCCCCAAGCATGTGCAGGTCATTAGCACCCAACACCTCGGTGCTTGTCTCGCCAATCCAACCGCAAGACTGATTGACACCAGTGTAGACACGGACGAAATGGATGCCGGGCAAACGGACATGGTTGCCGTCATCATCTACCGCCCAATCAATGCTGAACTTCGAGCGGTCATCGCTGTTGGGATGGTTGTCGGCATACCCCCATGCGTAGGCATACTGCACGTAAAAAGAGCCATTTCCGCTCTCGTCCACATAGTTGTTGGCGAGCAGCGTACCCTCAAATGTCATTTCGTCTTCCTCAATCCACAGAGGGTAATAACTCTGCTGATGAAAAGAGTTACGGCAAATGTAGCCCTGACGGTCAAGGTTGTCCGTCCACCGCACGTATGTAGCGTCTGTTATGAATGCGTTTTCTGGTGTAGGCTCTTTGTTCTCATCTGGTCGATAGTAAATGATACTATAATGATGAGTGGTCTCCATGCTATTGTATTCACTGCCAGCCAGTTCATACCATTCATCGTCAGGTTCTCCGTTTGCGTTAGAGTCATAACTAACAAGCACTATGCCCGGCTCGCATGAGCCGCTTTCACGTGAGTCATCGGGATTAGTTGCGGTGTTAGAATATAAAGCATTGCCAAGTATCTGGAAATCCATTTTGCCATGAACGTTTTTAACCATGTGGTCGAAACCGAATGTGATGTACCCACCATATGCGCCGAGAGAAATCATTTCCTGCCTATTGCCAGCCAATTGGGCTTCAGCCTTGGCTGCCATAATCTCTGGAGTATCACCCTCTTCATATTTGGGCAGCACATTGACATATTGCCCCGGAGCAGGGCGATACTCAAACACACGGCTGATGTAGGGCGATGAGTTTTGTGCCGAGACGGTCATCGCTGTTGCCAGTGCGAGCGAACATAGAATTTTTGGGGTATTCATAATTTTTCGTTTTTAATATGCTAACATTATATGTGTAAAGGCAAAGCGAGAAGGTACATCGCCAGTGCGGACGCTCCACTTCTTACGTCCGTCGGGCGTGAAGCAGTAGAGCATTCCGGGAGACACGTAATTGCCTGCATCAGCAATATAAAACTCATGCGTATCGGGATTGACCGCTATACCGTATGGCATTTCTATCTCTTTCTCCGTGCCGTCAGTGATAAAGCAATCAGTGACCACTTGTCGGGTGCGAGTGTTGATGATGCTGTAAGCGACATCCCATGCAGATGTCATATAACTAAACTCTGTGCCGTAGATGAAGAGAGAATCGCCCGATACGGTCATTCCCATATTAGGTATGTCAAACACATCTGTTACCCTATAGGTTTGTGGGTCAACCACGTAAGTTCTGGACGGAACGCCATAATAGTCTCCACGTGACGACACCCACAGAAAGCCTTGGCTATCTACCGCCAAGCGATGCAAGTTTATGGCAACATCAATAGTATTCACTACACTGAATGTATTGAGGTCTATGACGGAAATAGTACTGTCGTAATAAGGGAAACGGTATCCGCCTGAATTGGCGACATATAAGCGGTTTCCTATTACAGCCATTTCGTCAGGCTGATAGCCAACAGCGCAACTATCTACCACCTCCATACGGTCGATGTCAATCTTGGCGACATAGCCCAACCGAGCGTTAGGGTCTGTCTGCACCGGACCTGCGTAACTGCTGACGTAGGCATAGCGGTCTTGGAAAGTGATATAGCGACAGTTGGGTATGGAGATTTGCCCTATATGTCGGGCTGTACGCTGCTCCATAACCTCGACCAAATGGGAACAATTAACCACGACCCACAGTTTCCCGTCATAGATTTGCAGGTCATTGCCCACGTCGCCCAACTCCTGCACCACGCCGGGATTTGCTTCCGCATAGATGTTACGGAGATATTTGCCAGTAGTGGCATCATAGTAGTCGAGAGTACATTTGTTGCTGCCCATGTTACCCTCGTTGAGCAGAAAGAAACCTTTCACAGAGGCAGTGTCCTTAGGGGTGGCTACACTTGCCGTATCCACTTGCTCTTCTTGATGATGAATAATCTCCTCGTCGTCGCTGCGACAGGCGGACAAGCCCAAGCAGAGCGACAGAAGCCCGAAGAGATATGCTGACAGTTTTCCCATATTATATTATATAATAACATTGATTTTAAGTTTGAAGTTTGTTCCCGGCATAGGGTAGCACTGTACCACCTCATATTGCTGATTGAAGACATTGTTGACTTCGGCTGTTGCACGCAGGGCAAAGCGAGTGAAAGAGAATGTGCGAGAGAGCGACAGGTCGCTTGTATACCACGGTTTGGAGTAGTTCTCTGGGATATTGGCGCTCGACTCATAGCGTTCTCCAGTATAGATAAAACTGTAATTAACAGCCCATTGCCGCCACGTCAGCCCCACAATGGCTGAGAAGGAATGCCATGGGATGTATGGCAACTGACCTCCATAAAATGGGCTGCGTCTATCTGTGCAATCCATAGCACGATTATAGGTATAGGCAACGTGTGTGGACACGTGCGCCTGTCCTATGCGCCAGTCGGCCTTGACGGATGCGTCCAGCCCCAAAATGCGACACATTCCGAAGTTCATCATTGTCCAGCGGAACTGATTGGAGGTTGGCATCGCCACAATCTTGTCCTCCACCTCGTTATAGTAGCCGTCTGTCTGCACTTCCAGCGAATGCAGAATGCCATGCTCCCACCGTGCGCCATAAGTAATGCCAAGGTCATACTGCGTGGTGTATTCGGGTTTCAATTCTTTGTTGCCAATAAAGGTATAGTACAGGTCATTGAAAGTGGGCATACGGAAAATACGCTTGTAGAAAGCCCTCAGCGTGATGTCGGGCGACAAGGTATAGGCAAGAACTACCGTAGGCGTGAAGCGGCTATTGCTACCTGCCGCCCCACCCTTTCCCCGTGTGTGGTCATTGACGCAGGTGTGCAGGAGCGAAGCCTGAGCGGAAACATTGCCTCGATGCAGACTTGTGGACATGGCAGTGAGGACTGTCCACCTTGCGGGATAGACAAAATTGACAAGGTCAGCATCGAGATAATTGTATTGCAGGTCGTTGGATAGCGAAACAGCCCACCATTCTTTAATATTATATAGATGTGCCAATGAGAAATATGCCTCCGTCTGCCGATAGCGGTTGTCGGTATACATTGCGGTCACGTCCATGCGTGGGTCGCTGAGATAGTGCAGATAGTCGTATGCCAACTTTCCGCTGAGCAGAAGGCTGTATCGTGCTGACAAATGCTGACGCAAAGAACCTTGAAGGAAGGCGGAGCAATCCCACTGACGGTCTTGGTGATTAAATCGCCCCGGCTCCTCACGCACAACGGCGCCCGGATAGCCTCGCTCACTGTTGTAGAAATACGCCTTTGTGCGCCATTCGCCTCTGCGTGTCTGCCCGAAAATACCGTGTTCCAGTCGCAGTGAACGCACATCGCCATTGCGACGCACCTCGGTAGTGTCATAGCCGTCTTTCTTGGTGTAGTGGAAACGGTATCGTCCAGAGGTGTAGAGAAATTCGGCGTTGAACGCAGAAGAAAGAAAGTCAGATAATCTCTGCTCCCACAGGACACTGGGGTTGACAGTGGCGAATGAACCGCCTTTGACTGCAATGTTGAGGTTGCAGTTCTTCCCTTCTTTGCTGAACACAGGGCGACGTGTCTGCATATAGACAGCAGAGGCAGAAGCAAAGTCTTTGGCTGGCTGGAAGATGTTGCTTTTCTGCCCATTGCAGAGCGACAAAGCCTCCATGTTGTCGAGCGAGAAACGCCCCATGTCAATCTGTCCATTCTGAGCATTGCCCAATTGGATGCCGTCGTAGAAAACACCCGTGTGGCTGGTGCCGAGTGAACGAATGTTCACCGTTTTCAATCCGCCTATGCCACCATAATCCTTTATCTGCACACCAGAAAAATAGCGCATAGCATCAGCCACAGAGTGAACGCTGAGGCGCTGCAAAGCCTCGCCAGACAGTTGCTGCATGGGGATGACGGCACGTGACTGCTGACGTGCCATGACTGTAACCTCCGACAAACGCTGCACGCTGTCGAGACGGTCAGCATCCGACCTCACCCCGACATCCTGCGCCGCGGCATGCCATACGCACATGCACAACAGCAACGATAACAAGAATTTACAATGTCTTAAATCTTGCATTTCGAATCATAAGCCCATCCCGAGGGGCTTTGCGTTGACTCTTGCAAGAGGCAGGTCTTCTGACTTTGTCGTCGGTGGCAAACGTCTTCCCAAGTAATCTCAGTGACATTATGTTTGCCCGTCTGAAAAACGACTTACAGCTGCTGGACAGTCCGGGATTTGCACCCGATTCCCTTTTAATCTCTATGTCCTCGCCTTGTCAACCTTATCGGATAACTGCAAACGAGGGAGAGAACCAATTGCGGCTGCAAAGGTACACATTTTTTTATGCTACAACAATATCTTTTATCTTTTTTTCCATTCAACCAGAAAAACAAATGATTGCTACCCGTCAAGCGTATTCAGGAATACCCTTTTTGTGTCATCTTTGACAACGGCGCACCGCTGAAATGCCCTGCCGTTCACGATTACAATAGTCAGCCGT
>JAFLUT010000053.1 GCA_022508665.1 Prevotellaceae bacterium | reverse complement strand
TTGTAATCGTGAACGGCAGGGCGTTTCAGCGGTGCGCCGTTGTCGTTATGGACAGTAAAAGGGTAGTTTGGATGGTGCTAAACAGTTTAACGTGAACTCGACGAACTTCAATGACCATAAATAACTTTTCGTCGAACTGACGTTGATAAAAATCGAAAGGAAGCGTTAAAATCCGAGGTCGCCAAAGTATTTTTTGTTTTCCGCCTCTGTTATAGAAAGATATTTACGCAAATCGTCAAACATTGCCTTAGGCTTGGTTGCAAACTTTTTGCGGAAATCGGCAATGTTTTTCTCCCAGTCTGATACGTCAATCTTTGTATTCTTTTCTGCTGTTTCCTTCTTGACTAAACAGCAAAGGCCGCAATAATGCGACCTTTGCTTATTTTTTCTTTTAATCGCTCTTTATTCTGCTGGAGCCTGATTTTCTGATGCTGGGAATGTCGGAACATTGCCTGCGTCAGTTGGCTGTGCAGGAGCAACAATGTTGATAGGTGACTCTTCAACAGTTGTTTTTGTTACGAAAGCAGCAGAAACAACGCTGAGTACCACCATAGCAATAGCAAGACCCCATGTAGCCTTCTCGAGGAAGTCTGTTGTTTTTCTTACACCCATGATTTGGTTTGAAGAAGAGAAACTGGAAGCCAAACCTCCACCTTTTGATTCTTGAATAAGAACGATTCCGCACATCAGTATTGATGCGAGAATTACAAGAACGATAATTAGTGAGTACATTTTATAATAGCGTTTTTTATTTATTTACATTAGTGGTATCTGCGAAACTCTACTTCTTTTCTTTCAGAATTATTTCAAGCAGACTGATTTGTGCTGCAAAGTTAGAACTTTTTTTCGGATTATTCAAACAAATCTTACGTAATATTTCCAAAGCCTGTTGGTATCTTCCCTGTTTTATGTAGATATTCACCATACTTTCGGTATAGATTTCTTCCTCTTCGACAGAAAATTCGGGAGATTCAAACTCTTGGTCGCTCACATCGGGCATTTCAAGGCGCTGCTTGCCTTGCGTCTCCGCTATGAATGTGTCGATAAGTTCCGCCCCTTTCAGTTTTGGCTCATCTGACTGGTTGGATTTGCTCTCAGCATCTTTGCTGTGCGTATCATCTTGCTGCATAAGAAATGAGGCGTAATCTGTTGTAAGGTCAGCCACCGTCGGCATATTTCTTTCTGTGCCATAGTCTTCTCTCGTCTCTATGCCTCCCCGTGTCAAAAAGTTGTCTATCAGCGAAATAGTGCGGTCGCCGTCGCTTTCCGTCTCTATGCTGTCGCCATATTCCGATGTGGGCAATTCATAATTAGTGCTTTCCGTCAGGGCGAAAAGGGCTGTTCGGTCGGGTACGAAAACGCTGGCTTTTCGCAGTTCTGGCCCGAACTCTTTCGAGTGCAGTTTGTAAAGATTGGACAGATAGAGCAACCTTACCACTTGGAAAAAGGGGTATTTATTTACCAGTGCTTCTAACTCTGGCAACGTCAGAGCATTCAGCATTGTTGGGTCGTCTATCAGTTCTTTTATGTTCATCATTCTTTCAGAATAAAAATGTTGCTGTTGCTTGCCTTTATGCTATGGCAGTTACTACCAGTTTGCCACAGTGGCATTAAATATCTGGTCTACAATGTCGTCTATCATTTCCTGCACGAGTGCTTCCTGCACCGTTGCCAACTGTTGCGATGCGTCATAGTCGGCCGTAGCACTGAAACGCTGCTCGAAATCCTCATCGTGCTTTATATTATTCACAAATCGCACGTTTACAGTAATCTTCAACTGCACCAACGAAGAATATCCGTCGGAACTGATGCTCTTGTTCGTTTGACTATACTCCGTTATCTCGCCCGACAATTGCAAATCTCCGTTCCTTTTCAGCACCGTCAGTTTTGTCTTTTGGGCGAAAGCGTCGCTGAGAGAGTTGTAGAACATCGACTCCATAGGACTCCACACATAGTTGGCACGTATTGGGAACTTGTCAATGCTGACCGTTTTAGTTTTCGTATAGTCAATGCTCGTTCCGCTGAACTTATAACTGATGCTGCATGCAGCGAGCATCGCCACAAGCACAATCGTCAAGCATGATATTACAGCATTTCTCCTCATAAGTCCAAGCCGTATTCCTTTATCTTTCTGTACAATGTGCGTTCCGATATTTCCAAATCAATAGCCGCCTTTTTCCTGTTGCCATTGTGACGTTTTAGCGACTCGATGATGTTCTTCTTCATCAGTTCTCTGTTCGACATCGGGGTGTCTTCCACTGTCTCAATGTCAACATCTTGTATCGTCCCGTTGCCGTATGGCATGTGATGTTGAGGTTGATAGCCCTGCTCGTTCACAATGTATGGCTGCGAGGGTTGAATGACCTGCGGATGCCCATATTGTAGAGGATTTCCCACCGTCTGTGGTTCGTCGTTAAACACCCGATAATTCTCCTGCGTCACATTTTGCATATTGTCCAAGTTGCTGTGTACCAACTCTTTCAAGTCTTTCACCTCCTTGCCGATGCTCGACAGCAACTGAAACAGCAGGTCTCTCTCTTTTTCGTAACTGTGCGTTTCCTGCGTATGCACATCACGGTTGGCCCCATGCAACACAAGTCCTGCTTCTCCCTGCGAGTCGTCCGTCACTCCATATTGCCTCAGAATGTCCGCCGTGATTTCCCTTTCTTGACTGATTATGCTTATCTGCTCCGTCAGATTACGCAATTGACGGATATTTCCCGGCCACTTATATTTCAGCAGCAACTCCCTCGCATCCTCCGTCAGTCTCACAGGTTCAATGCGGTACTTTTCCGATATGTCGTATGCGAACTTACGGAACAGCAATTCAATATCCTTCCCTCTCTCTCGCAATGGAGGAATGCTTATCGGTATTGTATTCAGTCGATAATACAGGTCTTCCCTAAACTTACCCTCTCTAATCGCCTTCTGCATCTTCACGTTTGTTGCCGCCACAATCCTCACATTCGTCTTCCTCACTTCGCTTTCTCCCACACGGATATACTCTCCTGTCTCCAACACACGCAACAGCCTCGCTTGAGTTGCCAATGGCAGTTCGCCTACCTCGTCAAGAAACAGTGTGCCGTTGTTTGCCACACCGAAATATCCCTCACGGTCGTCCAATGCCCCAGTGAAAGAACCTTTCTTATGTCCAAACAGTTCCGAATCAATCGTACCTTCTGGCAGTGAACCGCAGTTGATAGCAAAGTATTTATTGTGTTTCCTTGTCGAGTTGTCATGTATGATATGCGGCAGAATTTCCTTTCCCACACCGCTTTCTCCCACGATAAGCACCGACAACTCCGTCGGAGCCACTTGAATGGCAATGTCTATGCTTCTGTTCAGCCCCTCATAGTTGCCCACAATGCCATACCTCTGCTTTATCTGCTGTATTATCTTGTTGTCCATATCTTGCTAAACATACAAAATCGTGACAAATTTACAGAGAAAATTCCAATAAACAATGAAAATCTGTCAGTTTTTCAAGAAAAAGCAAACCTATGAATACTCTCTGCTATAACAAACCACTACTCATTATTTATATATATACAGTAGTGTCCACAATCCCAGCCGCCATTATTGCCTCCTTGCGTTCAATGCAAGTGGCGCATTTGCCGCAATGATGCTTGCCGCCTTTGTAGCACGACCATGTTTCGCTGTAATCAATGTTGAGCGCCTTGCCTTTTCGTGCAATGTCGCTCTTTGAGATATTTGTATATGGAGCAGAGATAACCACGTTTGTGTCTGTTCCGTCGCTCATGGCTTGGCTCATCGAGGCGATGAACGAAGGGCGGCAATCGGGATAAATAGTGTGGTCGCCTCCGTGATTGGCAATCATCACTTTTTTCAATCCTCGGCTTTCCGCAATGCCGCAAGCAATGGAGAGCATGATGCCGTTGCGGAAAGGAACAACGGTGGATGCCATATTTTCTGATGTGTAATGCCCTTCTGGAATGGCATCTGCACCTTCGAGAAGCGAAGATTTGAAGTATTGGTGCATGAAATCAAGCGGAATGGTGATGTGCGGAATGCTCAGCCGCTCGCAGTGCATCTTTGCCAATGGTATCTCTCTGGCGTTGTGGTTGCTTCCGTAGTCGAAAGAAATGCCAAGAGCAATGCTCTCTTGATAATCGTAAAGCATAGTAACAGAATCCATGCCGCCAGAAATTATTATGACTGTATCTTTCATGCCTTCTTCTTTATTCGCAAATCACATCCTCATTTATTCACACACAAATGTCGTAACTGAACGTGCAGGCAAAAGGACATCTTTCAACTTCATCGTGCCTACATTCTTCAGACTTTCTCCTTCCACATCCGATGTGCGGTAAGCGGTAGCAGTCTTTTTCCCTGCGGCATCAATCTTCACTGGTTGTGCTTCTTTCGAATAGTTGATAGCAACAACAGCCACTTTGCCGTCGGCATTGCGGTAGGCGGAAAGCATCACTCCGTCAATCGCCATCTCGCCCTCCACATCGAGACGCACAGCACCGGGACGGACAAAACGAGAGAAGTTTCCTATTGTCCACATCAGTTTGGAGTCACGCACCATGTTTGCCTGCACCATGCTGCGACGAACACCTCCACGTCCTCCAGTGCGCTCTCCCTTGACGTACATACGGATAAGTCCGTCTTTATAGTTACCTCCTGCCGCACGCCACCACTGCCATGAACGAGCATTGGCAACGGTAAGGTCATAGTGCATCACGCGGGCAACATATAGCGCCACCTCCATAGAGAAGTCAAAGCCTCCGCCTCCGTGGATTTCCTCGTCATTGCTCATTATGCACAACTCCGTACTCCAAAAATCGGCATCAATATCCTTGAAAGCATCGGCAATACGCTTCCTCCATCCATACAAGCCAATCTTCTCATATCTCTTGTCGCTCGGCTTCAGCACAGGCGTGTTTGTCCAATAAGAATGCCCTGCCATGACACGAGCGATGTTTGGCAAGTTGCCAACGTATGTGTCAATCGAGTCGGGATTCCAAAAGCACTGTATTTCGTTGCCTCTCTCCCACCCAGCCTCATGTACGCCAAGCATGCAGCGGTAGTCGCTCGACTCGTTTATGAGTATCTTCGTCGTGATGCCACGCTCCACAAACTCCTTACTCATTTCGCGTGCCACCCGTGCCACCTCTCTGTTCGTTGCAGGCGACCCTTCCTGCTTCGGACCCTGCCAGTTCCAGTGTCCGTCAGGCTCATTCACAGGACACACATAATCAAAATGTATGCCGTCCTCCTTCTCCGCCGCTTCGAGCATATCCGCTATATACTTTGCAAAGTCGGGATAAGCATCTGCACGCAGATTGAGAGTGCCGCCACGCCCTGTGTTTGTGGCAAGCCCATTCTCTGTCAGATGCACAGGAGGAGAGTTGTAGAAAGCCAAAAACGTAGGCACGCCTCTCTCCTTTGCCAACCGCAAAAACTTACGCTGTCCCGTCTGATTTTCAAAGTATTCCGTGCGAGTGTCATAGTTTATCTTAGCCGAGTCGCCCTGCGTGGCACTGCCAGCCCCTGCATTGAACCTCCAGATGCTCAGTCCTATGCCTTTCTCCGTAGAGAAAAGCCAGTCCGCCACCTGCGTCTGCAAAGAGTCTTCCCACGTTCCAATCCGCCAAAAACTCCACGCATCGCTTGCGCCAAAACCGTCAATCACCTGCTTCTCATCAGACGTTACCCGATATTCTTTCACTCCCTTCGTTTTTGCCACAGCAATGGAGGCAAAAGCGAAAACAAACAATAATAGTGTGCTGTATTTTTTCATGTCGGAACTATACAATAATTATGTCAATACTTTACAATGTTTTCCAGTTGTTGCCACAAAGATAGGAAAAAAGTTTTAGAAAAGCGAAAAATTGGTCATAAAATACTGCCAAAACGATAGTTTTCTTGCCAAAAGCACTTTTTGAAGGGTACTTTTGTGTTTTTGAGGCTATTTTATGACCATTTTTATACACAAAAATGTACATAAAAAATGAAAGCCAACAATGATAATATATATACACCGTTTATCGCAACATCGACAAACGGTGTATCGAAAGACCGATGAACGGTGTATCGATGTGGCGATAAACGGCTAACGACTACGGGGTATAAATATATGTTTATGTAGCCATATTTGTACAACATTTTTACTTCACTAACATAAAAATCTACATCCTTTGTACATTTTTCGCTTTCATTATACATTTTTTCTCCATTTATTTGCAAATATATCTACACTTTTCTATATCTTTGTGCTGTTTTTGGAACTCTCTTTGTTTTCTTCGGATTTCACAGAGTGACAGCCAAAAAACAAGAAGGCGTTATATTGTCTTTGTCCTCTCTGTTAAAGTCTGGAAAACTTATATTAGCAGGACGAGCCAACATTAACGCCCATCTTGTGTATCTGATTGATTTCAGTATAGCCTTTGGCATATACCAATCATCATACACGACATGGGGTTATTGTTATTCGTTTGTTGCTAAGAGGGTGTTTCCAGAGCCTATACAGAGGATGAGCGATTGACTTACTCCATGCTTTTTTGTTATAATAAAGTTAAACTGCTGGGTAGTGGGGTTTATCAGCACCTTAAATCATAAAAGATAATATGATGACAAAATTCATTTTCTCAGTGAAAGTTGCTTGCATCTTATGCTGTGCAGCTTTATGGAGCGTTAATTCTTATTCTCAAACCCCTTATAAAAAGATTGATTTAGGGTATGGGAAATGGTCTAAAAGTTGGTTTGCTGATGAATTTGGTGACCCTATGTATGACAAACCATATATTCAAAGTTCGTTGAGATATACCAACGACAATTATTCATACTATTTTTTTTATATCCAATTTACTAATGCTATTCGTAATATTCCAATATTTGAAATTCGTATTGATAATGGGAAAAGTAATTATAGTCTATATAGAGAGACAGCAACTATTAAGATTAAATCCGCTAACGGAACAGTCTCCACTATAACAGCCCCTATAGGTGAAGATGGAGAAAGTATTATATTAGGAGGAGATAATGCAATCCGCTTTGCGAAACTTATCAATACAGGCAATTATAGTTTAGTTGTTTCTGTACATACTGCTTGGAGTGGCAATAACAATGTCTCAACATTTACATTCCGCTGTTCTAATGAAACAAAAGACTTTTATAAAGCCACTAAATCAGCACTTGGATATTCATTTCCAACATATTAAATCTATAAATTATATGGCAATACATACTATTCATTTTAATGAATTGAAAGGATGTGTGTGTGAAATCTGTGCTAATTGCATAGAACAAAAACATGATCCTCTTTGCTTTTGTGGTTATCGTAATGATAATTTTGGCAAGATTCGTTCTCAAAAAGATTGCAAAGATTTTGCATATATGAGTATTGAGGAACCTGATGACAATGATAGCGAGGAATTTGATCCTAAAGTACCTATTGAATGCCCCATATGTGGAAATGATGTATATTGGAATGGTGATAATTACGAGTGTGAATGCAGATGGTGTGGCTTAAAGAATGACAAATAAGTCTTTATAAAAGCATTTTAATTATCAATTTTATTAAACCAATAAACCTGTGTTCGTCTTTTCAATGAACACAGGTTTACTTGTATTTGTTTTCTTAAAATAAATCAGAATGACTACCTGTATCAACCAAGATAAGCAAAAGTTCTTTGTCATTCTGCTTCCATACCAACAACCAGTCGGGCTGTATATGGCATTCCCAACACCCCTTGTATTTGCCTTGCAATTTATGAGGGCGGTATTGCTGTGGCAGTTCTCCTTTTTCTTGCAGAATATCAAGAACTTGCGTAAAAGCATTGACATCAAGCCCTCTGCGTACACATAGTTTAAGAGAGCGTTTGAACTGCCCAGTGTAAATAACATCGTACATCGTTACCCCAAAATTTGTTTGAGTAAATCGTCGGTGTTCTTTGCACGGAAAACATTGCCCTTGCGAATGTCTTCCAAACCTTTGTCTATGCCACTCTTACGCTCCTTCTTCATCTCCCACCCCATACGCTTAGATATGGTGCGTAGAAACTTTATATCAGTATCTGGCAAAGTGACAAATACCTTTTGGTAATTTCTTAATGCTTCCATTGTCGTATATTTCAAAGATGTATTTATTGTTTATCACTCTTGTATCATTATCAGAGTATTCATATACAGCATGTCCATTTACATTTGCAAATATACATAAATTTGAGGAAAAGTAAAGAATTTCAAAAAAAATAATGAATAGATTTCAAATAAACAGATAGCCATGCTATAAATTGGGGGATATATTCATGTGCTGAATTTTGTACAATTTATTTGTATTAGTCAGACTTTTAGTGTATCTTTGTGGCATGAAAAAGTCATTTTTTATCTTTTTATGCCTCTTTTTGCCGTTGTTGGGTTATGCTCAATTTGGAGAAGCACGATGGATTGGGACGAATGATGTAGTGTTGTATTCGTCTTATTTGCCTCAGTTTAAGGTTAGTTATACAGTTCGGGTTGATAGGAAAAGCCAATCGGGAAAGGTGGGAGTGTTGTTTGGTGGGAATGACCCTCGGCTGATGAATGGGAGTATGAATATTCTTGGAGTGGAGAATGGGAAGGATGCTTCGTATATAAAGATGGAAGTGGATGCGAGTGGAGTGCCTGCGCATCTCAATGTTTACCGTGTGGGATATACTACGGCAGGTGTGGAATTGATGAAGAGTTTTGAGATACCTGCGGATATTGTAAATGAGGAAAATCGTTATGAGCCGCACACGATAGGGGCGGACTGTTGTCTTGGAAATACGGACTTTTTCATCGACGGGAAAAAGATTGGGAGTGTTGGATTGAACCCTCTCGGCAATGGGGGAGACTTTATCGCCTTTCCTCAACTTGCCAACATTGGATATGAGATGGAGGCAGGGCAAGAGGCGGTGATTTCTAATATAAAGGTGCAGAACTATCGCTCTCCTTATGCAACTCTTTTTGAGGATAATGCCATAAGGAAGATTGGGAACAAGAAGAAGGCGGACAGGCATTTGTTTGACCCCTCAAATGGTGCTATGCCTGTGTTTTCATGCTCTTTCTCGTTGAAAGACAAGCCTGTGGAGTCTGCCACACTCATCGCTTCTGCTCGTGGAATATATTTCGCCACGCTCAATGGCTCTCCTGTCAGCAACGAGTATTTCGCTCCGGGCATATCGCAGTATAACAAGACACATTATTATCAGAGTTACGATGTTTCTTCCCTTCTGAACACCGCAGGGAATAGGCAGAACGACCTCCGTGCAGAACTTGGCGAGGGATGGTGGTCGGGAGGCATGACATATTCTGGCGGCAACTGGAATTTCTTTGGCGACCAACTCTCGTTCATCGCCCGTCTGACGGTGCATTATGCAGACGGCGACTCTACCGTTATCGCCACTAATCCAACCACATGGAAAGTTTCCACAGATGGCAAAGTGAGATACGCGAGTCTCTTCCAAGGCGAGGTACAAGACCTTGCGGCACGCAAGCAGCAATGGAAGCCTGCAAAAGAAATCACACTCGAAGGGCATCTTCCGTCAGAGGGTGGAGGCACGATGCCGAAAGTAAATGACTATTCGGAGTTCCGCCTTCTCCCTGCCACTACATCGGTGTTGCCTTTTGACACCATCACGGCAAAGAGCGTAACATCGCCCAAGAAAGGCATATTCATCTACGATATGGGGCAGAACATGGCAGGTGTACCCCTTGTGCAGTTGCCTAAGATGGATGGAGAGGTGACTTTCAGATATGCCGAAGTGCTTTATCCCGACCTGCCCGAATATGCAGATAAGGCTGGTACGATGATGCTTGAAAACATCCGTGCTGCAATGGCACAAGACAAATGCACCGTAAGCACAAAGACCGAAAATCGTGTGTTCTCTCCTCGTGCCACTCTGCACGGATATCGCTACATTGAGATTACGGGCATTGACGAGCCTCTGCCTCTCGAAGATGTGAAAAGCATTGTTTTGAGCAGCGTGCATCAGTTCACGGCAGACTTCGAGTGCAGCAATCCCCTCGTCAATCGCCTGTGGGAAAACACCAAATGGTCTATGCTTTCCAACTTCATCAGCATGCCTACCGACTGTCCGCAACGCAACGAGCGTATGGGATGGAGCGGAGACATCAGCGTGTTCTCTCGCACAGCCACATACATGGCAGATGTTGATGAGTTTCTGAGAAAACATATACAGGCAATGCGTGATGTGCAACTGCCAGACGGTCGTTTCCCCGACATCGCCCCTGTCGGAGGAGGATTTGGCGGCTTGCTATGGGGCAGTGCAGGTATCACCGTGCCGTGGGAATGCTGGATGCACTACGGCGACAAAGCATTGCTTGCCGAACACTATCCTGCCATGCGCGCATACATCGATTACATTGAAAGTCATTATATCGACCCTACAACAGGCATCCTTGTGCAAGAGCGGCAATGGGGCGACCTCGGCGACTGGCTGGGGCTTGAGGACGGCAAGAACGACAAGAGCCTTCTCTTTGAGGCATACTACATCTACGACCTCACCCTCATGCACAAAACAGCCCTTCTGCTTGGCATGACTGACGATGCCGCACGTTACGAAAATCGCCTAAACGAAAGAAAACAGTTTTTCATCGACACATATATAAATATAGAGACAGGGCAAACCATAGCCTCTGCCTACGACCCTCGCCGCAAGGGGCAACTCATTGACATACAGGGCAGTTATGTCCTTCCCCTCGCATTTGGCATCGTCGATGGCGAACTGAAACAGAAAATGCTTGACAACCTCGTCAAGACCATAGAACGAGAGAACACTACCGACGACGGCACTTTATGCCCTCCCTACTCTCTTATGACAGGCTTCATCACAACGGCATGGATTAGCCTCGCCCTGAGCGACAACGGGCGCAGCGACATTGCCTATCGTCTTCTTCAGCAAGAGACCTACCCTTCATGGCTTTACCCTATCACGCAAGGAGCGACCACCATTTGGGAACGTCTCAACTCCTACACCCACACCCGTGGTTTTGGCGGCAACAACTCCATGAACTCCTTCAACCACTATTCTTTCGGGGCTGTATGCCAATGGCTCATCAGCCGCTCGCTCGGCATTGAGCGTGACGAAGCCCATCCCGGCTTCCGCCACTTCATCCTCCGACCCACTCCCGACCCAACAGGGCAGATGACCTTTGCCCGAGGCCACCTCGATACGCGTTTCGGACGCATCGAGAGTGCATGGGAAATAGGGGACGGTAAGGTTCATTACGAGTTTACCATACCGCAAGGAACGTCCGCCACCCTCATTCTTCCCGATGCAGAGCCGCAGGAAATCGGCGAGGGTCATCACAATGCGACAACCGTTTGTGCCACAAGTAGGTAACCGTTCACGGCGACAAGTTGGCTTAGCGCATCATTGAGCAAACTGCCGATAAACACGGCGTCATTCCAGACCGTTAACAGCCATCCATACATCACATACGCGGCATAGCCATCTCATAGCATGCCAAGCATCTCATACATTTGTTGGTATGATGCCACTTTCTTGTCGAAAGCAAGTGGATAGGCACGTGAGGAAGAGGGTAGGCGGTAGAGGATTATCTGCTGTCCTTGCGCGTTGCGAGCGTTTGGTATATGTACGTGACTATTAACTTTGGACGATTGCTGGATGTGCATGTGCTGACAGATAGTTTCTGTTGCTTTTTCTCCAGTGGTCACAATGGCTCGGCATGTGGGAAGTTGGGAGAGCAATGCGTGGATGTCTGTCGATTGTACCACTTCGAGGTATTTGTCAGAGGCATTGTCTTGCAGACGGCGCACGGCTGAGGCGGTATCGTAGAACGCTATTCCTTTGTCTTGGCAGAAAGCGATGATTTCATCGATTTTGAAGCGTTTATTGTCGCTGTCAACAAAATAGTTGCGGTCGTTGAAGAAGATTTGCCCCTCTATCCTCCAGTGGTCGTTGATGAAGTTTGGATAATAGAAATCCATGCACCAACGCTTGCGTTGTGGCGGAAAACTGCCGAGAAACAGCACTTTGGCGTTCTTGGGCAGAAAAGGGATGAGTGGATGATATTCCACGTCGGCAGTGCTTCGAGATATGTTTTGTTCGTTCAGATAGGTCATTGGGTGGATGTGATTATTAAAAATGTATACACTCTTAAAAACTATACGTAAACATAACTCTTAAAGTTGAAAATTCGTGGCAACAAACATAGTCCCCCTCCAAGAATATTCTATTTATGATTGTGGTAATATTTATACAACATTAGAAAGTTCATATACAAAGATAAAGACCATTCTTTGTCTTCTGCTTTTAATGAATTTAATAAATCATCTATTGTTCTGTGTATTAATTTATTATTTTCAATTATTTGTATTCTTTTTATATCTTCTCGTTGCTCTAATATACTAGGCTGTATTATCTCCAACAATTCAAATCTATTACAGTTAAGATGACTAATACAACAGAACTCGGGTTTCCCTCCTCTATTTAAATCTCTATAAAAACCTAATATCTTTGTATTAATTAGTACAGTAGATTTAGATAGAATACCTGTTTCCTCCTGTAATTCTCGTTCCACAGCTTTTATTATACATTTCTTTAAGTCCGAATTATTATGCATGTCTGCAAAATCCATAGAACCACTACCAGTTGGAAGTAGTTTATCTGTAAACATTGCTGTTCTATTATTATGTCTTAACATTATCGCATACCCGTCTGTACTAACAGCAATAGTTGAGACTCCAATGTGATTACTCATATAACATACATCAAGCGCTCGTATAGGATAATTTTTACTGTTTAAAGGAGCTTCTATATATAAACCATTTTGATGAGACATCCGTATGTTATATATATTATTAGTCAAATAAGAATTATAATATGAACTTTTATTTACAAATACTATATATTCGTTTTCGCATTGTACAATTTCAGATGCCATACATAGTTTTTTTTCATTATAAAATAGACCTTTGCGATTTTCTATCTCATGCCATTTGTAGTTAAGAAATGGCAATAAAATATCTTTATATGTTTTAATATATTTCTCTATATTTTTTTGTTTCTTCTTAGAAAGTTTCATTTTTATGGAGATATTACTATTTAAAATAGAATTAATGCGTTCACTATATATAATAGTATTGCCTGTTTCTGATATATACAGCTCTTTATATTCTTTATTAATATCTTCATCTATTAAAAAATTTTTTGCTAATTTGCTTTTGTCAGTGCTGTAATACTTAGTTTGTTTTATGTATAAATAGTAATCTTGTATGGTAGATATGATTTGCCATATAATATTAATGAATACTAATAATATAATAACAAAAACGCTTTTTTCACTCATGATTTTTTTGTATTCAGATAGAGAATATCCCAATATGAAAACGTTTATGATAAGAACAATAAGATTGATTTTACCAATTTTTATACCATATAAAATAAAATCTATTTTATTTTTTAATCTAACAATTATATATTTGTAATTCTCCATAATAAGATTTGTAAGTATTATTTATATGCAAATATACATTTTTTTTCTTTTTTTACAAAATATAATCTCATCATAAGAAGAGATTTCGTTTTTATTAGACCTTTTATGCATATTGTTTGCTTGTCTATGAAATTCTTATTATTTTTGCAAATCAATAAAGAAACATAGGCGTCAATCTTGTGAAATAACTCATTATATAATAACTAACAATCTTAAACATGAAGACTAAACTGTTATTTTTGTCGGTTCTGGCGGCAAGCGCATTGTCGGCACAGGCGCAGAAGACACCAGTGTGGTGTGACCCTGCCGTGAACGAAGTGAACCGAAAGACGGATGTGGCAAACTACTTCGCCTACGAGAGCGAGGAACTGGCGAAGAGGCCACAGACACCGAAGGCGGACCCTAAGGCTGCTTCGAGCAGGTATCTCTCGCTCGAAGGCGACTGGAAGTTCAACTGGGTGGAGAACGCTGACGAGCGACCAGAGAATTTCTTTGCCGTGAAGTATGACGATTCCTCGTGGGGTACGATGAAAGTGCCGGGAATATGGGAGTTGAACGGATACGGCGACCCCATTTATGTGAACACAAGTTATGCTTGGCGTTCTGACTGGGTGGGCGAACCTCCTGCTGTGCAGGACAAGGGCAATCACGTCGGCTCTTATCGTCAGACTTTCTCTGTGCCAGCCGACTGGAAAGGCGACAAGATTTACATGCACATCGGCTCGGCTACGTCTAACGTTACTCTGTATGTGAACGGCAAATATGTGGGCTATTCGGAGGACAGCAAGGTGGCGGCAGAGTTTGACGTCACCAAGTATATCACTCATGGCAAGGAGAACCTCATCGCCATGCAGGTGATGCGTTGGTGCGACGGCAGTTGGAACGAGGACCAAGACTTCTGGCGACTCTCGGGTATCGCTCGCGAGGTGTATCTGTATGCACGTCCGACAAGCCACATCGACGACCTTTTCATCACTCCCGACCTCGTTAACAACTACGCTGACGGCAAACTCAACGTGAAGATTTCCACTGAGAATGCGGCTGGCAAGCGTGTGGAGATAAAACTGAACGACGAAAGCGGCAAGACCATTGCATCGGCTTCGGAGCCTGTGGCAAAAGGCGGCGCAGTCGAGGTGACATTGGATGTTCAGAACCCTCAGAAATGGTCGGCTGAGATACCAAACCTTTACAACCTTTATGTGTCTCTCTACGACGGCGACAAACTCGTTGAGTGCATTCCGCAGAAGGTCGGCTTCCGCAAGGTGGAGATAAAGAATCAGCAGTTGCTCGTCAATGGTCAGCCAATCCTCATCAAGGGTGTTGACCGCCACGAACTCGACCCCGACGGAGGATATGTCGTGTCGGTTGACCAAATGGTGAAGGACATTTTGGTTATGAAGAAACTGAACGTGAATGCAGTGCGCACATGCCACTATCCCGACGACCCACGCTGGTATGAGTTGTGCGACGAGTACGGTATCTACGTTACGGCAGAGTCAAACATCGAGAGCCACGGAATGGGATATGGCGACAAGTCGCTCTCAAAGGATGCTCGTTTCCACGACATGCACATAGAGCGTCAGCGTCATAATATATATGTATTGAAAAACCACCCTTCAATCATCGTTTGGTCGCTCGGCAACGAGTCGGGATATGGCAAGAACTTCGAGGATGCCTACGACTTTGTGAAGGCTTACGACCCCTCACGTCCATGCCAGTATGAACAGGCAGGCGAGAATGGCAAGACAGACATCTTCTGCCCTATGTATGCCGATTATAGACGTTGCGAAGATTATTGCAGCAAGGGCAATCCACGTCCGCTCATCCAGTGCGAATACGCCCACACCATGGGTAACTCTGGTGGTGGCTTCAAGGAGTATTGGGACATGATACGCCGCTTGCCCAACTATCAGGGTGGCTACATTTGGGACTTCATCGACCAAGGTCTGCGTGGCAAGAGCAAAATCACTGGCAAACAGATTTGGACATACGGCGGCGACTACGGCCGTTTCCCTGCTTCCGACAACAACTTCAACAGTAATGGCGTGATTAACCCTGACCGTGTGCCAAATCCTCACGCATACGAAATTCAGTATTACTATCAGAACATTTGGGCTACTCTCACAGATGCCGCTGCTGGCAAGGTGGAGATTTACAACGAAAACTTCTTCAAGTCTCTCGACGATGTTATCCTCTCATACGAAATCCTCGTGAATGGCGAGAAAGTGGATGAGGGCAAAATGGACATTGCTCAGTATAACATCCAGCCACAGGCAAAGAAGACAGTCACTGTTGAGGCTATTGCAAAGGCGCTGACTAACCCCGACTATAAGGGCAAGGAAGTGCTTGCGAACATCGAGTTCATTCCTCTCGTTATGCCACTGGGCGGTGCTGCCATACTGAACAGAATGGCTGGCAACTATTTGGCAACTCCTGTCATTGCTCACAACCAGTTTGAACTTACTCCATACGCATTCCCGACCGTTGAGGAAATCACTGCTCAGCCAGTAGTTGACAAGAAGGCGAAGGAAAAGCCAGAGGCTGTGACGCTCGATGACCGTGCCGTTTATGCAGTGCTTTCTGCCAATGGCGTGAAAGTCACTTTCGACAAGGGTACAGGCTATGTTGCCTACATTGACGTGGACGGCACTCCGATGATTACTGACGAATCGGAACTCACTCCCGACTTCTGGCGTGCTGCAACCGACAACGATTTCGGTGCTAACTTCCAAAAGAGATTTGCCGCATGGCAGCATCCTCGTCTTGAGAAGAAGAGTTTCGACATCAAGCAGGACGGTGTGAACTATGTCGTTACAGCCGACTATGACCTCCGCCACCTTGAAGCGTCTCTCAAACTCACATACGTTATGACTCCACAGGGCAAACTCGTTGTCACTCAAGCCCTCACCGTAAATCCGGAGGCAAAGGAGAAGCCGCAACTGATGCGTTACGGAATGACCGTGCAGATGCCAAAGGAGTTTAACCAAATCGAATACTACGGCAAAGGCCCTCACGAGAACTACGTTGACCGTGCCAACAGCCAGAACTTAGGCATTTGGAAGCAGTCGGTAAGCACTCAGTATTGGGACTATGTGCGTCCGCAGGAGAGCGGCACAAAGACTGGTGTACGCTACTGGGCTATCACCAACCAAGACGGCAAAGGCTTGAAGTTCGAAGGCACAGAACCGCTTGAATGCCAAGCCCTCAACTACACTGAAGACGACCTTCAGCCCTCACGCGACAAGGCGCAGTGGCACAGCGGCGACCTCATTGAGCGTCCGTTCACCGACCTCCACATCGCCTCTCGCTCAATGGGCGTTGGCTGCGTCAACTCTTGGGGTGCATGGCCATTGCCACAATATCAGATGCCTTATCAAGACTACACATATACTTATATAATATCTCCTGTGAAATAAAAGATAGGGATATTTATAAGACTGCTGAAAGCGGCTGCAAGTCAACTGTGGACTTGCAGCCGCTTTGTTTGTTGGTCTATATGCGTCTGAAAGGTTGCGTGGTATAGTGGGTGTTTGTCCTCAATAATCGATGGCGGAAAGTGAAAGGAACGATATATTTTGGTCGGCAGTATCGGTATTCAGCCGTGTGCATCCTTAAAATATAAGTTATGTTTTATAAAATATAACCTATATTTTGTAAAATTAAAC
>JAFLUT010000052.1 GCA_022508665.1 Prevotellaceae bacterium | reverse complement strand
CAATAGTCAGCCGTGACAAATTATAATCGTCAGCCAATGCAGATTATCTATGCCAACGGTTGCCCCTTAGTCCCCTCAACGGCTATCCACTTTCGAGGGCAACGGCTATCCACTTTCGAGGGCAACGGCTGTCCACTTTCGAGGGCAGCCTATTACGTCAACCCCTCCAACCACCCCAAAAAACCTCGAAAAAAGCAGAGATTGCTATTTTACCCCCCCCTAAAACGCTATTTCCGAGACAAAAATAATCACAAAACGCACAAAAAAGTCCATAAATTTATTTGTGTATTGAATAGAATTTATACATTTGTGCCGATTTTCCGTGTTTTTACCCGTCTCTCCTCATTGAGACAGGGCATGGGATTTTAGAGAATGTAAATAACAATAAAACAAATAAAAAAAACAGAAAAGGAAAATGAAAAAGATTTATTGTATGCTTTTGATAGCATCAGTTGTTTCCATTGTTGCACCAATAAGGGTAGTAGCTCAGACTGACTTGACAAATACGTATGTTACCATAACAGACGATTATGAGGAATATAATATTGAAGGATTTACAGGAGAAGGAGATTCTGACTCTTATGGTAATATAAATAAAGGTGAGGGTCTCTCTTTAAAATGGAGAAATCAATACATATATTACGTTATAGAGTCTTTTGAATGGAAAGAAAAAGGTTATGTTATGTCTTTGAATGGACGATTGGCTTTATGTAATGTAGATGGTGATTCGCCATGGTGGGGGATTAGAAACCCATCTGGTAACAGTAAAGGAGGTTTGATTAATAGAGTTGGTAATGCTGTAAGACCAATGGCTCTTCTGAATTTGTTTCAAGGAGATAAAGTTACTATATGGTTTGATAATGGTGGAAACGAAATCGTAGCACTGGCTAATAATAAAAAATTGACAACAGGAGAAGCATATACAGTAATGCAAGATGGACATCTGGAACTGGAAGTTGCGAATAATGTTTATATCCGAAAAATAAGGATAGACTATGATAAAGATAGCCGAGATGTAGCAAAATATGAAGTCGATGAGGATAAGGGAACATTCCGTTTTACATCAGGCGGCGTGTTGAAAAACCGTACCATAAAAGAAGTTCCACATATGGAAATGAGATTTGGTAATACAGAACTCCCTAATAAAACTGTCATATCAAAGTTCGGTGATGGTGATGACTGCTGGGGAGCAACAGTTAAAGACCAATATAATAACGGTTGGCTATGGTCTGCTGATCCGAATAATTACAATGGTGATTACAAAGGTGATTATGAAACAGGCCACTATTATCAAGGAACATTTTATGTGTTTAAACCCTCGCTTGATGGCGAATTGGAAATAAATGGATATAATGATAAAGGTGGTCCATGTGAATTTAGTCATTATTATAGGAAAGACTTTGAAGAAAATTTATTAAAAATACAAGGGAAATGTACATTAAAACGAAAAGTAAAAGCAGGTTATATGTATATATTCCACGCAACGCCATATCCGGGAGGGGATTTAAACTATAATATATTTCACCTAACAAGTTTTAAATTTACACCAACGGTTGACTTTAAAAAACCATATGTTGTAATTAAAGATGGTTCAACGAGTTATACGTTTCAACAATTTCCTAAGGGTACTGGAACAACGTTTTATGTGAGAACAGAAGGCGACATTACACAAGCAGATCTTGATGAAGACAATGGCGTGTTGAAATGGAGTGGTAACGGTGGCGCTATTATAGTGACTGCTGTGCATACAGATATTGATGCAAATGATGAAGAAGTAAAATCTACTGCATATTGTGTAATAACAGTTCCTTATGCCGAAAACAAGGAGTGGGACTTCTCCAAGACTGAAACAAAAGAAGAATTGAATCTTAATACTACGGTAATAGATGATAAAGGCAATGTTGTAGTCTCAAATACGGATGAGTGGGCGTTGGATTGGAAAGTGTACAGGCATGAGGAAAAAGATGATGATGGCCCAGCAGGAAATAATAAAGGAAAAGCGGAATATTACACAGAGTTGGAACGCCCTGTATTCTCTAATAGTGTAGATGTTACTGGTGACAATGCTCGTTTTATAGATAAAACAGCAGGTCTGCTGTTCTTTTCTCCGATAAAATGTTTTGGAACAAACATTTCCGATATTGCTTCTTATTATAAAGTAACAGAGTGGGATGAGGAAGGAAAAGAAAAAGCACGCGAGTGGGGATATGACGGAAAAACAAAATGGATGAGCGTAGCAGAAATAAGTGAATTTCTGAAACAAACGCATGCTAATTATGATTTAAGTGATGAGTATGTTGATAATGACATGATGGGTGAATCTATCACAATGGAGGTAGGGTCAAAAATGGTTATCCCTAATCTGAAAAAAGGTCAGCATATCCGCATACGATGGGATAGGCACTTTTGGAACAACGGAGAGTTGATGATGGCAGAAAATGTAACTGACCTTGAGGGCAAATCAATGAATAGAAAGTTGTTTTATGTTGGTGCTGGTAGTGTAAATGTCGTATATGGGCATCATGAATTTATTGTAGAGGAGGATAATCAGGATGTGGCATTCACGTTAGTAGATAATGGCGATATAACAATAAAAGACAAAGACGGTAAAGATAAAACAATAACTGTAAGCGGTCAGCAAGGATGGGTAAACATCAAGAATATAAAGATTGGTCCACTCCCGGATAAAGACCCCAATTTTTATTTTGATACACACATGACCCCAACGTTGGTAGCAGATACAGAAAGTGCTCAAAGAAATAATCTTAAAATTTTCCCTGATAAAAATGTAAAAGAAAGTAGTACAGATTATAAGCGTGATGCAATCTACACATTTCTTCGTAAGAAAACAGACAATATAAATACGGAGTTAAGCATAAGTAAAAATGATTTGCACACACAAAACGGTCGCCAAGATGATAAGTATCACATTCTTGGGGATAAAGACTATGAACATGAAAAATGGGGAAATGATAGTCGTACAGGAACATTGGGAAAAAGCAATTGTTATGTAGAAAATGACCAAAACTTAACAATAACGGATAATGCTCACGGTAGTTTTACTTTGGTGTTGGAGTCTCGTCATTCTACCATCGGAAATGAAAAGGATGCAAAGACACCTTTTTACTGTTATGAGGATTTCCTCCTCGACAGTTGCCATGTAAAGGTTAGTGTATACGAATATGACTACAACGTGAAGCCATATCCATACACGTGGGCTATGGAGCATTTTACAACAACAACAGGAAATAACACAAAGGATGAGATTGCAAAAGATGCCAATCGTGAAATAGTAAATGCTGATAATGAATGGCGTTACTGGGACTTTGTTGAGAATGTTGGAAATAATGAATATGACCCTGTTTATCGTTTTAGAGTTGGCAATCCCGAAAATATGATAGCATGGAAAAAGAGAACAGATACAAGATTTTCGGGAGATGTCACATACAAGATGAAATCGGGAGAAAAGATGGTGTCGGGACAGAGGATTCCTGTGAAAAATGGAAACGAAGTTGTTGCAACTCTGACTTTTGGAGAAAGAGGTGGTAACCCTTTCTCTACAACAAACAGTTCTTTTGGAGAATATCCTACACGAACAGACGGCAATGGAGAGAATGGCAATCAGACTGGTGGCACATTTTATACAATTATTCCAAAATATGACGGAACAATAAATGTTGCGATAGAGATAAATACAGATAAAACTTTATATGTTTATAAAAATGATAAAGAATTGTTGAGTAAGAGTGACTGGAGTCAAAAATCAAATATGATTTCTTTCGACGTAAAGGAAGGTCAGCACTATAAAATATATGCGTATGGTTCTAGACTTGGCTTCTATGGTTTGAATTACAAATATGATATGACGGGTGACATCTATATCCCCGAATTTGACGGACTTGGTATTATGCCAACTGAATATTGGAATGAGAAGGATGAAGGATTGCAGTTGAGACCATTCCAAAATGGTTTAGTCTTTGGAGAAAAAGGTTATTCTCTGAAAGTGCCAAATGTTCAAGAGGGACAAACGCTGTATATTGCTGTGACAGGAGGCAACCCAAGTGTAACGGTAGATGGTACATCTGTTAATTTTTCAAACGACGGTTTTGTTTATGAAGATGGTTATGGATATGTTGATGAAATTCCACTAAAAATCTATAAAGTTGAAGGAAAAGGTGGAGACATCGACCTCAATCTTGCCAATCTAACTTTGCACAAGATGGCTGTGTCTGTGGATTCTAAGGATGTATATTGCGACACAGGTTATGCTACGGAGGCTCGTGAATATCCTATTGACATAACTCTTGCAAACCTGTTCCTCGGTAAAAAACAAAGGGCATATAAGGTGACAGGAGTAGATGATGACCAAGTTAATGTAACAATGCAAGAGGTACACTTTGTTCCTATGACCATTGATGGTAGCACATCTGAAAATAACGGAATTGTGGTTGATGGAACTTTTACAAAGTTTGAAACAGAAGACAAAGAGTCTTGGCCTTTGTTCACTACCGACATAGACCGAGAAACAGATGATATGAGTGGTAATCTCCTGATAGGTGTTGTTGCACAAGCAAATATAGCTAAAGTTGACCAAGGTGAAAAAGATGAAAAAGATGAAAACAAAACTTATTATAACTACATGCTCGCTAATCGTGGCTACAATGTAAAATATGATAGTGAGGAGGATGCTAAAGACCCGACAAAACCGGGCGATGCAACAGGTCTTACTGGATATGGAGTTGGTTTTTATCTTGTGCTGAAAGAAGGTACGACCTTCCCTGATGGAACAACGTATGATGGTGGCAAGCCCAAAGACCATTCTGCATATATGAAATTGGGAGACTGGCTTGCAAAGCAAAATCCGATAAAAGAGCAGAGTGGCAAACGCCGTGTAAATGTCAATGCTGCTGGCATTCATCAAGTGTTCTTCATTGATGTTGATAGTCTTTCTACAGGTATAGATGAAGTGCTGACAGATGACGAACTGCCAACGACAGGCGATAATCCAAATGTCTTGAACAATGGTGTGTTCTACACTCTGCAAGGCGTGCCTGTGAAGAATCCGACGAAGGGCATCTATATCTTCAATGGTAAGAAAGTATATGTAAAATAAAAAGTGATAAACAAAAGAAGTTAAACCAAATACACACTAAATTAAATATGAAAAAGAATTATATAACCCCACAAATAATCATGCGTGATGTACGCGTAAAGAATTATGTAATCTGTAGTAGTGGTAACAATAGCAATGATGTACAAGAAACATCATGGGATTTCCAGCGTGGAAAAGACAGAAACACAAGTGACGACATTTGGGGAACCTCAACTGATAAAGAAGAAAGTATATGGTGATGATAACCCCATAATATACAAATTCGGCGAGTTAGGCTTTACGCTAACTCGCCGAATTTCTTTTATATTATATATAATGTGTCTATAACCCCAATCCCTCTACAAGAATTTCCTTAGATAACAAATGCGCTATGTGTCTGACTGTGGAGAAGGCATAAAAGGCTATAAAGCACAACGGCAGGAACGGAGAGACAGAGGATGCCAAGAGCGCATCCAATCCCAAACATTTTGAGATTTCTGTACTTTTCCGCCGAAAACATTTTGAGATTTCTGTACTTTTCTGCCGAAAACATTTTGAGATTTCTGCATTTGTTCCTATATTTGCACTAAAATTCAGACAGTTATGAGGAATATCGTTTTTAAGCGGAAGTTATATGCTCAGATGTTGCTTTGGAAGAAGGAGAAGCAGGGGCGCTCGGCGTTGCTAATCAAGGGGGCAAGGCGTGTGGGGAAATCGACCATTGCGGAGGAATTTGCGAGGAAAGAGTATGAGTCTTATATTCTGGTTGATTTTGCCATTGCCTCTAAGGAAGTGAACAGACTGTTTGAGGATATGATGAACTTGGATTTCTTTTTTCTTCGGTTGCAGCAGATTTATGCGGTTGCATTGAAGGAGCGGAAGTCTGCGATAGTGTTTGACGAGGTGCAACTTCAGCCTTTGGCGCGGCAGGCCATCAAGTATCTGGTGAAGGATGGTCGTTATGACTATATTGAAACAGGGTCGCTGTTGTCTATCAAGAAAAATGTGAAGGATATTGTGATACCGAGCGAGGAGACGAGGCTTACTTTGCATCCGTTGGATTATGAGGAGTTCAGATGGGCGATGGGTGACGTGGCGACGATGCCGTTGATAAGGCAGAATTATGAGCAGATGCTGCCGTTTGGCGATGCTGTGCATAGGAAACTGATGCGCGATTTCCGTCTGTATATGCTTGTCGGCGGTATGCCTCAGGCCGTGAATGCTTATCTGACCACTAACAATCTGCAGGAAGTGGACGGGGTGAAGAGGGAGATTTTGGACTTGTATGAAGATGATTTCCGGAAGATAGACCCTACGGGCAGAGCGTCTCGTCTGTTTAGCGCTATCCCTGCGCAGCTGACAAGCAATGCTTCGCGCTATACCATTCAGAGTGTATTGGAGAAAGGGCGATTGGGGCAGGTGGAGGCAGTGATTGCTGACATGGAGGACTCTATGACGGTTTCGCTGACATATCATGCCAACGACCCTAATGTGGGGATGAATTTCCATAAGGATATGCAAAGATACAAGATGTTCATCGCCGACACGGGGCTGTTTGTGACTTTGGCTTTTAAGGATAAGGACTTTACGGAAAATGTTATTTACAATAAGTTGCTTAGCGATAAACTGTCTGCCGATTTGGGATATGTGTATGAAAACGTTGTGGCTCAGATGTTGAGGTCGTTAGGTCATGAACTGTACTATTATACATTCCCGACTGAATCGGGTAAGCACAATTACGAGGTGGATTTCTTGATAGCCAAAGGAGCGAAGGTCTGCCCGATAGAGGTGAAGTCTTCGGGATATAAGTCGCACACCTCTATTGATGCTTTCTCAAGAAAATTCGCAAGCAGAGTACAGCGGCAATACTTGGTTTATACGAAGGATATAAGAGAGGAAGAAGGGTTGGTATGTCTGCCAGCATATCTTGTGCCGATGATAGGCAAGTAAAATTATTGTGGACATTATATGTTTTGTGAAGTTTATTTCTCTCAATGTTTGTTCATTCCATAGGAAACAAGTACCTTTGTACAATAGAAAACACACCTCTATCGCATAACACTCATGAAACGTTATCATCTTACATTCATCCTTACCCTACTCTCCCTCACCCTCACGGCGCAGAAGTCGCCGCGCACGACGGAGTGCTTCGACTTCGACTGGCTGTTTCACCTCACTATGGAGCGAGGGGCGGAGCAGCAGGCTGGCGAGAGGCTGAGAGAGGCCGTGGAGGGCTGGCAGGAGGTGCAGTTGCCGCACGACTGGAGCATACACATGATTCCCGACTCGAGGCTGACGGGGTGCAACGGACACCTGCGAGGAGGAGTGGGCGAGTATCGCAAGACGTTCACCGTGCCGGCAACGGACAGGGGCAGGGCGGTGGCGGTGGTGTTCGACGGCATCTACAACCGCAGCGACGTGTATGTGAATGGGCATCACCTCGGCTTCCGGCCTTACGGCTTTGCGCAGATAGAGTACGACCTCACGCCGCACTTGAAGTATGGGGCGGAGAATGAGATTTATGTGCGAGTGAACAATCCTTCGGACAATGACTCCATAGCACGGTGGTACACTGGCTCGGGCATCTACCGCCACGCATGGCTCGTGAAGACCAGTCCCGTGCATATCGCTACCAACGGCATATATGTCGTGACGGAGGTGGACACGAGGGGCGGACAAGCAGTAGGGGGGACGGGAGTCAAACCTGCTGACGCTAAGGTCGTGGTGCGCACCGACATCGTGGGTTCGCCAGCCAAGCCTAAGGTGGTGCATCAGATTGTGGACGCCGAGGGAAAGACCGTGGCGAAAGGTGCGGACGGCGAGGCGATTGTAGTCCGCAATCCGCGACTGTGGGACGGAATGGCAGACCCATATATATATAATGTGGTGACGAAGTTGTATGACGGCGGCAAACTGCTCGACGAGAAGGTGACGCCTTTCGGCATACGCACGGCGGAGTTTACCGCCAACGAGGGTTTCCTGCTGAACGGCAGGAGGCTGAAACTGCAAGGCTTCTGCTTGCATCAGGACGACGCCTGCCTCGGTTCGGCGCTGCCCATGCGCTCGATGGAGAGGCGGCTGGAAATCTTCAAGAACTATGGCGTGAATGCCATACGCTGTTCGCACAACCAGCCCTCGCCCGAGTTTCTCGACCTGTGCGACAGGATGGGCTTCGTGGTCATCGACGAGGCATTTGACAAATGGAAATCGGGCTACTATAAGGAGTACTTTGACGAATGGTGGCAGCGCGACCTCGCCAATATGGTGGAGCGCGACCGCAATCACCCCTCGGTGGTCATCTGGAGCATCGGCAACGAACTGACCGAGGCGTGGATGGACGGCACGGAGGGTGTGGAGAGGGCGAAGATGCTGCAAGACTTCGTGCATAGGCTCGAGCCGACGCGGCAGGTGTGCATGGCGTGCCAGAATAACCATCAAGACCACTTCGCCGGGGCTACCGAGGTGGTCGGCTACAACTATCAGGAGCCGCGCATGCTGAGCGACCACAAGCGCTTCCCCGAGCGACGCTTCATCGTGACGGAGGAACTGCCCTACTACTGCGGCGCTGAAGGCAACATTCGTGCCTACGACACGAACAACCCGTGGAACATCATCGAGGAGAACGACTTCATAGCCGGCGGCTTCCTCTGGACGGGGCAGGACTACGTGGGCGAGGCGAGTTGGCCTTCGTGCGGATGGCCTACGGGTCTCATCGACCTGTCGGGAACGGAGAAGGCGCAGGGGGTGTGGCATCGTGCCGTGTGGCAGAAGGACAAGCCCACCGTGGGCATAGCCGTGAGGGACGAGGGGCTTGACATCGACCACGGGCGCGACTTGTGGCAGTGGCCTAACGTGGCAAGCATCTGGAACTTCCCCTTCCGCTATGAGGGGCTTGTGATGGAGGTGCAGACCATAACGAACTGCGAGCGTGTGCAACTCGCCATCAATGGAAAGGTGATGGGCGAGAAGGTGACTGCCGACTTTGCTAACCACACCATCGTGTGGCACGTGCCTTATACGCCCGGACACATCGAGGCGAGGGGCATCAACGGCACTGACACGGTGGCGTACTACGACCTGCGCACGGCGTCTGACCCCGTTGCCCTGCGCGCCACGCCCGACCGCACGGAGTTGCGTGCCGATGGGCAGGATTTGAGTTACATACAGTTGCAACTCGTCGACAAGGACGGTACGCCCGTGCCTCATAAGAACCTGCGCATACGTGGCGAGGTGGAGGGCGAGGGGCGTCTCGTCGGACTAATCAACAATGACCTGCGCCGCACTACGCCGTTCACTTCTACCGAGGACGTGACTCACTTCGGTAGAGCCTTTGCCATCGTGCAGACAACACGGAGGGCTGGCACAATCCGCCTGCGCCTTGCGGTGGAGGGGTTTGAAGATGAAGTGGTGGTAGAAATGGCATCGAAGTGAAAAGGCATGCCGAAATTACGGGTGCAAGCATGCCGAAAAAGGCAGGGCGTAAACCTCAGAAGTTCCACTTCACGCCCAGCGTGGGATTGAAAAAGAAAGTTTTGTCGTCGTAAGTGTTGAAGACAAAGTTTTGGCTGACCTCCCACTCTGTGCCAACGGAGAAGTGAGGCGTGAAGTTGTACCACAGTTGCGGTTCGGTCATGACCACCAACAGCCCATGCCCATTCGCCTTTTCGCCACGCCAGATGTCTATAAATCCCGAAAAAGTCAGTTTCTTCTTGGCGAAAGTCATCCCCCACACCCCCGTGAGTTGCACACTGTTGTAGGCAGAAGTATAGGCGTAACTTTTGAAATACCGCTTATACATCAACTGCACGCTGTACGTCTTGGAGAAGTCTTCCGACGCACCGTTCCACGCCGCTCCCACCAGTGCCGCATGCTGAAAACTGCCACCCCTATTCAGTCCGCCGTCATACTCGACGTGTACCGCAAAGCCCTTCTTGCCAATGTTAAACTCACGCGCCACCTCCGTGTATGCCGCCTCCGTAAACTTTCGGCTGAAGTCCACATCCACAAAGTAGAACCACGAACCCCACCTGTCAGCCTTGAACTGCTCGAAAGTCATCGTCACCTTCGGACGGTCTGCCTGTTGGTCAGCATACAGTGCGCTACCGAAGTCATAGTGCAGTTGAATATCCTGCGCATTGGCAGAGAGCGCCGCCAATGCCATCAAAGCATTGAAAATCAGTTTCCTCATTTCTCTATTCCTTTTATTCCACAAATATACAAACCTTTGCCGACAATCTCACTATCTTTATCCATAAAAACGCCGGAAAGCCCACAATTCAACACCCTTTGCCAAAAATCCCACAGTCCTCACATCATCCCCACTCCCCCACCCTTCCCTCTCCAGAGACAGCAAACAATCGCCTCCCCACCCCTACCCTAACCACAAAACCCCTCCCTTTTTATGCTTTTTTTACTCGAAAAGAACAAAAAACACCTGCAACCTACCGCAAAATTCAACAAAAACCCCTAACTTTGTCCCCGAAGTCTACATTTCAACTGGAAGAATTTAACACATTTTATTTTTTATACACACATTATGAAGTCTAACATTTTCAACCGCACACTCCCGAAGTGTGTACTAATCATTCTTGCTGCCCTCGCATTCGTGGGATGTTCTGATTACGACAATGGATTTACAGAACAGCAAATCAGTTTCATAAAAAACTTCAAGGAAACATTTGGAGAAGTCGATCCTACACAGGACTGGAATCTAGCAGAGCGTGGGAAAGTGACCGTAACAACTTCATCGCCGTCTAACATAAAGATATATGCCAAGACAAATGGGAAATACAAGATAGTTGGCGACTATGAAGATGTATCAGGCACACAAACCCTTGGGTTTGACGTGGTTGAGGGAACAACGGATATTATGGTCACAGACGGATATACTGCACAGCAAACCACTGTGGGAGGTAGCGTGACATTTCGCTCTACACGACTGGTTCTTACTGAGAATGACAATGATAATGTCGATATTGGGAAAACTGAAGACTATCTGACTATAAAGGAGGAAACCTATTCAGCATGGGCTGAGCATCTACCTGAGGAGCAATTCAACCTCGGAAAGGTTAGTGAGGACTTCGTTTATGTTTCCACAGGAGAATTTACTATATATCCTATCTATTGGGATACAAATAATTATAATGAACTGGGCGTATATTACATTGGTGCCAATGGCAAACCTGTGTATGTGCCGATTTACAAAATAAAAGCATTGAGAAAAGGGGACGACTGGGTAATTGATAAAGATGGCAAGCCTATATTGTCCAATGGAGATGTCGATACAGGAGAAATACAGGTGTGGAAAATGAGATATGCATGGGAAGGCTTCCCGACGGACGGTATGTACTGGGGTGATGCAGGAAATGGGAAAACGCCCTACGACATACAAGTCGATAGTAAAGGCAAATATGTCCCCAAATCTGGTCCAGAGAAAATACGTGCAAAGGGGATAACTGTGAACATTAAGCCTGTTGGGACAGTGTTCGGAATGTATATAAAGACAAAAGAAGGTAATCTCTTTCACTCCAACAAGGCACGAAACAAAGAGTCTGGTGTTATATACAAAACGGACACAGACGGGAATTATATAGAAGGTACAAGAGAAGAGGATAAAAGTTCAAGAACCCCTTATGCAGCCACATTTATAGACAATGGCAATATGTACCTCGGTTTTGAGGACTGGCCGAATACATATAATGACAGCGACCTCGACCTTAACGACTGCGTATTCATGTTCGGAGACGAGATGCCAACAGTCCTTGATGATGGAGCAGACCGATGGGTTATCAGCGCCGAAGATCTTGGCGGAACTTACGATATCGACTACAACGACGTGGTAATAGAGGTTTCGCATGTAAGCGGCTCAAGATATGCCTATGTTACCCCTCTCGCAGCAGGAGGAACATTGGCTTCCTATGTTTATTTTGGCGACACACCTGTGGGAAGCGACATCATTGATTCTAACGGAAATTACAAGACAGGAGAAATACACGAGCTGTTCAGCAGTGCTAACGCACAAGCAATAAGTGGAGATTACTCACCCATCAATGTGAAAACTGACTACACGCCCTCACGCAGAACCTACGAAATCACTGTGCCACGCACGTTCTCGTTGGCATCAAACGTTCTCGACTACGAACCAGAATCAGAAGATGAGGTGTTGCCTGGTGATCACGACATGGGAGGGTTCCATATATGGGTACTGCAGCAAGGGGAACCAGTATTAACAGAAGGGCTGAGTGAAGCGAAGATACGATCTCTGCAGGAGAGTGGGAAAATACAGCGGATAAGGAATTTCATGTTTAATGGAGATGGTACAGAAGGTGACAAAAATGTCCCATATGTAATTTGTACCCCAAAATACTGGAAACGCGACGGTTTGGTGGGACACTATAGATGGCCAAAGGAAGAAATGCCAATGTTTTCATACAACGGTTTTTCTGGTGCAGCATACAATGAACCAGATAGCCCCACATTCGCCCAATGGGTAGCGGACAAAAACCAATCTAAAGACTGGTACAAATATCCTAACGTAGGTGTAACTATCGCCCCAAGTGGCATAGGCGTGGACCCCGAAGGTGACATTTTCGGAGGAGGAAGTACAGGTGATGGAGAAGAAGGCGGAGAAGGAGAAGAAGGTGGAGGAGATACACCAGGGACAGGTAATAATTATGAACAATATGGAACTTTCATAAAATTAGATACATACACAGAAGATAATAGTTTTGGTAGTAGTGATACCTATGAGGACGCCTTTAAAATAACAGTACTGCCAGCAGAAGATGAGACAATTACTATTACTTATATTATAGAAGTGGAGAATAATTGGTCAGCGACTCAAGGAGATATCCAAAAAGTCGTATATGAAGAAAATGAACATGGCGACTATTGGTACAAGGCATATAGTTTAGGCGAAGTTCAAAATGTTCCACATGAAGATGGATCACCTATGTATAGAACCATTTCTATAACAGTCAGTACGTCTGAATATGAGGGTGCTAAATATATAAGACTTACCAATGTTAGTAATAAAGGTAATGTTGTAGGAGCATACTGGAAAGTTGCAGAGAAAGCAGCAGAATAATAAATCTCTCATAATGCTATGAGGATGTATCAGAGTTCACCATCTGATGCATCCTCATTTCTTTAATTCATAATTTATGTTCTCCACCTGCGGAGTTCTTTTTATCCTAACACAAGAAATAAAAGCACACAAAGTTTTGCTTTTTGTAAACAAATGATTACCTTTGTAGCGACGAAATGATATTGACATGGCAGAGAGCAGGTTCAAACTTGTAGTAACGGAAGAAGCAAGCGATTTCCTTGCCTCTATCCCTGCTTCGGCAAGAGACAAGGTTGAATACAACATTTCCCGTATTCAGAATGGCGAGCGCAACGCAGAGTTGTTCAAGAAACTGGAAGGCTCGGAGATATGGGAGTTCCGAACACTCTACAACGGCATCCATTATCGCTTGTTCGCCTTTTGGGACACGAGAAGCAACACGCTGGTGATAGCCACACACGGCATCATAAAGAAAACGCAGAAGACCCCTGCCAAGGAGATAGCCAAGGCAGAGAGGATAAGAAGAGAGTACTTCGAAACAGAAAGAGAGTAATGATATGGCAAAAATGAAACTGATTCCATTTGAGGAGGTATTGGACAGAGATTTTGGTCCAATAGGTACACCACGTCGTGACAAATTCGAGGCAGAAGTCGCCGCGGCAGTCCACGCCTACCACCTCGGCGAAGCAATCAAGAGGACTCGCCAAGCCCAACACCTCACGCAGGAGCAACTCGGAGAACGCATCGGTGTGAAGAAATCCCAAATCTCCCGTCTGGAGAAAGGCGGCAGCATTACCATCCCCACGATGAGCCGAGTGTTCCGTGCATTGGGTATCCACACCGCCACACTCGACTTGGGCATGGCAGGAAAGGTGCCTCTGTGGTAAGTAATATACCGAACAGCAACAAATGCGTATATTTGCAATAAATTAAAATGCCTATCCCATGCAAGAACTTGAAGTAATCCGTTCCAAGATATACGAGATGCGAGGTCAGAAAGTCATGCTCGACCGCGACCTTGCCTCAATGTATGGCGTGGAAACTCGTGCCTTGAACCAAGCAGTGAAACGCAATGCAGAACGCTTCCCCGAAGACTTTATGTTCCAGTTGACCGCTACCGAATGGGATAACTTGAAATCACAATTTGTGACATCAAGATGGGGAGGAACACGGAAACCCCCATACGCTTTCACCGAACTGGCGTGGCTATGCTATCGAGCGTGTTGACATCAAAACTTGCCGTACAGGTCAATATGGGTATCATGCGAGCCTTCGTCAGCGTCCGCAAAGCATTTTCGCAGCCCGAGCCATCAGAATTTGCCAGACTGCAGGCAGATGTGAAAGAACTGAAAGAATATGTAAACGACATCTTGACCGACCAAAACGACATCAACGAGGAGACACGAATGCAACTCGAACTCATCAACGAGTCTCTCGCCGAGTTGCAGGCAGAGAAACGCACCCCTCCACCGCCTCGCCGCATCGGCTTCAAGTGACACTCCGCAGGCATCCCACCTGCGGAGTTCTTTTTCTACAACATATATCCTTCTTCCACAAAAACCTTAAAAACATTTGCCGAACAGTAACAAATGCGTATATTTGCAAACGAAACGAAGAAAACCTATCTCTATGCAAGAAAGAACAATTTTCAATCCAGCCCAACTTCATGTGCTGAACATGATGGCTCGTGTCAAGACCCAAGAGGGTATGGAACGACTGAAAGAACAACTTGCGGCATTCTACGCACAAATGATTGATGATGAGATGGATGCTCTGTGGGAGTCGGGGAGATGGAACGAAACGAAACTCACAGAACTGAAATCTGCTCATCTGAGAACTCCATACAAATGAAGCACGACGGCAGGCTGGTGGTTTTGGACACGAATTGTCTGTTGCAGGCTATTTCCAAGAGAAGCCCATACAGACCTATATGGAATGCTTTTCTGCAAAGGGATTTTTGTCTGTGCGTGTCAAATGAGATTTTGGAAGAATATCAAGAAATCATAGAGGAACAGACCCTTCCGAGCATCGCAGAGAATATCGTCATGCTCCTTGTAAATGCAGAAAATGTCAAGTTTGTCAATCCCCAGTATCGTTTTGGACTTATAGAGAAAGATGTCGACGACAACAAGTTTGTTGATTGTGCCATCGTATGTAGTGCCGATTTCATTGTCAGTGATGACACACATTTTGATGTGCTGAGAGACATTCCATTCCCCAAAGTAAGAGTAAGAAAGTTAGACGATTTTTTGCAGGATTTCATATAAAAAGGATTGCAAAAACTATCAAATATGTCACATACAGCAATAAATGCGTCTTTTTTACAAAACACCCCAAACATTTGGCAGTTAAACAAATACTCCATACCTTTGCAACACCAGAACCCGCCAAGCCTCTCGACGATGCTCAAATGTGCGGGTCGTTTTATTTTATAGAGAATGGACAATCTGCAGACCTTTGAGGTTTTCGGTTTGCTTGTTCTTTCCACGCCAACAATGAAGGGTATATCGTTCTTTTCATTCCTCCCATTTTCTCTTTTCTTCGGCACAAAGATAAATTTTTATGGGGGAAATAGTAAAAAAGGCTGACAGGCTGCCTATCCTCTACACGCATCTACAATCTTTCTTTGGAGTTACGCCAAACAGCCAACTTTCAAGAATATGGCTGCGGCGCAAAAGCATGCTTACAAGAAGAGACACGGCAAGGACAAGAATGGTAACAAAAGATGATATGAACAATTGAATAACAAAAGCATGACTATGCGTCACAAAATCTGGAAGGAAACTCAAGTTAGGTATAAAAAAGTAATGAATCATATATATGTCAAGAGTACGCTGTCCTATGAAACGCAAGCATGAACACCATTTGGCATTGGATGAGAGTCTGGATGAATACCCGAAAAAGGCAGAGACAACCGTAAACAAGGCAAAATAACGAGCAAGTATGTCATGAACAACCGAATATGCAAAAGGACTGTTGAGCCTGAATCCTTCGTCATACCACAAAAACATGCATGCGCACCACCCTATTGTGACAACTGTGATAAATATATCGTTGGACAACAACTTGAAGAAATTCTCACGATATTTAGAACAAATAATTCCAAGGGTAAAAAACTGTATATATTTTGTGAAATTCTCCCAACACAGAAAATTCCACAACCACGAATCGCCACGGCAAAATGCAATAATGCCAAGACACGCTACTGACAAAACGACAAGTGCCGGTATGGCTATTTCCCTTCTCAACACCTTACTTAAGACAGAGAAGAGCAGATAGCACAGATACATCTGAAACAGCACTATGGTAAACCAATAAGAATCAAACCCATAATAGAAGGAAATACCCCCCCGTTAATCAATTGAAACAAAGAAGCAAACAGAAGTGTACACAATATCTGTGCCTGAATTTTTCTCTTTAACATATTCCCCACACGCTTTTTGCTCCACCAACTGCTTGCCTTGTAAGAAAAGAAGCCACTTACAAAGAAGAAGAGCGGCATACGGAACGTAAGAAAAATTGACCCGATGAAAGAATTATAACCACCTATTTGCATAGACAGAAGGACATGACCTAAAACCACTACACACATGGAAAAACCACGCATAGCATCTATCCATCCCATACGGGGCGACTGTGTAACACTCGTTTGCATATATATTTTGCTTAATCCATAAAGACTTGCAAAGGTAATACTTTTTTCAACGGTTTTACAAATTATGACTGAACTATTTGCTGGATTTGCCTTAAAACAGCGGAACATGTCAGAATGTGAGCATAATGTGTAACCGGCAACAAAATGCAATCCTATACTCTTTGTTCCCTTCTTCCTCCTTCAGCATTTTTATACCCCCTACCCTGCATCCTTTGTATCGCTCCCCTACCCTGCTGAACGTGACTTGTTCACTATCTGTGGCATCCGCTTTCGGGTGCATGCGGAACCGCTCTTTTGTTGTCCGAAAAGACAACGGTTGGGCGCTGAAATGCCCTGCCGTTCACGATTACAATAGTCAGCCGTGACAAATTA
>JAFLUT010000051.1 GCA_022508665.1 Prevotellaceae bacterium | reverse complement strand
GACTAATAGTCCAAGTTTATTATGTTATGAGCAGAAACGCCGAGTTAAAAATTGAGTTAGTTTCTCGGGTGAGGAAAGGCGGAGGCTGAGCCTACGCGCTCCCTGCGTTTCTGTGGGAATAATTACGTTGCTGTCTGTTTCTTAATTAACAAGGGGGTTAGAAGTTAAACAATAGGGTTATATTTTCTGTTTGCAAAGATACACATAATTTTGTGGATGCAAATAATTGGGGAGAAAAAAAGAAAGGCGGGAGGAGTTTTTTCGTCGCCTTTTTCGTGGTAAAATAGCAAACCGTTTATTGGACTAGTAGATAACCGCCGGCAGTGATAATCTGCATTGGCTGACTATTATAAATTGTCACGGCTGACTATTGTAATCGTGAACGGCTGGGAGTTTCAGAGGGTAGCCGTTATTGTTTTGAACAGAAAAAGCGTAATTTATCCTTACGCCTCGATTGTGTCGTTGGGTACGACAAGCAGCGAGTCTGGCTGAGGTGTCGGGTGATTGTCTTGGAAAGGGAATACGCCTTTTGAGGAGTGGATGATGTAGTCGGTCATCTGCTCGTTGCTGCTGAATTTGTAGCCAGCCAGTTTGCGTGTCTCGCCGTCTATCTCCATGTAGCGGTCGGAGTAGATGCGGTGGGCTGCTTGATCCCAAAAGAGCAGGGAAGTCTTGAATGTTTCGCCTTTCATATTCTTGACGAGTACACGGCCACGGAGTTCCCACAGGCGCTTTTGGTCGTAATAGTAGGCGGTGTCGCAGGAAATGTAGGCGTCAACTTGATATGACTCGTTGAAACGCTCGATGAAAAGTCCTTTGTCGAATGACCAGTATGTGGGGTCTTTCTTGTCGTAGATGTACCATTCCTCTGCAATCATTTTGTAGCGTATTACTCCGGAGTCGCTGATGAGCGTGCTGACTCCCAGTGAGCGAAGGGTGGGCAAGGAGTCGCGTATGCCGCCGAGTTCTGGACCTGACACATCGCCTTTGCCGCTGCATGACTGAAACGATAATAAAGCAGCAGTCGAAAGGACTGCTGCGATTATTATCGTATGTGTGAAGTTTCGCATCATGCACAATGACGTTTGCTGTTAGCGCAGACGGAGGGTTGTTGTTTCTCCTGCTACGGTTACGGTCTGCCCTGCCTTTATGCCTGCGAAGAATGCCTCTGACTTGGGGTAGAACATTGACGCATAGCCGGCTGCCTGACGGTTTGCCTTTGCCGCTGATGCTGGGTCGACTGCTTTTGCCTTGTTGCAGTAGTCGGTTGCGAGGCAGTAGTATTTGCTCTTTTCAAGGTGGTCGCCATTAGCCATGCGTGCGATGCAACTTGCTTGAAGGAGGTATGCTCCGCCGTTTGACGGATTGTATTGCAGTGACTGGCGGCAGTATGCGCGGCACTGACCGAGGTTGCCTTTCTTGTACATGAGGGCTGCGACGATGTAGGCGTATTTAGCCTTCTTTGCATTGTCGGACTCGAGGTCGATTGCCTCGTTGAAGTACTTGATTGCGCCGTCTGTGTCGCCTTCTTTCAAGAGTTTGGAAGCCTTACCAATGGCTGCCTGTGGTGTCTTGTTGATTTGGTATGCGTAGTCGGCGGCTACGTAGTAAATGTTGGACTTGTCGCACTCGAAGTTGTTGAGGATAGCGAGTACTGCGTTGAGGTACTGCAAGTTGGTCTTGTTTGCCTCAACCTGTGCGCCGTAAATCTGCTCGAGGGCATCGCAATCTGCTGCGCCTGAAGATACGAACAGGTTGTTTGCCTGCTGCTGCGTTGGCTGATAGTTGTCTACAATCTTCTGAGCCTCTGGCGCAAGGATGACTTGCTCAACCCACTTTGTTGAGTCCTCTGACTCGGGGTCGGCTGGAATTGTCTCTGACGGGTATTCCTTTGCTTGGTCGAGCAGACGGTCGCAGATGTCGTTGGTCTGCATGTAGTCTTGGATGAAGTCCTGACGAACATCTACGTTGTCTTTGTTAGCCATGAAGCGGTTGTATGAACATTGGATGAATGCATACAGCACGAATGCCTCTGTGTTGGGTCCCATGTCGTCGATGCCTTCTTTGAACATCTTATAGGCTGTCTCCAAGTCCATGTTTGGGCAGTAGGTGAAGTAGTCGTATGCTTTGCGGCAAAGGATGTTGCCCTTTGTTGATACGGTCTTTGGAGTAGCGAAAGAGTTGAGTGCATCGAGGTATTGGAGGCGCTGGTCGTAAATCTGCATCAACTTGTCGAAGTATTCTTTCTTCTTTGCCGCATCAGTCTCTTTTGTGATGAGGTTTTCCAATATCCATGCTCCGTCAGTGTAGATACGCACTTGGGCAAGTGGGGCTTTCTGAAATACGAACTCCCATGGCTCGAGGGCTTCCAGAAAGTCGTTGCTCTTGAATGCTGCAGTGTAGAGGCTGAAGTTGGTACGCACGTCTATTGAGTCTTGACCGTGTCCTATGCGGTCGTCGAAGGATGTGCCACTGAGGTCTTGTGCTGACATGGCAATGGAGACCATTGCTAATGAGCATGCTAATACAATCTTTTTCATAGGTGTTTATTTGCGTTTAATATATAGTTTTTAATTCGAGTACAAATGTAGTAAGAAAGTTTGGTTTATGGATATATTTTTATCCTTTTTTGACAAATACCATACGTTTTGTATGCTTTGACGGTCTGTTTGGTGTCATTTTAACATCCTGCGGAGGTGCTTACTGCACTTTCCATTTGTAGAACCACCTTTCGCTGAATGTGACTCCGATGCACAGTTTGAAGTAATTTTCTGTTAAGGCGTCTTGTCTTAATGTTGAAGCACTCAGATATGGGATGTTGGTGTGTACCCACTGTACTGACACATTGATTTTGGGGCTGTTGTACCAAATGTTGCGGTTGACAATGGGCATTGATATGCCTGCCGACAAGCCAAATTCGTATGGCTTGTCTGTGACGGTTCCCGTAGGGTCGGCTTTGGCGTATGAGTTTGAGTAGTAGCCTCCTATTTTGTAGGTGCTTTTGGAGAATAAGCCATTGGCAAGTGGATTGGGTATCCAATCAATGCCCGCAGAGATTTTGGTGCGGTCATAGAGTTGCCCTGTTGTTGCTTGATAGATGTCGGACGCCGACGTGCCGCTTGTGTATCCTGTTTGCTGATTGGGGAATTTGCAATCGCCCCATTTCTGCAACTCAAAATCTGCGCCGATACGCAGACGGTCGGAATGATAATAAGTTATGCCGGCTGCAATAGAGTGGGGCAGCTGGAAGGCGTTCTTGATTGTGTCTATGGCTTGCGCTTCTATCGAAGTGCTGTTGAGCGTGCGTGTATCACGGTATGCGTTGTTGTCTACGTTATGTCCAAGAGTGTATGTAGCGCCGACTACAATTCTGTCCTTTTGTGTCAGATTTTGTATGTATTGTATGCCTCCTTGCAGGTTGTAAGTGCTGATGTTTGCCGAATAAATGCGAGACATGCTGAATGCTGTTGCTTCGCTGAATGACATTGTCATGTTGTGAGTGTAGTCGCCCCACAAATAACTGGCATTTACACCTATGGAGAGCAGTGAGACAGGTCGCCACCCTGCACCGAGGAACACTTCGCGAAGTCCGCCGTCGCCATTGAAACTGTATGACGATGTTACTCCTTCTCTGCCTTCCACAGGTTCGCTGGATGAGGCAAAACTGTATTTTGTATTTGTAATAGGCATGATTCCTGCTGTCATGCCCACGTTCTTGGCTGCACGGAAATGAAAGGCGAAATAGTCAAAACTGGTGTTCCTTCTGTTTTGCTGAAGGTTGCCCATTTTATAGTTTCCGTTCTGCAAAGATATGCCGATGTCGAACAGGGCCGTTAGAGAATCTACCGCAGAGTATGAAGCAGGATTGGCAACGTTGATTTCTTGACCATTGCGGAAACCTTGGGCTACTCCGCCCATACCTTTGTTGAACCCCATGGCACGCTCAGACATGATGCCGAAGCCATAGCGAGAGTAGGGGGTGTTCACTCCATTCTGAGCATTGACGGATGCTGTGACGGATAGCAATATGATAGCAAATAGTAGTTTTTTCATTATTGTTATGTGTCGTATCTTGTAAACTATATGCAAAATTAAGTCTTTTGTGGACTTATCCCAAATTTATACGAGTTAAAAAAACTGAAAGACGCCTTATTCTTGTCAGATTTAAGATTTATGCCTATTGATTGGAGGGTGTATTGTCTGACTTGGGAGGTGCAGGTTGGTTTTTGTCGTTATGATTGCCTTGCGACTTCTTTTTGCCTTTCGGATGACGCTTTTTCTTCGACTTCTTGCTGCTCATCTTTGGTCTCTCGCCGCATCCTTCGGGCAACTCGGGCTTGGGAATTTTCTTTTCGATGAGGGCTTCTATCTTCAGCAGATGTTGCCATGTGCGTTGGGTGACGAGCGTTATCGCCTCACCTTCACGGTTGGCACGGGCTGTGCGTCCGATACGGTGTACATAGTCCTCGGGGTCTCGTGGCACGTCGTAGTTGATGACCATTTGTATATCGTCGATGTCGATGCCGCGGCTGACGATGTCTGTTGCGATGAGTACGTTGATATGGCGATTTTTGAAACCGAGCATGATTTCTTCACGCTCTTTCTGTTCCAAATCGCTGTGCATAGCCCCGACGTTGAAGCCTTTGCTTTTCAGCGTGTAACTCAACTCCTTTACCTTGATTTTTGACGATGCAAATATAATCACTCTGTCCAAAGATTTGCTGCTCAGCACTTTCTCAACAATGCGGTCTTTCATGCCTTCGTGGCAGAGGTATGCCGTCTGCTTGATTTTCTCGGCTGGTTTAGATACTGCAATCTTTATTTCTACGGGATTTTTGAGGATATTGTTCGCCAATTTCTGTATGTTCTCTGGCATCGTGGCGGAGAACATGATTGTCTGCCTATCCTCTGACAGATAACTGGCGATTTTCATAATGTCATCATAAAAGCCCATATCGAGCATGCGGTCTGCCTCGTCAAGAATGAAGAAAGATGTCTTCTTCAAGTCTATATGACCGCTATTCAAATGGCTGATGAGGCGGCCGGGAGTGGCAATGACGATGTCTGCTCCGAGTGTCAGTCCTTTCCTTTCCTGCTCAAAGCGTACTCCATCGTTTCCTCCATAAATGGCTACGGATGACACGCCATTTAAGTAATATGCGAAGCCTTCTACCTGCTGATCTATCTGCTGCGCCAATTCTCGTGTGGGAGACATGATGATGCAGTTAACAGAGTCCTTTGGATAGTCGCCGTGGCTTAGTTCGTCAAGCACTGGCAACAGGTAGGCAGCGGTCTTTCCCGTGCCTGTCTGCGCTATGCCCATGAGGTCATGCCCCTCCAATATCTTGGGTATCGCCTGCTCTTGTATGGGGGTACACTGTTGGAAATTCATCGCATCGAGTGCGTCGAGAAGTTCGTCTGATATGTCTAATTCGTCGAAATACATTTGTCTCAATAGTTTTATGTGTGTATGATGTAAAGATGAAAAATAATTTGTAAATGTCGTTATCTTGGGGCTTTCCTATAATAATACCATGCTACAAAGGCGAACACGATATTAGGTATCCACACCGCCGCCAAAGCAGGGAAATTTGCGTTGATAGCGATGCTCGATACAACTGTCTGGAACATTATATACGTCAAAATGAGGGCTAAGCCGATGCCGAGCGCAATGCCCATGCCGTTCTTTCGTTTCCGTGCAGAAAGAGATACGCCTATGATTGTGAGAATGAACGTTGCGAAAGCAGATGCGCCACGCTTCCAATACTCCACCTCGAACTGCTGAATATTGGCAAATCCTCTGGCTTTCTGCCTGTTTATGTATTCTCGCAGTTCGGGAGAGGTCAAGGTCGTCTCCATATCTCGTGAGATGAGTATGTCTTGTGGTGTAATCTTTATGATTGTATCCAGTCGGCTTCCGTTTTTTATGACTTCTCGCAATCCTTGCAAGTCACGGGTCTGGTAGTTTGTCAGAATCCAGTGATAGGGTTCATAAGAAAGAGTGTCATACTGTATTGAGGAGGCTTGCAGATGCTTGACAAGTTTCTTGTTCTCGAATTTATCGAGTGTAAACTCATAGCCTCTCTTTTGGCTCTCTTCAAACATCCCAATGTAGGCAATTACCCCTGTGTCTACTTCCAGTTGCACGTTTGAACTGAAATCTTGACGGCCTCTATTCTTGTATTTGTTTTCAAAGTTTACTCTTTTTATATTGCCTCGTGGTATGACGTATGCTCCGAGTCCGTAATTCAGCAGGGCGATGATAGCCGCAGAAATCATATAAGGGCGTATCAGTCTGCTGAAACTTGTGCCAGTAGATAGCATGGCTATTATTTCCGAGTTGTCCGCCAGTTTTGTGGTGAAGAAGATAACGGCAATGAAAACGAAGAGTTGGCTAAACAGATTGGAATAAAAGGGAATGAAATTCAGGTAATAGTCGAACAAAATTTCTTTTATCGGAGCATCGTGCTGCAAAAACTTGTCAATGTTTTCGTTGAAGTCAAAAACTACTGCAATACTGATAATTAGCACGATAGAGAAGAAGTAAGTGCCGAGAAACTTACCGATAATGTAGCGGTCTAAACGAGAAACAGGAGAAACTCTACTTATCCATTCAAAGAGTGACGAACTTCTGTTCGACTTGTTTTTTGTAGAGCCTCTTTTGTTTGTCTTACGCATTTTCTTGTACTCCAAGTAAGCCTTGATGTCTTCTTCGCTTCCTTTGGGTACAAGTTTGCCGTTTACTTCTTCAAATATAACCAATTTATGCTTTTCCTATATATATTATAAATAATGTGTATCACAACCGTCTGCCGAGTTCTGCCACCATCTTTGCTTTCCATGTGCTGAAATCGCCTGCGATGATGTGCTGTCGTGCTTCACCTGCTAACCAAAGGTAGAACGCTAAATTGTGTATTGACGCTATCTGCATAGCCAGCAATTCTTGTGCCTTGAACAGATGATGAACGTATGCTTTCGTGTATGCCGTATCGACGTATGATGTACCTTCGGGGTCAAGAGGCGAGAAGTCTGCTTCCCATTTCTTGTTACGCAGGTTCACAGTTCCGTGCTTTGTAAATATCTGTGCATTGCGTCCGTTGCGTGTTGGCATCACACAATCGAACATATCCACTCCTCTTTCGATGCCTTCCAATATGTTTATAGGAGTACCTACACCCATTAGATAGCGTGGCTTGTCCTTTGGAAGTATAGCATTGACGACTTCAATCATTTCATACATAACCTCTGTTGGTTCTCCTACCGCCAATCCTCCTATGGCATTGCCGTCAGCATTTTTCTCCGCAATGTTCTCAGCGGCGTGCTGACGCAAGTCTTTATATACGCACCCTTGCACTATAGGGAATAGGCTCTGCTGATAGCCATACTTTGGTTCTGTCTCATTGAAACGTTTGATGCAACGGTCGAGCCAGCGTTCAGTCAGAGCCAAAGACTTTTTGGAGTATTCATAGTCGCTTGTTCCCGGAGGGCATTCATCAAACGCCATGATGATGTCGGCACCGATTGTCCGCTCTATGTCCATTACTTTTTCGGGCGTAAAGACATGTTTACTGCCGTCAATGTGGCTGCGGAATTCCACACCCTCTTCACGAATTTTTCTGATGCCTGCTAACGAAAACACCTGAAAGCCACCGCTGTCGGTCAGCATAGGACGGTCGAAACCATTGAACTTGTGCAGTCCTCCTGCTGCCTCTATCACTTCAAGACCGGGACGCAGATACAGATGATAAGTGTTTCCAAGAATTATCTGCGCCTTAATGTCATCTTTCAGTTCATGCAGATGCACACCTTTCACTGTTGCCTGCGTGCCTACAGGCATAAAAATGGGTGTCTGCACATCGCCGTGGTCTGTATGTATCAGTCCTGCTCGCGCGTTGGTTTTCGGGTCGTTATGTTGTATTTGAAAAGTCATTTCAACAATACGTATAAATCATTTCAGCATGATGCTACTACCTTTTACAGCAAGGCGAAATCAAGCACATCCTTGACGTTCTCTACATAATGGAAACTAACACCTTTGACATATCTTTCTGGTATGTCTTCAATGTTTTTCCTGTTCTCGTGGCAGATGATGATGTCAGTAATTCCTGCACGTTTCGCTGCAAGGATTTTCTCCTTTATGCCACCCACAGAAAGCACTTTCCCTCGCAACGTAATTTCGCCAGTCATTGCTATGTTTTTGCGAACTTTGCGCTTCGTTATGGCGCTTGCAATAGATGTAGCAATGGTGATACCTGCCGATGGTCCATCCTTTGGAGTAGCACCTTCTGGCACGTGTATATGGATGTTGTGATTTTCAAAAAACTCTGCATTTATGCCCAACATGTCGCAATGTTCCTTCATGTATTGCAGAGCAATTGTGGCAGACTCCTTCATCACATTTCCCAAGTTTCCAGTCAGTCCAAGTTTTCCACCCTTGCCGTTGTCAATAGAGGTCTCTATAAAAAGGATTTCTCCACCTACACTCGTCCATGCCAAACCTGTAACGACGCCATAATAATCATTACCTTGATACTTATCACGACTGTATGGCTCTGTACCGAGGTATTCCTTTATGCTGCTGACATCAAGCCCACTTTCGGGCAGAGTACCTTCCTTTGCATATTTCAGTGTGACTTTACGAAGTACCTTATTGATTTTCTTGTCAAGGTCACGAACACCCGACTCGCGAGTATAATCCTCTATGATTTTCTCCAACGCAGGCTTTGAGATTTTCACTCCGCTGTCTTTCATGCCCAAATTGTCGAGTTCTTTCGGTATGAGATGACGCTTTGCAATCTCTATCTTCTCCTCTGTCAGATAGCCACTCACTTCTATCAGTTCCATACGGTCAAGCAGTGGGGCTGGGATTGTGCTGATGTTGTTAGCAGTAGCAATAAACATCACTTTCGAGAGGTCGTAATCGGTGTCTAAATAGTTGTCGTGGAATGCTGAGTTCTGCTCTGGGTCAAGAACTTCCAATAATGCCGATGCAGGGTCGCCATGATGCGTATTTTGTGTTACCTTATCAATCTCATCGAGGATAAACACAGGATTACTGCTTCCAGCCTTCTTTATGTTCTTGATTATCTGACCTGCCATAGCACCAATGTATGTGCGTCGGTGTCCTCGTATTTCAGCCTCGTCATGCAGACCTCCGAGCGACATCCTCACATACTTGCGCTTCATCGCCTTTGCTATGCTCTTGCCCAGCGATGTCTTGCCCACTCCCGGAGGACCGTATAGACAGATGATAGGACTCTTGAAATCGCCACGCATCTTCAGCACAGCCAAATGCTCAATGATACGCTCCTTCACTTTCTCCATGCCGTAGTGGTCTTTATCCAAAACCTTTTCAGCATTGTTGAGGTTCAGATTGTCCTTCGTATATTCACCCCATGGCAAGTCAAGCATGGTTTGAAGATAAGTGTATTCAGTCTGATAATCAGGAGAATGGCTGCTGAGGCGTGACAACTTGTCCAGAGAGTCGTTAAACAACTTTGCCGTCTGTTCGTTCCATTTCTTCTTCTTGCCTGCCTCACGCATTTTCTTGATGTCGTCCTCGCCTTTCTCGCCTAACTGCTCCTGAATGGTCTCCATTTCCTGACGCAAGAAATACTCCTTGTGCTGCTTGTCCAACTCCTCGCGAGTACGCATCTGTATATCCATCTTTAGCGTAACATACTGATACTCACGCTGCAATATACCCAATAAACGATATGCCCTATCGAACAGATTGCTCTGCTCCAACAAGACAATACGTTCATTATTGCTAATGTTAAGATTTGTACAGATGAAGTTTACAATGAGGCTGCGGTCGGTAATGTTGTTCAGAGCAAAAGCCGAACCTATGGTCTGCTCATTTGTACGCATCAACTTGATAGCCGTCTCTCGACAGGCATCCACTACCGCCATAAACTCGCGGTTGCCTCGTGCAGGAGTGGTTTCTGGAAACAACTCTACACGCCCAACGTTATAGTCTCCATTATGGCCTATTTCTATAAGGCGAATACGGTTATATCCTTGTAGTAACGCCGTCTGACTGCCATCGGGCAACTTGATGATTTTCTGTACCTTGCCAACTACGCCAGTGTGATACAGACTCTCATAGTCTGGTTCGTCTATCGCATCATTAGTCTGACTGAACACAGCGATAGGTGCATCGTGTTTATGCGCATCCTTCAACAATTTCAGCGAGGACTTGCGACTAATAGATACTGGCACCATTGTATCTGGGAACAGCATGATGCCTTTCAAAGGCAGTACGGGAATGAAGTTTTCTATCTTTATCTCATCCTCCAAATTTCCCCTCGACACGTTGTCTATACTTGTGATAAAACTTATCTTGCCTTCCACCTGCCCGTCCTCTATTATTTCGTCAAAATTGAAATTCATCTTTGTAAACCAATGGTTGTGTTTCCTAATATATCTTCGCTCTCAACTCCTTAATATCATCACTGTGGATGTAGTCGTCGTACTCCATAAGTTTGTCAATGTGACCATTAGGACCCAGTTCGATGATACGGTTTGCGATTGTTTGGATAAACTCGTGGTCGTGAGAAGCGAAAAGAATGTTTCCCTTGAAAAGTTTGAGATTGTTGTTGAATGCTTGAATTGATTCGAGGTCAAGGTGGTTGGTAGGAGTGTCGAGTATGAGGCAGTTGGCATTCTTCAACTGCATGCGAGCAATCATGCAACGCATCTTTTCGCCTCCCGACAACACATTTACCTTTTTCAAAACTTCCTCACCGCTGAACAGCATCCTGCCAAGATAACCTTTGAAAAACACATCGTTGCCCTCTCCATACTGGCTCAACCACTCCACAAGGTTCTTGTCACTTTGGAAGAACTCTGTATTATCCACTGGCAAATAAGCGGTTGTGATAGTCACACCCCATTTATAACTGCCCGACTGCGGCTCTCTGTTACCATTGATTATCTCAAACAGAGCCGTCATGGCACGAGGGTTGTGAGAGAGGAACACCACTTTCTCGCCTTTCTCAATAGTAAAAGACAAATCCTTGAACAACACCGTTCCATCGTCCTCTATCGCCGTAAGGTTCTCCACCTCCAATATCTGATTACCAGCCTCTCTATCCATTGTGAAGATGATGCCGGGATATTTGCGTGTAGATGGCTGAATTTCATCCACATTCAGTTTCTCAAGCATCTTCTTTCTCGATGTTGTCTGCTTACTCTTTGCCGCATTGGCAGAAAAACGTCGGATGAACTCCTCCAACTCTTTACGCTTCTCATCAGCCTTAGCCTTTTGATTCTGAGCCTGTTTCAGAGCCAACTGCGACGACTGATACCAGAAAGAATAGTTACCGGCAAAAAGATTTACCTTATTAAAGTCAATATCCACCGTATGCGTGCTGACAGCATCGAGGAAGTGACGGTCGTGGCTAACCACAAGCACCGTATGCTCAAAGTTTGCCAAAAAATCTTCCAACCATTCAACCGTATCAAGGTCAAGGTCGTTGGTTGGCTCGTCAAGCAAAAGGTTATCGGGATTGCCAAAAAGTGCCTGCGCCAACATCACACGAACCTTCTCTTTACCAGTCAGTTCCGACATCAACTTATGATGCAAATCCTCCTTTATGCCCAAGCCTGACAACAGTTGAGCTGCATCGCTTTCAGCATTCCAACCATCAAGTTCGGCAAATTTCTCCTCCAATTCCGCTGCACGTATTCCGTCCTCGTCAGAGAAGTCAGACTTTGCATATAGAGCATCCTTTTCCTGCATGATGTCCCACAGCACCGAATGTCCCATTAGCACAGTGTTCAACACCACACAGTTATCATATTTGAAGTGGTCCTGCGACAGCACCGAGAGACGCTCGCCCGGACCAAGAGTTACCGTTCCTTTCGTAGGTTCAAGTTCACCGCTAATGGCTTTTAGCAAAGTAGATTTACCTGCTCCATTAGCACCTATCACACCATAGATATTACCGTTAGTGAACTTCATGTTCACGTCCTTGTAGAGAACACGCTTGCCAAACTGAACGGCAAGATCAGAAATTGTAATCATACCTTTTAGAATTTGGCTACAAAGGTACGAAAAAAAGGGCATCCTCGAAAGAGAATGCCCCGAAAAGTTATCTTGATGAAAGATTAGCCGTTAACCTTCTTCATGTGAGCGATGAGCTCGAGAACCTTGTTAGAGTAGCCAATCTCGTTGTCGTACCAAGATACAACCTTAACGAATGTGTCAGTGAGAGCGATACCTGCCTTTGCATCGAAGATTGATGTGCGAGTGTCACCGAGGAAGTCAGAAGAAACGACTGCATCCTCAGTGTAGCCGAGTACACCCTTCAATTCGCCTTCAGAAGCCTCCTTCATTGCAGCGCAAATCTCGTCGTACTTAGCTGGCTTAGCGAGGTTTACTGTGAGGTCAACAACAGAAACGTCGAGAGTAGGAACACGCATTGACATACCAGTCAACTTGCCGTTCAACTCTGGGATAACCTTACCTACAGCCTTTGCAGCACCTGTTGAAGATGGGATGATGTTGCCTGAAGCAGCACGACCACCACGCCAGTCCTTCATAGATGGACCGTCAACAGTCTTCTGAGTAGCAGTTGTAGAGTGAACTGTAGTCATAAGACCGTCAGTGATACCCCACTTGTCGTTCAGCACTTTAGCGATAGGAGCGAGACAGTTTGTAGTACAAGATGCGTTAGAAACGAACTTTGTACCCTTCTCGTACTTGTCGAAGTTTACGCCGCATACGAACATTGGAGTAGCGTCCTTTGAAGGTGCAGACATAACAACGTACTTAGCACCAGCCTCAAGGTGAGCCTGTGCCTTCTCCTGAGTGAGGAAGAGACCTGTAGACTCAACAACGTACTCAGCCTCAACCTCGTTCCACTTGAGGTCAGCAGGGTTACGCTCAGCAGTTACGCGTACCTTCTTGCCGTTAACGATGAGGAGAGAGTTCTCAACGTCAGCCTCGATAGTACCGTCGAACTGACCGTGCATTGTGTCATACTTCAGCATGTATGCGAGGTAATCTACTGGACAGAGGTCATTGATACCTACAATCTCGATGTCATCGCGAGTCTGTGCTGCGCGGAAAACGAAACGGCCGATACGACCGAAACCGTTAATACCAACTTTAGTTGCCATTTTCTTGTTTTTGTTAATTAAAAATGAAAAAATGTTTGTTGTTTATCTCTATTATTAGTCAAATAACTATTCACATTCAAAGCACTTAGCCATGTCTTCATCCCTATATTATATAATATGTGTATATCATCCACAGTTACAATAATGAGCGGTTGAACAAGCCACCATCAGAAGTAGCAATCCAACCACTGCAACGTATGTAAACAAGCGACAAATCATGCTTTTTCTCGTTTTCACGTACAAAGTTACGAAAAATATTTATAACTTTGCAAAGTTTTAAGTTATTTTTTGAAAATAGTAAACAAAAAACATACTTATTAATTCACCAAAAATTATGGCAAAATTTATTCAAGAATTTAAGGCATTCGCTCTGAAAGGCAACGTGATGGACATGGCAGTTGGTGTCATCATCGGCGGTGCATTCGGCAAAATCGTGACAAGTTTCGTGGCAGATGTACTCATGCCACCTATTGGCGTACTGCTTGGCGGTGTAGATTTCAATGACATGAAAGTCACTCTGAAAGATGCAACCGTGAATGAAGCAGGCGAGGCAATTGAGGCTGTAACGCTCAATTACGGCACATTCATCCAAAATGTTGTCGATTTCCTCATCATCGCTATCTGTGTTTTCCTTATGATTAAGGGAATAAACAAACTCTCAAACCTTAAGAAAAAGGAAGAAGTTCCAGCAGAGCCAGAACCAGAACCCGCTCCAACAAAAGAGGAACTGCTTCTCACAGAAATACGAGACCTGCTCAAGGAAAAGAAGTAAAGAGATATAATAAATACGCAACCATTTTCCGTCCGCAGATTTGCATTTCGGCAAAATACGGAATTAGCAAAATGCCAACTCGACATTGCAGTCAAGTTGGCATTTTATCTTTTAGGTGACGTGCTACAATATTCAATTATTTCTTGCTCTTGTTCATTTTCTTAATCCTCAGCACAGAGAAAGAGTATTCAGGCATAGTGAGAGTGAATTTGTTGCTGACACTCTGCGTCTGAGGTTTCTTGTCCCATGCATCAAGACTATCGTTGCTGCCCATGCAGACGAGGTCTGCATTAGGGCTGTAATCGTTTTGAAAGTCAAGGCTCTCGCCGAGGTCGATAGTGATTTCTGACTGCTTGGGCAGGAGGCTGACTAACTTGATGATGATGTCGCCTGACTTGCTGTCGACAACGACAGAGCGGTCGATGCGTTCCTCTATCTGCTTGTCTCCGTGTATAGAAATGTTTGAGAAGATGTATTCGTCTCCTGCGTTCTGCCCAAACGCCCTCTGGACGTAATAGTTGTATGTAGGGCTGACGCTGGTGTTGTCGAAATAGATGAGGTCGGGATTCCAGTTGGTATGCCCCTTCTTCGCAAGCAGAGGAGCGTAAGACGACATAACAACAACATCTGCGTTTCTCTCAACATTAGTCAGATAGGCAGCCTCAATCAGAGCATTCTCCACTTTGTTGCCTTTCGATGCCCATTCGCCCAAATACACCTTCGTGCCGTTACGGTCGTATTTGTCGTAGAAGTCACGGTGATGGAAATACCATCCGACAGGGTTATAGTAGTGTTCATCCACGATTTCAATGTTTTTCTCCTTTGCCTCTTTCCATCCGTACTCATAGTCGCTGCCTTCCCAGAAAGGCCCTACTGTGCCGACAACAGTGATTTCGGGATGCGCCTTCTTCACTCCGTCGATGAGGAAGCGGTATCTTTCGAGGAAAGTATCGCCAATGAGGTCTTCGTTTCCGATGCCGAGATACTTCATATTGAATGGCTTAGGATGTCCAGCCTTAGCACGCATCTTCGCCAGTTCCGATGTCTTTGGGTCGCCGTTAGCCCATTCGATGAGGTCGAGAAGTTCTTGCATATAACTCTCCATCGTGAGTGGCTTGCCCATATATGTGTAGGGCGAAGGCTTGCCGTTCAAGTCTTTCTCAAACGGAATGCCGCCCTGCTGTCCTGCACCTCCACGATAAGAGTTTTGGCAAGGCACGCCTGCCGCAAGCACGGGGAGTGGCTCTGCGCCGAGGTCTTCGCAGAAAATGAAGTATTCATAAAATCCCAGTCCTCTTGTCTGGTGATAGTTCCAGATGTTGATGTCTGGCTGACGCTCCCACAGTTCGCCTACGGTTGCTTGCCAATGGTAGATGTTGTCGATGCCCTGTCCGTGTGTAGCACATCCGCCAGGGAAACGCACGAAGCGTGGTTTGAGGTCGGCAATCACCTCGGCAAGGTCTTTGCGCAATCCATTTTTACGTCCTTTGTATGTGTCTTGTGGGAAGAGAGACACGAAATCTATGTCTATCACTCCTTCTTGAAGTGGCTCTATCGCCAACACTGCCTTATCTGCTGATGATGAAACCGTTAAAGTCGCCTTTTGCTGCTTCCATCCAGAGGATGCCTTCACTGTTGTTGATGCCAACACTTTGCCATTCTCTTCAAGGCTGATACGAAGAGAACCAGTGCCACGAGTGAAGAGCGAGAGGTCATACTTCGCGCCTTTCTTCAGAACGATACCGTCCCAACCTTCATTGATTAACCTCGCTCCCCTTGCAGTGGTGTTAAGCACAGAATAATGCGCATTGTTCTCATGTATAGGCTTGTCCGTTTCAATGCTCCACGTCGTGCCATTGCCCTCCAATTTCCACGCCGTCTTTGCATTCCACTTGCCTTTGTTGTCATCGGGGATATATTCAAAATCACGGTTCTGAATGAGTTCGGCATACAGTCCTCCGTCGGCGGCATAACTTATGTCCTCGAAGAAGATGCCCATCAGGTTAGGAGAGATAGCCTTGCGGTCATCCCAATTCACCGTAATTGTGATGTTTGCGCTATCCATCTTGTTGGCAATTCTGTTGCCTGTCGTCATAAAGTTCTCCCGTTCCTTTGCCGCGTTTTGCTCTGCCACCATTTTCTTAGTCAGCAGGTTTTGCAGGTCGGAGTAGGGGATGCGGACGATGTTTTCTTCAGATGCCTTCCTCTGCTTGTCCAGCACATCCTTGAAGTCTTTTGCGTCGATATACGGATAGTCCTGCGGCTTCCACAGCGTGAAGTTGTCCGACTGCGTTATGGCTATCTGCCCTATCTTTGGGTTGGGAATGAAACTTGCCTTATATTGCTTACCGTCATACGACAGAACGGGGAAGTACATTTTCTTCTCGCTTCCCCATGCTCCGTAATCGCTCTCAAAGAGGTTGCAGTCAATGTGCGTCCAATGCTTTTTGTCTACCGAATATGCTATCTGCATATAGCGTGTTCCGTTCTTCATGTCAGGCTTAACATACACCGAATCGGGATGGTTGGCGAGTGCTGGCATTGATGCCATTGCAACGATTGCTGTGATAAGTAAGTGCTTCATGGAGTTTATTCTTCTGGCTGGTTATTGGTTACGATAGTCAGTTTGGTTGTCACTTCTCCCATAGAAGCATAGTCGATGTATGGGGATTTACCTGCGTATGCAGCCATCATCCGTGGTTTCACAGTCAAAGTATATGTTCCTGCTTTGACTTCCTCTGATATAGGAATGATGAACGACCGCTCTGTTACAGGTCCTGCCTCTATTTCACCATTCCTAATAGTACCGTTTTCCGAATTGCTCACATTCCACGTATATGTACCTTTTATATATGAGCCTTCGTAAGAGAAATACAGCGTGCCGCTGATTGTGTCGCCCGGAGCAGCGGTTGAGGGCGAAACGGTTACCTTGTCGAAGACTGGGATTTTTGACTCGTATTTGTTGTCATCGCTACAACTTGCCGCCGTCAGAAGCATGCCGACCACAGCCGATGCTATTGAAAAGAACCTGTTTTTATTCATTTGATTTTGTTTTTGATAGGTTTTAGTCATATTTTTTTGCAAAGTTATTGAATTTTTTGGAAATATGTGTACCTTTGTGGACGTAATTTGTAATAATTAAACGATTATGTTCAGTGGAATAGTAGAAGAGTTTGCTACAGTAGTGGGCATTGAGAAGGAACAGGAGAATGTGCATTTCACTCTCACCTGCTCGTTTGTAGAAGAGTTGAAGATTGACCAGAGCGTGGCTCACAACGGCGTGTGCCTCACGGTGGTACGCATCTTCGACGGTAAATATGTGGTGACGGCGATGAAGGAGACGCTCGACAGGAGCAACCTCGGAGTGCTGAAGGTGGGCGACAAGGTGAATGTGGAGCGGTCGATGAAGATGAACGGCAGGTTGGACGGACACATCGTGCAGGGGCATGTTGACCAGACGGCTGAGTGTGTGGCGAAGATTGACCAGCAGGGCAGTTACACGTTCCGTTTCAAGTATGCTCTCGACCCTGTGATGATGAAAAAAGGCTATCTGACGGTAGACAAAGGCAGTGTCACAGTGAACGGAGTGAGTCTGACGGTGTGCAATTCGCAAGACGATAGTTTCGAGGTGAACATCATACCTTATACTTACGATAACACTAATTTCCACCAGATAGAAGTCGGCACAAAAGTAAATATAGAGTTCGACATCATTGGGAAATACATCGCCCGTTTGCAGTCGGTGGAGTAGAAGAGTGGGAGTTGGCGTGCAAGGGCAAGGCTTGTTAATAATATGCCGTTATGGGGGGTAGATATATGCCAAAAAGGGGGGCAAATGACAGCCCGATGCCTCTGAAACGCCCTGCCGTTCACGATTACAATAGTCAGCCGTGACAAATTATAA
>JAFLUT010000050.1 GCA_022508665.1 Prevotellaceae bacterium | reverse complement strand
GCTGACTATTGTAATCGTGAACGGCAGGGCGTTTCAGCGGTGCGCCGTTGTCGTTTAGACTACAAAATGCGCATTGCCGTCAGCCCTTAGCCGCTCTCATGCGCCAGTCCTACTCCCCCATGCCTTCGTCCATTCTTCCTCAGCCTCCAAATGTTAAATTCATCCAAGCCATATTAAATTTAACCGTTTTTATGATTTTTTCGAGATATTTTTGTTTTTTTGATAAAAACATGTTACCTTTGTAGTTGCAATAGCCTCCAGTGTGGCGATTTGGCCAAATGTTGCCCACGGTTCACTATCGCAAGTGTTTGAAATAAAAACTTTTACTAACTAACTTAGAAAGAAACTAATCTATTCTAAATATTATGTTGTATAATTTTCAGAGGAAAAAACTGTACAGACGTCTCCTCATGGGAGGAGCGATGTGCGTTGCGGGCTTGGGAGTGTTCTCCTGTTCCGACACCTATGACCTCGATACCGAGCAGCCCTCAGGACTGAACAGTATCTACGGTTATTTGGAGCAAGAGGGCAACTACACCAACGTCCTCAACCTTATCAATGACCTTGGAGACTCGCTAACTCTCTCCAAGACAGGTAGTAAAACACTGTTTGTCGCCAACGACGACGCCTTTGCGGCATTCTTCGCTTCCAATCCATGGGGTGTGAAGAGTTACGATGGGCTGTCGCTTGCTCAGAAGAAACTCCTTCTTCACACGGCAATGATTGACAACCCTTTCACCACCTCCATGCTCTCTACAGCGGAGGGACCATTGAAAGGTGAGGTGTGTCGTCGCGCATCATCCGTAACACTCTACGATTCCGTGTTGGCAGTGCCGTCACACTCCGCTTTGGCAGACGAGATTTTGCCTCCAAACGAGCGCTTTGACGAAATCCGCGCCAAGTACGACTCCATAGTGCTGTTCACCGACAACAGCACCGCTCCGCCAATGCTTGCATTCACGGAAAAGTTCATGACATCCAATAAGATTGACTACTCCGACATCGATTTCATCTACAATCAGCCAGAGGGAACACGTCAGGCAAATGATGTCTACATCAACAATGCCAAGGTAACCGACCCGAACATTTTCTGTCTGAATGGCTTCATCCACAAGGTTGACCGTGTCATCCTGCCGCTTGATAACATGGCTGAAGTTATTCGCAAACATTCGCAGACGGGTATCTATAGCAGTATCCTCGAGCGCTTTGCGTCGCCTTCATATTCACAAAGCAATTCCGAAATCTACAAAAGAAGTACAGGCTCATCTATCGACACAACCTTTGTGAAGCGCTATTTCTCCGACCGCACCTATGGTTCGAGTCCGTCAAGTAGCGGTAATGTACCCTATGAAAGTGACGACCATGGTGTTGGTATGCCTGATGGTGCAAAACTCAAGTACGACCCGGGGTGGAACGCCTATCTTCCTCCAATCAATAACGACCGTGGAGATGCTGCTATGCAGGAAGACCTTGCTGTGATGCTTGTGCCTACCGATGCGGCTATGGACGAATGGTGGAACAACGGCGGAGGCGCTGTCATCAAAGACTTCTATGGCTCTCTTGAAAACACTCCTGCTTCCGTACTCGACGACCTTGTGCGTGCTAACCAGTTAATATCCTTCATCGGTGCCGTGCCTTCACGTTTCTCTGATGTCCTCAACGACGCCCAAGAACCACTCGGCATCACCACAGCCGATGTCGATAGCGTCATTCTCGCATGCAACGGAGCAATCTATCTCACCAATAAGGTTTTCGCTCCTACTTCCTACTCGTCCGTTATGTTCCCAGCAGTGATTGACGTTGATAATTTCAATAAAATAGCGAACGCAATCGAATACTTGGAATACGATGCCTACCTCAATTCCATGGTATCCAACTACATATTGCTTCTGCCAACTAACAATGGCTTGCTTAACTACATCGACCCAGTTTCCTATGGTCGCACAGGTACAAACAAGGACTATGTTCAGTTGTGGGAAGTCAATTATGACCCGTCAAAGTCGCCAGCGTCTGCTCTGTTAGTTGATGTTTACAATGCTACACTTGCCGACGACGGCACTGTGACGAAGAATGGTAGTGTGGATAAACATCTTACTACGGGTATCAGAAGTTCTGCATATTCTGAAAAGAACCCTACCAAAAACCGCTTTACAGACATACTCGACAACATTATCATACCTGAAGCATATAGTCCTAAGAAACAATACTATAAGACAAAGGGCAACACATTCGTCCGCATCGACGGCGATACCGAAGGCGCAAAGGTCTATGGCTCTCTCCAGCAAGACGGCAATAATCCGCTTACTGTATCTCAAGTTTACAATATGGAAAATGGTACAACACTTGTGGTCGACGGTGTGCCAATGAGTACCACCAACTCTGTTGCAAAACTGCTGGGCCAGCATCCAGAGACATTCTCCGAGTTCCTGCAGTTGCTTCAAGACGCAGATGCTCTGTACAAGACAAATAGTGTCACAAGCATGTTGGCTGGTGACCAAGGAGTGCTTGAAGGGGATGCTCGTGGAAACCTTCTGAACATAAAGGATGGCGGTACTGTCGGTGCAGAGGATGTTGCAGCCAATAAGAAGAAAGTAACCTATCTGCTCAAGAACTATCATTACACCCTATATGCGCCAACAAACGCTGCAATGCAGGAGGCATACCGTCTGGGTCTGCCTACACACGATGACTTGATTGCCGCCGAGGCATGGGATGGATGGTTTAATGATAGTTTGAAAGATGATGCGCAGAGAGATTCCGTTGTTAAAGCAATAGGATGCTGCCCGGGCGATTCTGTCGCTCGCATCCGCGAGGTTATGCTCGATTTCATCAAATACCACATTCAGGACAATGCGGTATTCATCGACGAAGGATTTGCAACAGGCGAATATAGTTCTGGTAAGACTGCCCTCCTCAAAGTAGGTAATGATGGCAAGTACACCCCTGCTCGCTCATACAAAATCCATGTAGAAAATATAAATGCAGGTGGAGCACAACCAAGCATGACCGTTAAGGACAATATAGGCAATGTGCGTAATGTCGAGACAGACGGCGGACTCTACAACATGATGGCTCGTGAGTATTGGTATAATAATACTAAGAATGATGACCCCAGCAATACAAATCTTGAAAACTCATCATTCGTTGTAGTTCATGCAATTGATGGACCGCTAATCTATGCTGACGGTAAGCATAACAGCCTTAATGGAGAATACATAGAGCCTACGCAGTTCAAGTATGTTTATAAACCACTTGTTACAACAGAATAAATACGTCAAAAAATCATTATCATGAAGAAAATACTATCAATCCTAATGCTTTTGGCGTGCTTCTCTGTCAGTGCGAGCGCGCAGGTAAAAGCGGGCGACGTCATCAGCGGTCAAGTGTGGGACGACTTTGACCCTCTGATGATGTGTAACGTTGTCGAAATAGACAACAACAACCGTATCGTTGCCCACGGAGTTACTGACATCAATGGTAACTTCTCATTCAAGATTGTCAATCCGAAGGACAAAATCCGTATCTCCTACATCGGTTGCCAGACACTCACGCTGCCTATCAACAAGAAGGCATTTGGCAAGATTGTCCTCAAGAGCAACACACAGTTGCAGGAAGTAACCGTCAAGGCGGTGCGCAAGACCCAGTCCTCAGGTCTGCAAATCCCTGTTACTGAAATCTCTGTGGCAAGTCAGACCATCGATATGAAAGAGTTTGAAGGTCTCGGGGTTACATCCGTTGACGAAGCCCTTCAAGGTCGTATCTCGGGTCTCGACATCGTATCTAACTCTGGTAACCTCGGCGCAGGTACAACTATGCGTCTGCGTGGTGTAAGCACTATCAATGGTAACGCAGAGCCGCTCATCGTTGTTAACGGTAACGTGTGGACAAACGATGCCAATGAAGCATGGGATCCTACTGATGTCAACAATGATGAGAGAGTTGCCGAACTCCTCAAAGTCAACCCCGAGGACATCGAGTCTATCACTGTCCTCAAGGATGCTGCCGCAACAGCCATTTGGGGTTTGCAGGGTGCTAACGGTGTAATCGAAATCAAGACAAAGCGTGGTGCTAAGGGAAAGACAAAGGTGTCGTATTCATACCGTTTCACAGGTTCTTGGCAGCCAGAAGGATACAAACTCCTCAATGGTGACGAATACACCATGTATTTGAAAGAGGCATACTTCAACCCAAAGCAAACCGACGGTTACGGTAACCTTAACAGCCCACTTTATGTGCCTGAAATCAACTATAATCAGCAGTTCACTGAATATGAGATGTATAACGATAATACTGATTGGGTCAAGACCATTCAGCAGTTTGGGCAGAACCACCAGCATTTCGTTTCACTGACGGGTGGTGGTGAAAAGGCTAATTTCCGCATTTCAGGAGGTTACGACCATTCTACAGGTACTATCAAAAAACAGGTGCTTGACCGTTTCACCACTCGTGTGGCACTTGACTATTTTGTCAGCGACCGAATCAAGGTCAGCACAAACTTCGACCTCACATACACTAATAACCAGATGAACTATCGCCCCGGCAACGAAGACCTCCTTGCCATTGCCTACCGCAAAATGCCTAACCTCTCAATCTATGAGGAGGATGCTGACGGCAACGACACCGACAAGTTCTACAGGATGAACCCATACCTCACAAAAGAGCAGGGTGGAGGTTTCGCTGCATCTGCAAAAGTGTTGGAAGACCAGTATGCTCTGCCAAACCCTCTTGCTGTGGCATACGAAGGAAAGAATAACCGTAAAGAAATATCTCTCACTCCAGAGTTCATTCTCTCTTACGACCTGCTTGGTTTGGAAGCAGACCAGCATCGTTTGAAATACGAAGGTCAGATATTGTTCAACATCTACAGCAAATCGGAAAACTCATTTCTTGATGGTACATTGACAGACAAGGAGTGGAATGATAATGGGTATAATTTAGCATCATCATCAAACTATAAGAGTAATGGCATGTCAACTCGTCACACGTTGACATATACCCCTTATTTCAAGAATGAGGCTCACTCTCTCTTGGCTATGGCACGTTTCTATTATAATAATGGTACGTCATCCACTCAGAATTTGGCTGAAAAGTGGTTGCCTACTGCCGACGGTATATCCTCTCCTCTTGCAGGAGGTGTGAATACAGCCTTCTCAACAGGTGCTGGTCAATGGAGGTCTGCATCTTTGCTATTCTCGCTGCACTATGCTTACAAGGGTAAATATATCTTCGACGGAACACTTCGTCGTGATGGCAGCACACGATTCGGTCCTGATAATCGTTGGGGAAATTCCTATGGATTGTCTGGACGCTGGAACATAAGTGATGAGCCATGGATGGAGCCTGTCAAGTGGATATCTATGCTTTCTCTCCGCCCGGGTTGGGGTATCTCAGGTAATGTGCCGGGCAAAGAAGGTACTTATTTGTCTTATTATACGCCCGGTTCATCTTATCTGGGTCAAACATCTACATACCCAAGCAATATCCGAATTGCAGACCTCAGGTGGGAGAAGCAGGAGACTTGGAACCTCGGTTTTGACTTTGGTTTCTTCGACGGAATGATTGACGGTGACATTTCAGTCTATACTCAGAAGCGAAGCGACCTCTTTATGTATGACAGGCCTATTCCTTCATCTTCGGGCTATGGCTCATTGTCAGTGCAGAATGCTGGTGCAGTACGCAATAACGGTTGGGAGTTCAATATCAACGGACACCGTGTGGTTAAAGCGGGCAAGTTCAGCATGGACTTCAACGTTACTTTCGCAAACAACCGCAACGAAATTATAGATATGCCTTCGGAATTGCTTGAGACACTGAATGGCGATTTCACTTATTCTAACGGTACTTATCTCTCTCGTATACAGTTGAACAATCCTATCGGTGCTATTTACGGTTTCCGCTATAAAGGTGTTTATCGATACACCGATTACGAAGAGGCAAAACAACTCCTTGACCTTGATGACTCCTCAGAAGAAGCAAGAGCGTTGAATTTTGCCCCTGTAGTACGCAACGAGAATGGAGATGTTGTTTACAATTCTGCCGGCAACCCGAAGAAGATGTATTTCGACTATGGCGGACAAGAATACGAGTTTGTAGGCGGTGATGCTATCTATGAAGACGTTAACCACGACGGTCAGATAAACGAACTTGACATCGTGTATCTCGGTTCGTCACTCCCTAAACTCACTGGTGGCTTCGGCTTAAAGTTCAACTATGGCAGTTGGCAGCTTAACATGCAGTTCAACTACCGCTATGGCGAGAAAGTTATAAACTATGCTCGTATGAACATTGAGAATATGGCAACCAATGCGAACATGTCTCGTGCCATTAACTGGCGCTGGCACAACGAAGGTGACATCGCTGTAATACCACGTGCGGCATCACTCAATAGTACGATTACTGGCGGTGACAGGCGAGCAATAACTTACAACTACTTAGGTTCTGACCGTTTCGTAGAGGATGCTTCATTCCTTCGTCTCAACTACGCTCAGTTGTCATATACATTTGACTCTAAGTTGCTTAAGAAGTGGGGACTTTCCTCTCTTAGACTGAACTTGTCTGCTAACAACCTGTTCTGTATTACCAACTACTCAGGTGCAGACCCAGAACATCCACAGGGCGGTTATGCTCCTGCTGCAGACTATTCTCGTACTCCACGAAGCAGGTCATTCACTATTGGTGCTAACATCTCATTCTAATATACACAACAATGAAGAACATAAAAGATAATATAAAACTCTTTGCGGCGGTGGCTGCTACGACGATAGGAGTGTCTTCCTGCTCGCTCGATTTGCTTCCGCTCAACGATGTGGTTCTTGAAAACTACTGGACTGACAAGAACGACGTAGAGAGTGTGGTTGCCTCATGCTATCAGGCAATGAAAGAGGGCAGTTACATTTCCAATATGATTGTTTGGGGCGAGGGGCGTTCCGATAATGTTGCTTTCGGTGACTTGAACTCTGCGGATCTTACAAGCATTCTGCAAGGCACTATGAAGACAACAAACGCATATTGCGACTGGGCGTCAATGTACAATGTGATAAATCGTTGCAATACGGTGCTTTATTATGCTCCGAAAGTGGCAGGGGAAGACCCTAACTATACTAAGTCTGACCTTAATATCACAATAGCGGAATGCAGTTTCATGCGTGCGTATTCTTATCTTACTTTGGTGAAGACTTTCAAGAATGTGCCATTCTCGCTGGAACCGTCCATTGACGACTCGCAGGATTTCCAACTGCCTCAGACATCGTTTGAGGATATACTTGATAACCTTATTGTAGGCATTGACTCTTGCAAGGATTTTGCGCCTCGCAAATACTCTGACGCAGGTTACAATAATGCAAAAGTTACACGTGCGGCAATGTATGCGCTGCTTGCTGAAATGTATCTGTGGAGAGCCTCTGACTATAACCTTTCGGCTGAGCAGAAGAAACAGTACTACACTCGTTGTGTCGAAGCATGCGACTGGGTTCTGAAATTTAAGAGAGAGCAGTATAGAAGCAAGGACTTCAACGGGCTGGATATAGATGATTTTGATGATAATGTTTGGGACATCTTTGGGTATCCATTGCTTACGGAAAAGAGTTATATGACGGGTTCAAATGTAAGTTTCCCAACAGCGTTTACTAATAACTTTGGAGATTGCCGTTCTTTCGAGTCTATTTTTGAGATTCCTTTTGAGACAAGAGATGGACAAAGTAATGATGCTGTTGCTGATATGTATGGTGTAATAAGAACTGGGCAACGGCGCAGTTTTCTGAAGGCTCGTCAAAACATTATGACAAGTATTCCAGTGGGAGGAACTACATATATAAACGATAACAATACACTTTTCTCTACACCCACTGATTTCCGCTCTCTTTTGTCTTTCTCTTGGCAGGCTGGCGATGCTTTCAATATCACTAAGTATGTTGTTGATATGCCTATGTGCCAATATTCAGGAAGTGGAAATATCTCACAAGAAGCATTTGGTTTAACTACGTCGGTGCGTACGACCCATAATGAAAGTTGGATTCTCTATCGACTGCCAGAAGTTATGCTGTTCCGTGCTGAGGCTGAGATACAACTTGCGGCATTGATAAGCGAGAACGCAGAACCAACACAGTGGCCTGTAACGGATTTGACTTATCGCGATGGTTTAGGTTTGGTGGAAAGTGCTTCAGACCTCTATGCTGATGCCTACAATCTCATCACTGCGGTGTATATCCGCTCTAATCCAGCGACCATAACTAATTCAAAGAATTTCGGTTCAAACGCTCCTAAAATTGCTCAATTCACTAATCGTGCAGGTTTTGAGACTTATTTGATGAACGAGCGCAGGCGTGAGTTCCTCTTTGAGGGAAAGCGTTTCTACGACCTTGTGCGTCAGGCGCGCCGTGAAGGAAATACTGAGAAGTTCAGCGATGCCATGTTTAATAAGTATCCTATGCTTACAGGTGCACTTCGATTGAAACTGAAGCAGATGGATTTCATGTATATGCCAGTGGCAAAGAGGCAGATGCAGGTTAACCCAAACCTTGTTCAGAATTCTGCTTACGCTGACGAAGAAGAAAACGTAAAAAATTAAAGCATTATGAAAATATCAAAATTAAAATTCTTTGTTGCGGCTCTGCTTTGCGTGTCTGCGGTGCAGGTGGCTTTCGTTAGTTGTTCTGACGACCCCGGAGTGGGTAACTACTACACCAGTACTAAAGAATATGCCAGCGACTATTTGCAGAACCGTGAACAGTTCAGTAAGTATGTGGAGGTGTTGCAGCGTGCCACGGGTAGCGAAGACCGCTATCGTCTTGTTGACCTTCTCAGCACATGGGGGCTATACACAGTGTTTGCTCCGACCAACGACGCTATCGATCTCTTTCTTGAAAGTAAGGGCGTAGGCTCTGTTGCAGAACTCTCGAAGGAAGACTGCGATACAATTGCGCTCAACTCTATCATTGAGTCAGTTGCGTATTTTACTACGGATGTCAGTGACGACACCTACAAAACGCCTTGTATGCTTGGCCAGTACCATTCTATTACTGTTGATACGGTAACCAGTGTCATGTATATCAATTCAAGTTCAGTTCTTACACATGCGGATGACTCAGTGGCAAACGGGGTTGTGCATACGGTGGATAAGGTGGTGCTGGCAAATACGGCAATCTTGGATGATTTCCTAACTGACGACGAGAATATCAGCCTGTATGTGTTGGCTTTGCAGGTAACACACATGGCAGATTCTTTGAAGAGATACATTGATAACACATATTCTGTGGGCAAGGATTCTACAGACTGGGATAATCCAGCACTTGTGAAGAAAACAGCGGTAGAATACGACAATGTAGCATATCCAAAAGAGCGTAAATTCTGGTATACGATGTTCATCTGCCCCGATTCGGTGCTGAAAGAGAAATATGGTATAACCGACCTTGATGGTTTGAAGGCTAAGGCTAAAGAACTTTATGACCCGATGTATCCAGAAGATGCAGACGTTGATGATGTAACCGATCGCCGCAATTCTCTCAACAGGTTTATTTCCTATCATATCCTTGACCGTATGGGTACATATTATCAGTGGACTTGCGAGGATGGTAGCGGTATATTACCAAACGCTTGGATGCGTGATAAGATAGACATTTCGGACTATTACGAAACGATGATGCCATATTCTCTTATGAAGTTCTCGTTCCCTGATGCAGGTGCTGAAACTGGCTTGTACATTAACCGCAGAGGTGTTGCTGGGCATGCTGATGAACGTGGCGAGTTTGTTAGAGGAGCGAAGGTAACAGACCTTAACGAGATGAAAATCAACAATCTTTGTGCGAATGGCTCTTATTTCTATATAGATGACATTGTCGCTTACGACAGGAACACACAGGAAAAAGTTCTGAACGAGCGTATGCGAATCGATGCTTCTACATTGTCGCCCGACTTTATGACATCTGGCGCTCGTGGAATATATACACAATCGGGAGTGCAAGGTGGTAGATATGGTATATTGGATAACAGTTCAACCACTGCTAATAAGAATACTTGTTATGGCTTTAAGAATGGTTATGTAAAGAATTTTGTATTCAATAACGGCGATGGCAATACTCACCTGCATGTGCGTCCGCGCACCCCTTCGATGTGGTCATATCAGGGTGATGAGGTGACAATCCTTGGAAACTTCGACTTCACTGTTAAACTTCCTCCTGTACCGAAGGGAGAATATGAGGTACGTCTGGCTACTTGTGTCGAATTTGAAAGTAGAGGAATTGTTCAGGTGTATCTTGACGGTGAGCCACAGGGCATTCCTTTCGATATGCGTCCAAACGGAATAACTTTGTATGGCTGGATATCTGACGGAGACCTTGGTGACGATGACGCAATCGCTGCATTCGACAAATCTATCCGCAACTTAGGATGGATGAAAGGACCAAAGTCTTATTATAATATAAATGATAATACTGGCGCTCATAATGACTGTTTCCGTGATTTGGGCAATGGTAGATTTGTCCGCAAGATACTCGGTCATTTCATCAGCGACGGCAAGACGGAGCATTATCTGCGTTTCCAGCAGAAACTGGATAACCCTGAAGGTGCGATGAACTTTGACTTCCTCGAACTTTGTCCAAGCACGGTATATAATAATGAATATATAGCCGAGGACAAATGGTAATAAATTTAATAAGGAGAATAAATTATGGATATTAAGATAAAAAACACTTTCCGCATGGGAATCATTGCTGCTGCAGGTGCAGCGGCAATGGTCTCCTGCTCGGACACATGGGACGCACATTATGGCGCTCCTCTTGTGACTGACTATGAAGGCACTACCATGCAGGCTATTGAAGAAAAGGCTCCTGATTTCGCAGAGGTCATCAAGGCTGCTAAGTTCAATCTTGAACTGGAATCTGAGAATGTTTACACAGTGTGGGCGCCAACATCTTTTGATAAGGATAGTGTGCTTAGGCTTTTGGAAGCCAAGGACACAACGGCTGTGGTTGAACAGTTCATTAAGAATCACGTGGCTCGATACCCTATATCGGCGCTGCCGGGCGATGACAAGAGAATCTCATTGATGAGTTTGAAGCATACAACAATGGTGGGGGACGAGACTTTCGGCTCGGCGAACATTACATTGGCAAATCTCTCATGTACTAATGGTGTGATTCACGTGATTGACAACAGCATACCATATCAGTATAACATCTATGAACTGATGAAATCTCTTAATGGCGATAACATGGACGAGAACTCTTTGTATGCATTCTTGCATAGATGTGACTCGGACTACATTGACGAGGATCGCTCAATCAGTCATGGTGTGGACTCTGACGGCAATAAAATATGGGTCACTCCATACTACATACATAGGAATTCTGTGCTGGATGCTTTTAGTGCAGAGATATATGAGGAAGACTCGAGTTATATTGCCATTATCCCATCTGTGGAGGCATACAAGAAGCGTTTCGAGACGGCAAGAAGTCTGCTGAACTATAACCCGTCATTGACGGAGCGTGAGGCTATTCTTGACTCTATGGCTCATCTGTTCGCAATGACTGACCTTTTCTATAATAGGAATGCGAACATTGACGGCTTGACGCCTGACGGCGACGGCTTGCAGTATGACTCGCTCAAGTCGGTAAACTATTGGAGATATTCATGGCCTGACCACCTCTATTATAGCAAAGTGCCTGCAAAGGGTTTGCATCCGGATGCGCAAGTCAATGACATCCTTGCGAAGAGCGGTAAGCCTATTGCTTGCTCAAATGGTGTGGTATATGAGGTAGATGAATACCCTATATCGGTGACTGAGCAGTTCTTCAAAAAAATCGTGGTTATGGCATCAAATGCTTCTATTGATACCTCGGAAGATAGTAAGTACACAAAGCAGGTGGCTAGCAATCGTTCTTCTTCGGGAGTACTCCGCGATTATGAGGTCGATACGATATGGGTGGACGAGGAGAAGACTGAGTATGAGAGAATTGACTCGACATTTATCGGAGAGCGCAATTATTATTTCTGCGATATAGTGCCTAATGGTAATAATAACCCTTACGTCGCCTTCCAAATCCCTAACACTTTGTCGGGAACATACGAAATGTATGTGGTGACTTGTCCTATATGGGCAAAGAACGGTTTCGACGGTCACTCAGCAAGTGAGGATCCGAGAGGTTACCATTTCCAAGTTAATATCTATGAGAGAGGTGCCAATAACAGTTATGGCTCATCGGTGTCAATAGTGCCTCCTGAAGGAACAAACGCTGACGGCAGGAACTTCATTACGGACTATACGAACAAGATTGATACCTTGTATCTTGGAGACTATACTTTCAAGAACGCATATTACGGGCGAAACACAGAGGGTGCGCTCATTCAGTTCTATAGTTATGTGCCTACTACAAGTACTTCAATCTATGCACGTGAAATGCTTATTTCAAGCATCATTCTTCGTCCGAAGTTTGAGGCAACGGATGAGGATGTTGTGACAGAGGCTAAACGAAAATAAACCTTGATACTAATGAAAGATATGCAATCACATAATATATCAAATATCCTGCGTGTCTGCAAGTATGGATTCGCAGCAATGGTATTCTTCGTTGGAGTTATTCCTGTGGCTGCACAAGACGAGGTGGAGGTGGAAGAAACAGCCGAGGCTGTGGCTACTGCACCGAGAAGAACTGTGAAGCCAGTGAAGAACTACCCTACCATTGAGATTAAAGGTAAGGTTGTTGACGCTGCTACGGGAGAACCGCTTGCGGGTGCTCAGTTGCAGGCATACAACAATAATAACTATACGGCAATGACTGATGAGAACGGTGAATACACTATCGCTGTTCCAAAGTTTGTGACTTCGCTTGCCGTTAAGTTGGATGGTTACAACCTTGCTCGGGTGTCATTGAACGGAAGAACAGAGGAAGTCAATGCTTGTCTTTATTCTGATGCTTTCTTGACTGACTATAAGAGCAAGACTGCTGGCGCAAAGTCGGTCAGCACAGATGACTTTGATAATTCGACTGCTATCACCGTTGACCAAGAGATACAAAATCGTCTTGGGGCAGACGTGCGAGGAATGCAGCGTTCAGCAAATCCGGGGCAGGGCGTGGCTATGTTCATCAATGGATATAACTCGCTCAACTCTAATGCTATGCCGCTCATCATCCTTGACGGTGTGGTGTATGACCAACTCTACAACGATGGAGAAATGATGCATACAGGCTATTTCAACAACCTGTTGCAGGCAATCAATATCGATGATATAGAGTCAGTGGAGGTTATGAAGAATGGTACTGCCATTTATGGAGCGAAGGCTGCTAATGGTGTCATTGTCATCAAGACAAAGCGTTGCCACTCTATGGCGACACGCATTGACGTGAACATTTCCGCTGGCATTGAATTGCAGCCTAAGGCGCTTGATGTGATGAATGCAGGCGAATACCGCTCATACGCGTCGGAACTGCTGGGTTCTACTAACACCAAACTGACGGAGTTTAAGTTCCTTACGACAGACCCTAATGACGCAACGAGAAAGTATTATTATAATATGTATCATAATAATACTAATTGGAGAGACGAGGTGTATCGTGAGGCATGGACTCAGGACTACGGCGTATCCATTCAAGGTGGTGATGATGTGGCGCAGTACAATCTCTCTGTTGGATACATGAACTCTCAGTCAACACTGAAGATGAATGACATGCAGCGTTTTAATATCCGTTTCAATACTGACATCCTCCTTAATCAGTGGTTTTCAACTAAATTTGATGCAAGTTACACTAACGTGACTCGTGACCTCAGAAGCGATGGTTTGGATGTAACGGCGTTCAATCAGCAGTCGATGGCGGCTCCCGGCTTCCTTGCTTATGCAAAAGCGCCATTTTTGAGTCCATACGATTTCTCTACTGACGGCAAACCTACATCGTTTATTGCCGATGCTGATACCTACCTTGACGAGGTGCTTGGAGGAGGTAAAGGTTCACTTGCTAACCCGAGTGCTATTCTTGTAAATGGTGAGGCAAAGAATAAGAACCACACTGACTGTACGATGATAAACCTTGCTATTGCTCCAACATGGAAGCCAACAAGGAATTTCAGTATTACAGAGCATTTCTCGTATGCTATGCAGTCTTTCGACGAGAGTTACTACACGCCAATCATTGGTATGCCTACATATCGTGCAGAAGGCAGTACTGATGAAACGAGGAACTCTAAGTGGTCGCTTTACTCAAACCACAACGCTATATTCTCCGACACTCGTGCAGATTGGGCTATTCCACTTGGCGCTCATCGACTTGATGTGTTTGGTGGTGTTCGTTTTATGAACGACACTTATACATCTTCTTATCTTGTAGGTGACAATACGCCTACGGATAAGTCGCCTAACAACCATGGCGGGCAGGCTACAAAGAAGCGCTATGGCTCTGACGTCAACTGGAGGTCGCTGTCTTACTATGCTAACGTGGACTATAACTACATGGAGAAATACTACCTGACAGGTCAGTTGTCTATGGAGACATCTTCACGTTATGGCAAGGAAGCCGATGCTGGTCTGAAAATGTTTGGTGTTACATGGGGCTTCTTCCCATCTATCCAAGGTGCATGGGTACTGACCAACGAGAACTGGTTCCGTCCTAACCGTGGTGTGAACATGCTGAAGATTAACGCAGGTTTCGAGTCGGTGGGTAACGATGCTATCAACAACTCGGCTACTTTGACTTACCTTTCGTCAGCAGCATTGCTCAACGACAAAATAACTTCTATCGGTCTTGGCAACATCGGTAACACAACTCTTCGTTGGGAAACAACCAACCGTTTCAACTTCGGAGTGGAAGGCAACTTTATCAATAACCGTTTGAATGTGAGGGCAAACTATTTCCTCTCAAAGACTAACAATCTCATTACGCTTGGCACTCTTGCATACGTTGCAGGTCTGACTGACTACTACACCAATGATGGTTCGCTTAGCAATGAAGGCTTTGACGTGGCTATTCTCGCTAAGGTGGTTAATGACAGAAAGTTCAAGTTTGAACTGGGTGCATCTGTAGGGCATTTCAAGAACGAATTGAAGTCTCTGCCACAAGGACAGGCATCGTTTGAGACGACAATGTATGGCGCTACTATACTTTCGGAAGTTGGTCGTCCAGCCGGTGTGTTCTACGGATACAAGACTGACGGCGTATATGCTAAGACTTCGGATGCTCAGGCAGATAACCTCTACATTCAAGATGCGGCAGGCAACAAGTCTTACTTTGCAGGCGGTGACATGAAGTTTGTTGATTTGAACGGTGATGGCAAAATCAGCGATGCAGACCGCACTGTTATTGGAGACCCAACTCCAGATATTTTCGGTAACATCAATCTGAAATTCCATTTCGGAGACCATTGGTCGCTCTCTGCTGGCTTTAACTACTCGCTTGGGAATGACATTTACAATTATCAGCGTGCATTGCTTGAGTCTGGCTCAATGTTCATCAATCAGACAACGGCTGTTAACCGTCGTTGGTCTGTTGAAGGTCAGCAGACAGATATTCCAAAGGTTGTGTATGGAGACCCAATGGGTAACAGCCGTTTCTCAGACCGTTGGATTGAAGATGGCTCATACTTGAAATTGAAGAATGTGACGCTCTCATACAAACTTCCAGTTCAGAACGAGTATATTCAGGGAATCACTCTGTGGGCTGCGGCAAACAACCTCTTTACGCTGACTAAGTACCTCGGTTCAGACCCCGAAGTGTCTTGTGGCAATGGTGTGCTGATGCAGGGCATCGATGCTGGCTACCTCACTTCTGGCCGTAGTTTCCACCTTGGTGTTAAGATTAACCTCTAATTCGCAACTATTACTATCATGAAAGTAAAATCAATTATAACATGTGGACTGCTCCTGCTTGGAGTGGGAGCAGCCACTACTTCCTGCGAAGACATGTTCACGGCAGAAAACCACCTTGTTTCTACCGACCTCGCACCGAAGGATTCTGTCTATCAGATGATGGGCATCGTGAAACGCATGCAGAAACTGGCAGACAGAACAATTCTGCTGGGCGAGGTACGTGCTGACCTCGTGGATGTGAATAGTGATGTGGCAAGTACAGACTTGCAGCAGTTGTATAATAATGACATTGATACAGACAATGTCTATAATAAACCAGCCGATTATTACGATGTCATCAACAACTGCAACATTTATCTTGCATACGTGGATGAGCAACTCAAAACGCATGGCACTGCTTACTATGGCAAAGAGATTGCCGCTGTCAAGTGCTTCCGTGCTTGGTGCTACCTCGAACTCGCTAAAATTTATGGAGAAGTGCCATTTGTGATAGAACCAGTGTTGACTGCTGACGACGCAGAAAATATCGTGTCATCAGGTAGCAAGGCCGATATGGGAACAATTCTTGATTTCTGCATCGCAGACCTTGAGGAGGAGTTGGCAAAGAATCCTTCCATTAACCTTGAGATGCGTCCTTATTTGCTTAGCACTAATGGTACCTTAGATGGAACATGGCCTGTTTCAAGCCAGAATTTCTTCCTGCCAGTACGTGCTATTCTTGCAGAACTTTATCTTTGGAGAGGCACATACGAAGATGGCAAGAGTGGTGCAGATGCAGCAAGAGACTATTACGTTAATGCTATTAACCTCTATCATGAATACTTCTGCTTCCCTAATGAGGAACGGGGTGTACGCAATAATACTACAGAGTGGTCTAACCGTGATCATACAGGGGTTATGGTTTCGTATACAGGACGTTTTGGCGTATCAGTAACATCTGAGAACATTGCGATACTCCCATGCGACACATCTACTTACTATGGTAATACTTCAGACCTGCGTACGGTGTTTAACTCTCAGTATAAGAACAACTACTATCCTTGGGTTGTGCCTTCTACTCGTCTGCGCGACATTTCTGCAAATCAGCAGTACTGTTACCGGTCAAGTCCTTCATCTTCAGATCATGAAATTTACTATTTCTCTCAAGACCCGTCTGAATACAGTGACCCTATGATGGTTGGAGACTTGCGTCTTTATTCGGTTTATAGGACGGAAAGTAATTCGGGTAGTAAGGAAAACGCCAATTTCAGTGCTTCGAGGTCGTGGGTGGCAAAGTGGACTAATGGTTCGTACGTTTTCCAGAGTGAAGACCAGAAGAATGCTTATATCCCATTCTATCGCAATACCATTTTGTATCTGCATATGGCAGAGGCGCTTAACCGTGCAGGTTTCCCCGAGACAGCCTTTGCTGTGCTGAAGTATGGTCTTACAAAAGATGTGATGGACAATCGTAGCATAATCTCTCAGTCTGAATACGATGCGCTATGTGAAATTAAAATCAAAGGATTTGAATTGACTGAGCCACAGTATGCTGTTAGTGCTGATACTCTTTTGAATAATAAGACTGCAGGCTCATTCGTCATCTGGCCGTCAACGGTGTTCTACAATCCAGACAATGCGAATGCTAATTCTGCTCCAGACGCAACAATCGCACAGATTGGTATTCATTCGATAGGTTCAGGTTTCTCAGAACTGAATACAAAATACTATTTGCCTACAGACTCATCGGGTATTGTTCCAGTGCCTGAAAAGCCTGCATTCATGGAAGAACCTGAAGTGCCACTTGATTATGAAACATGGTGTGAGCAAGAGAAGTGGGATCCAACCCTTGATTTAAGTCGCATGTTATACCAAAATTATTTGGATGATTATAAGTACGATGAAAAGAAGGCGGTGTACGATGAGTGGTGCATAACATATCCGCAGGAACTTGCTGCTTACGAAGAGGCGTTGGCTACCAATGATGCATGGCTTGCTTCTGACGATGTCCGCAAAAAGCGTATGATTGAAGTTGAGAAGTTAATTCTCGAGGAAGAAGCGCTCGAAGGAATGTTTGAGGGTCAGCGTTTCTACGACCTTATGCGTTATCAGATGCGTGCAGGTGAAATTCCGAGCATTAAGGCCACAATAAAAATGCCGGAATACATCAATGAGAAGTATGGCGAAACTCGCATAGAGGGACGTCCATGGTATCTCACACTGCCAGCCAGATAAGTTGCAGACAGGCAAAGTAAGAACGTTTACGTGCTGTCATAGCATGTATATCAAAGAGAAGAGGTTTTGAGCATTAGGCTCGAAACCTCTTCTCTTTGATATTGTCCCTATTCCGTTTTTATCAATTTGCAAATCATTTTTTCCCTAACAAAAAGAAACTTTCGCAGAAAAAACAGACAGCCGTTGCCCGGAAAAGTGGACAACGGCTATCCTCAAAAGTTTCCAACGGTTGAGCGAACTAGTAGGCAACCGCCGGCATAGATAATCTGCATTGGCTGACTATTA
>JAFLUT010000005.1 GCA_022508665.1 Prevotellaceae bacterium | reverse complement strand
GCTGACTATTGTAATCGTGAACGGCTGGGCATTTCAGCGGTGCGCCGTTGTCGTTCTGGACAGTAAAAGGGTAGTTTGGGTAGCGCCAAACTGTTTAACGTGAACTCGACGAACTTCAATGATCATAAATATCTTTGCGTCGAACTGACGTTAAATTTACATGTAGATAATCACAATTTAGCAACACTGCAATAATGTAGAAATTTATTATGTTATTACAATAAAATAGCCATAATGCGTCTGTCAATAGCATTAAATCCAAACTCTTCATCCCCAAATATAAAATTATTTGTTTATCTTTGCACTTGCATTTAAGAAAGTAAAGCCATTTGGAAGGCGACCATATTAAAGTGAACTATTGGCTTATGCCACTGGCGTGGCTATATGGGCTTGTGGTAGGCATCAGGAACATGATGTTTGACTTTGGTATGCTCAAATCGCAGTCGTTTAGGTTGCCAGTCATCTGCGTGGGCAATCTTACGGTTGGAGGAACAGGGAAGACGCCACACACGGAGTATCTTGTGCGTCTTTTGTCTAAAGAGTATCAAGTGGCTGTGTTGAGCCGTGGATATAAGCGGAAAACACGAGGGTATAGATTGGCTACGGACGAGACAAGCATGGAGGAGATTGGCGATGAGCCGTATCAGATGAAACAGAAGTTTCCGCACATCCACATGGCGGTGGACAGCAACCGACGCAGAGGTATAAGGGAGTTGATGAAAGAGGGCGTGAGGCCTCCTACGGATGTGGTCATCTTGGACGACGCCTATCAGCACCGGTATGTGCAGGCAGGTCTCAACATTCTGCTGATGGACTATCACCGACTGATATATTTCGACCAGTTGCTGCCGGCTGGTCGCTTGCGTGAGCATAAGGCTGGGAGACACCGAGCCGACATCGTGATAGTGACAAAGTGTCCGCAAGACATTACCCCGATGGACAGGCGAGGAATAGTTCGTAGCCTTGACCTTGAAAGTTGGCAGAAGGTGTTTTTCACTACTTATAAATACCCCGACAGTATAGGCGACGTGGGAGATAATCCATTGCTCGTGACGGGGATAGCGTCGCCAGAGCAGATGGTGTATGACCTAAGGAAAATCATTCCTCAGTTTGAACTGATGAGTTTCCCCGACCATCACAATTTCTCGAAAAAGGACATTGAGAGCATCCGAAAGAGAGCGGCAGGGCGGACAATCATCACCACCGAGAAGGATGCGACACGGTTGAGGGGACTGGAGAATATGAAGGTCATACCTGTCGAAGTGGAGTTTATGAATGATAAGGGCGAAGAATTTGACCAGGCAATAAAAGATTTTATAATAAAAAACTCACGCAACAGCGTATTGAACAAGGTAAAAGAATAATGGCAACAGAGATTTCCACTCTTGGTGAGTTCGGTCTCATCAAGCACCTTACGAAGCATATCGAGTTGAAAAACCCCGAAACAAAATATGGCGTTGGCGATGACTGCGCAGTGTTGAACTATGGCGACGATAAGGACATACTCGTCTCTACCGACCTGCTGATGGAGGGCGTGCATTTCGACCTCACCTACCTGCCTATGAAGCATCTGGGCTACAAGGCGGCAATGGTAAACTTCTCCGACATCTATGCTATGGGCGGAATGCCGAAGCAGATAACGGTCAGCGTGGCACTGAGCAAGCGGTTCAGCGTTGAGGATATGGAGGAGTTCTACGCAGGTCTGCAATTGGCGTGCGACGCTCATGGAGTGGACATAGCAGGGGGCGACACAACCAGTTCGCGAACAGGATTTGCCATTTCCATAACGGTCGTCGGCGAGGTGGAGAAAGGAAAGGCTATCTACCGAAACGGCGCTAAGGAGACAGACCTTATCTGCGTGAGCGGTGACCTCGGAGCGGCATACATGGGCTTCCAACTGCTTGAAAGAGAGAAAGAAGTGTATTACAAGCAGATAGAAACGGCCAAGACAGATGCCGAGCGTATGGCAATATCACAGCCTGATTTCAGCGGAAGGGAATATCTGCTCGAGCGCCAGATGAAACCCGAGGCACGGCGTGACATCGTGCTGCGACTTCGCGAGGCTGGCATACGCCCCACGGCTATGATGGACATCAGCGACGGACTCTCATCTGAACTGCTCCACATCTGCACTCAGAGCAAGTGCGGATGCCGCATCTATGAGGAACGCATACCGATTGACTACCAGACAGCCGTGATGTGTGAGGAGATGAACATGAACCTCACCACTGCTGCTATGAATGGAGGCGAGGACTATGAACTCCTCTTCACCGTCCCCATTGCCGATCACGACAAGATTGAGCAGATGGAGGATGTGAAACTCATTGGCCACATCACCAAGCAAGACCTTGGCTGCGCCCTCATCACTCGCGATGGAGCGGAGTTTGAGTTGAAGGCGCAGGGGTGGAACGCTTTGAAATAAGACGTAGGACAATGGAACAGTTACTGAACATCACGGAACAAATCAGCGGCCTTGTATGGGGATGGCCAATGATTGTACTCCTGCTTGGCACACACATCTTTCTGACTGTCAGACTGAAATTTCCTCAGCGGAAGATATTTACGGCTATCAAACTCTCTGTTACTAAGGATAAAAACTCGGCAGGGGACGTGAGCCAGTTTGCCGCACTGGCAACATCGTTGGCCGCTACTATTGGGACAGGCAACATCATAGGTGTAGCAACGGCGGTCAGTCTTGGAGGTCCCGGGGCGGTGCTGTGGTGCTGGATAACGGGCGTGTTCGGCATTGCTACGAAATATGGCGAAGGGCTTTTGGCAATCAAATACAGAGTAAAGACCAAGGACGGCAGAATGTTGGGAGGCCCTATGTATGCCCTTCAGAACGGACTGGGATATAAGTGGCTCGGCATGCTGTTCTGCATCTTTGCATCAATCGCAGCATTCGGTATCGGCAACACGGTGCAGGCGAATGCAATCAGCGAGAACCTTTCGATGGTGTGCGAGGACTTTATCAGCCCTGAACATACTAAGATGATAGTCGGTTTCACGCTTGCTGCACTGATAGGCTTTGTAATCATTGGTGGAGTGAAAAGCATTTCCAAATGGTGTACGGCACTCGTTCCGCTAATGGCGATGCTGTATGTGTTGGGGTGTCTGTACATTCTGTGCGTAAACTACACTTATCTTGGCGAGGCCATTTCTTTGATATGCCACGAAGCATTTTCTCTGAAAGCAATAGGCGGTGGCACAGCAGGTACAGTGCTGATGATGGCGGCAAGATATGGTATCGCCCGTGGGCTTTTCTCTAACGAGTCTGGCATGGGTTCTGCGCCTATCGTGGCTGCTGCCGCACAAACACGAAACCCTGTGCGTCAAGCGCTTGTGTCGTCAACTGGAACTTTTTGGGACACTGTAATCATCTGTGCCATAACAGGTTTGGTAATAGTGACAAGCATCATTGCCAACCCAGCCATAAGTCAAGAGGACGGCGGAATGCTGACCAAAAAGGCTTTTGGCATGATACCATACGTCGGCACGCCTATCTTGACCTTTGGCATCATAACATTCGCCTTCTCCACCATTCTTGGCTGGAGTTACTATGGAGAAAGGGCTATGGAGTATCTGCTCGGACGGCGCAGCATCATTTTTTACAGGATAGTATTTGTGTTGCTTGTTTTCGCAGGGGCGACTATGAGCCTTTCGCTGGTGTGGAACTTGGCGGACATTATGAATGCGCTAATGGCAGTGCCTAACCTAATCTCTCTTTTGTTTTTGTCGGGAGTCATCGCCAAAGAGACACAGCATTATTTGTGGAACAATCATTTGGATGAGGAAAGCGAATACTAACAGACAAGCCTACACATATTATTATATATATCATATATTATAAAGCAAAACCATAACAGACATATATGATTCAAGACCTTTGTATCATCATGCTGACAGCAGGCATTACGAGCCTTCTATTCAAGTTGTTCAAACAGCCCATTGTGTTGGGATATATCGTGGCGGGAATGCTCGTTGGTCCGCACATGCTGGGAGAGTCGTGGGTCACGAATGAGGAAAACGTAGAGACATGGGGCGAAATTGGCGTTCTTTTCCTTTTGTTCAGCCTCGGTCTTGAGTTCTCTTTCAAGAAATTGTTGAAAGTCGGCAGCACGGCACTGATTGGAGCAGGAGTAATCGTGACTGGCATGATGATTACGGGAGTTGTTACCGCCCGTCTGCTTGGGCTTGACAGCATGAACGCACTCTTCCTTGGCGGTATGCTCTGCATGTCATCTACCACTATTGTGTTTAAGGCAATAGAAGAAGCAGGGCTGAGCAATCATCGTTTTGCAAGCGTGTGTTTCGGCATACTCATCGTGGAGGATATTTTTGCTGTGGTACTAATGGTTTTGCTCACTTCTATCGCAGTCAAGAATGAGTTCGAAGGTACGGAATTGCTGTGGCAAGTCAGCAAACTGGTTCTTTACATATTGCTATGGTTTGTGCTTGGCATCACATTGATACCAACATTTCTAAAGAAATTCAAGAAGTATCTCAACAACGAAACGCTTACAATCTTTTCCATTGGTCTTTGCCTCGGCATGGTGCTGTTGGCTGTTGGAGCAGGTTTTAGCAGCGCTCTCGGAGCATTCATTATGGGTACGGTACTGGCTGAGACGGTGGAGGCTGAAAGGATTGAACATCTTGTGCAACCTGTGAAGAATATTTTTGGGGCAATCTTCTTCGTGTCAGTCGGAATGATGATTGACCCTGCATTGCTTTTGCAATACTGGATTCCTATCACAGTCATCACGCTTGTTGTCATCATCGGACAAATTTTCTTTGGCAGTGTCGGCACATTGCTGTCGGGTCAGCCGTTGCGAGTCGCCTTGCAATCGGGCTTTTCACTGGTGCAGATAGGGGAATTTGCATTCATCATCGCCAGTCTCGGACAAAACCTGCACGTCACAGAGCCAAGCCTCTACCCAATAGTCGTAGCTGTCAGCGTGATAACGACTTTCCTTACTCCTTACATCATGCGTCTTGCTTACCCAACCCTTGCATTCTTTGAGCGTCACATGAGTGAAGAAACAAGGAAACTGCTTGACGGCAACACAGAGAAAAGAAAGTCTGGCACATCTGCCCAATCCGTACCGTCATGGAGGAGGCAACCAGTTCGTATCACTAAATTTATGCTGCTGAAAATCGCAATGACACCCGGCATCAACCAATTTCTGCGACTGTTCAACGACAACCTCTATGCCCGAGAAAGGCTTGCCGAATCCAAACGAGGATTAGAAAAGGAGGTGGCGGATTCTCTCCTCACTCTCGACATAAGGATTGCCGAGATAGAAGTGCCTGAAAACACAGCCTTTGCAGGCAAGGCGCTAAAAGACCTCTATATCCGCAACAAAACTGGAGCAAGCATCGTCCGCATAATACGTGGTGGGGTGAATATCAACATACCCGGTGGAAGCAATAGAATTTTCCCCAATGACCGCATCATCATCGCAGGTTCCGATACCGATATCGCCGCTTTCCAAGACCTCATGCAGACAAGCATGGCGACCTCGGAAGACAACAAGCGCAACAGTAACACCAGCATAATTCTTGACAACTACACCATAACTGCTGACTCTCCTATATGTGGCAAAACCATACAGAAATCGGGCATAAGGGAAAAAGGAGGCTGTATAGTCATAGGCATCGGCAATTCCACCGATAGCATCCGTACTAATCCCGATCCTACGACATTGCTGAACGAGGGCGACATAATCGTTGTAGCTGGAGAAAAACAGAAAATTCAGGCATTTTTCAATTAAAAATGTTTTTCTCTGCTAAAAATTTGCCCACACAAAAAAAACGCTGTACTTTTGCAGCACAAAATCACAATGTCTTGCCACTGTAAGTGAGACTCAACAATGGTTAGCGAACCTTGCGAAACGCTCATACATGCCCCAAAGGCATATAGGCAAACAATCGGGGATGACTGGATTTGACAGCAAGATGAGGTGGTGCGTAAGCATGCAGAGAGTCGATGCCCCTCTCTATAATATCAGACATCAAACAATTAATTGGCGAAACTTCTTACGCTCTCGCTGCTTAATCGAAGCACAGTAGATTAGCATTATTCCCTTGCAAGGCGAGGGAACGAGACATCGCCCAGAAAGCAACTTGTTCCGATGCGTTCTGACCAGCGGTGCTATAAAATCGGAAATAGTCAGTGGATGCCTCGCTCTGCTGATGAAACCTAAGAGGATAAGGGTGCAGTTGGTGGTCTTGGTCTTGCTGCATCACGAAAACCGAAGGCAAGAATAAGCATGTAGAAAGCGTATGGCTTCCTTGTTTGGACGAGGGTTCAATCCCCTCCATCTCCACTAATGCAACTCGCAGATTGCAGCATGGATCACAAAGAAATAATGCTACAAATCGTCAGTACACGTGACTGGGGCGGCATGAACAAAATGTTAGGTAGTCTCAGCAACATGGAGTTCAGGCGAATGGAGCGTGTCATGAGGGAGGAAGTGCTGTCAGAGTTGGATAATAATGCTTTTTGGGAAGCATTATTACACATTATTATATATAAAAGGACTGCATTTATTAGTTGTGTAGTTGCCATTGAGCATTTGGCTGACGCTGAAACATTGAGGTTCAATGGCAAAAATGTAGAGCAATTATATGCTTATCTGAAAGAAACTCATCCACAATCCATAGTAAAACTATGTAACATGATGATTCCTCATCTGCGTACAGAGAAGCAGATGAGGGAGATGTTTAAGGCTTTTCATATTGACAACGATATAACGCGCTTGTCTATCCTGCTGAAGGTTGATTCTCCATCGTCATACTACATGATATTCAAGACTCTAAAATTGATAGAGGACAAGACTGTTGCAAGAAAATGCTGTATGGCTATCATCAAACGCCACAATGATATGGCTTTCAACATGGTCAGTTTCACCAAGGTATATTTCGGACTTGAAGACCTGCCAGCACGTTTCTCGCTAAATGTAGAGCAGTATGAACTGAGCCATATAGACCGAGACTTTGACGCATTTATGAACATTCTGAACGGCAAGCGTCCCAAGATATGACCACACTTACACTATACGAACTGAATAACCTCGTGCGGCAGACATTAGAGTTGATGCTATATGACGAATACTGGATACGCACCGAGATAAGCGAACTCCACGTGAATAGGCATTGCTATATGGAGTTCGTACAGAAAGACGACGGCAATGGACTGATTGCCAAGGCGAGAGCGCAGGTGTGGGCCAACAAGTGGTTCATCATAAAACCAATGTTTGAACGTACCACAGGACAGTCGCTTGCTGCCGGAATGCAGGTGTTGGTAAAGGTTCAAGTGACCTTCCACGAGATGTACGGCTATTCTCTTAACGTGACAGACATTGACCCCACCTACACCCTCGGAGACATCGCAAGGCGACGGCAGGAGATACTCCGTACTCTTAGGGAAGAGGGGGTGGAGACGATGAACAAGGAACTTCCTTTGCCGCGACTGTTGCAACGCATAGCCGTCATATCATCCGCCACTGCCGCAGGATATAGCGACTTTTGCAACCAACTGCATAGTAACAAAAGAGGATTAGCCTTCAATACCCAACTGTTTCAGGCGACCATGCAGGGAAAAGATGTGGAAGACAGTGTGATTTCTGCGCTGAATCGCATTGCAGAGCAGTGTGACGAATGGGATATTGTAGTCATCATCCGTGGTGGAGGCTCCACCTCTGACCTAAGCGGTTTCGATTCGCTGAAACTTGCAGAGAACGTGGCACAGTTTCCGCTGCCAATCATCACAGGCATAGGTCATGAGCGTGACGACACAATCATAGACCTCATTTCCCACACTCGTGTCAAGACCCCCACGGCGGCAGCCGATTTCATCGTTCATCATCAAGAAGAGGAACTGAACAACATCGAATATCTGGCAAATGCTCTCACGCACGCCGCCGACAAACTCCTCCTCAGCCACTCTGCACGTCTCAGCCAACTTGCCGAAAAAATCCCAATGCTTTTCACCGCTATCAAAACAAAGCAGGAGACATACTTGCAGCAACTTCTTGTAATCCTCAACAGTAAAAGCATGCAACGCCTTGAAAGCCAAAGAAACAAAGTGCAGATGCTACATACTCAGTTAGGTTTGCTTACCCCTTTGACCATCGCCAAGCAAAAGCATCGCATAGAACTGATTGACAGCAAATTGCAATATGCTGACCCCAGCCGTATCCTGCAACTCGGCTTCAGCATCACACGCATAAATGGTAAGGCAATCAGAACGTCCGACAGCATAAATAACGGAGACATAATCGAGACAATTTTAGCATCAGGAACTATAAAATCCACTGTAACATGGAAAAAGAAATGACATACGAAAAAGCCGTAAAACAATTGGAGCAGATTGTTGCTAAGATAGAAAACGGCGAAATGGACATTGACTCATTGGCTAAAAATCTGAAGACAGCCAAGTCTTTGGTCGAATACTGCAAAAATAAACTCACTGAAACTGAAGAAGAAGTGAAGAAATGCCTCGATATGTAAAAAAAACATAATTTATCATGTACATTGTTGTACGCCCCAATAATTTTCCGTACCTTTGCAATGAATATTAAAAGTTTGTAGCATATTATGTGCTTTGCAAACAAATAAAAGAATAGATAACAAAAAGGACGAGACAATCATAACAAGCCGATGGAAAAAACACTTGTAATATTGAAGCCCGGTGCAGTACAGCGTGCAATAGTAGGCGAGGTAACTGCTCGTTTCGAGCGTAAAGGCTTACGCCTTGCAGGAATGAAAATGATGCAACTTACCGACGAACTGCTTAACGAACACTATTCTCACCTCGCTGACAAGCCTTTTTTCCAGCGCATCAAGAACTCTATGATGGCTGCCCCAGTCATTTGCTGCTGCTACGAAGGCGTCGATGCCGTGGAGACAGTACGCACCATGACAGGATGCACCAACTCACGTAAGGCTGCACCCGGTACAATCCGTGGCGATTACGGCATGAGTTTTCAAGAGAACATCATCCACACGTCCGACTCTCCCGAGAATGCGGTCATCGAACTGAACCGCTTCTTCAAACCAGAGGAGATATTCGACTACACTCCGGGCAATATGCAGTATCTGTATGCCAATGATGAGTATTAAGATTGTCCTCTTTAATTTATTTTACACCTAAAACAAACCTTAACCAATGAATTTATCAACAATCAAGAAATCGCTTAGCATAGTGCTGCTCTCAATGACAGCCCTTGGTGGTTTCGCACAGGATAAAATCGCTCGTCAGGCGCCGTCAGACAAGCGACTGAAAGACATCCACAACGTAAAATTGAACAATACCGTAAGGGCTGTTGATTTGGCAAACCCTGCTGCTGATATATACACTGACTGGACAGACGAAATCAGAAAGTGTAGCGGTCATGTTCCTGCCAACCATAAAATAGACCTTCGAGGTTTCTGCATGCCTACTCCAAGCCGCAAAATAAACTCAAAGTTTGGTCCACGTTGGGGTAGAAGGCACGAAGGACTTGACGTCAAGGTATATATTGGTGATACAATCCGTGCAGCCTTCGACGGTAAAGTTCGTATCTGCAAATTCAATGCTAGAGGCTACGGCTATTATATCGTCATTCGTCACCCTAATGGCTTGGAAACTCTTTATGGACATTTGAGCAAGCAGATTGTTAAAAAAGACCAGATTGTCCGTGCAGGTGAGCCAATCGGACTTGGTGGAAACACGGGGCGTTCATACGGCTCACATCTGCATTTTGAGACTCGACTGCTTGGTCAGCCTATCGATCCTGCTCTCATGTTCGACTTTGAGAACCAAGATGTTACAGGTGATTTCTATAGCATGAGCAATGGTGTTATTTCCAAGGCAAGCACATCTGCCGCAGCACGTACAGCAAGTAATATCACAGCAGAAGATCATAGGCAAGAAGCGGCAATGGTTATGGCAAATGACAACACGGAAGTAGCATCAGTCGAGACATCATCCAATGATGCAGCCCCAAGCGTTAAAGCCGCTGCACCCAAACAGCGTACGTCTAAATCACGCTCATACTCCGTGAAGTCTGGTGACACATTATATTCAATTGCTCGCAAACATGGCACAACAGTGGCAAAACTGCAAAAACTTAATGGATTGAAATCAAACTCTGTCCTACGCATAGGTCAAGTAATAAAATGCTCATAAATTCCTGTTATTACTGTTGACATAAAAATCACTGCAAATATATCGCCTCCACCTTATCTAAGGTCGGAGGCGATTTTTTTGCTTTCTTTTCTTGTATGAGGGTTAATAGATACAGCCTTTGCAGCATAAAAGTATTGTATATTTAGTCAAAAGAGCATAAAAACAATGAAAATGTAAAAATAAAAGCAAAAAGTAAGCAAAACATTTGTTTTATATATTAAAAAGTAAGTATCTTTGTATTGTCAAACAGCAAAATGATTGCCGGTGGCGCAAGGATAGACACAACACAAACACATAATGCAACACGACAAACCCATAGTTGACGATTGCGCCATACGGTAATCATTTTTGATTTGAGACACAAACACATTATTTATTAACAAACAAAATCATTAAGGTATGAACAGATTGTTTAAGATGTGTGCTGCATGTGCGGCATTGGCATTGCCTTTCATGGCAAATGCACAGGACAAAGTAGAGGCAACCGTTGGTGCAGACCTCGTTTCTAATTACATTTGGCGTGGTCAGGACATGGGATCTGCCGCAATTCAACCCTCAGTAGGTGTTGCCTACAAGGGGTTAAGTCTCACAGCGTGGGGGTCTTACGGCTTTGTGAGCAAAGACGACACAAAGGAATTGGACTTCACTTTGGCGTATTCAGTCGGAGGTTTTACAGTTGGCATTACAGATTATTATTGTGTAAATGGCAGCAGCAATTGTCCTGTAAAGTACTTCCTCTACGATGCCAACAAGACAGCACACGTCTTCGAAGCAAACGTTGGCTATGACTTCGGCATTCTTTCGCTCAATTGGTTCACGAACTTCGCAGGTGCAGACGGGCAGAGCAAGTCGGGCAAGCGTGCTTACTCCTCATACGTTGAGGTTGGCGTGCCATTCACGTTTGGTGGCATTGAATGGGGCTTCACTTTGGGTGCAGTGCCATACGCTACTGATTATTACGCCGATGCTTCGGGCTTTGCCGTGACAAATGTCAGTTTGCAGGCAACCAAAGAAATCAAAATAACCCCTACATTCTCGCTCCCTCTCTTTGGAGCAATCACTGCCAATCCAAGCACGCAGAGCCTCTTCTTTACAGCAGGAGTTTCGTTCTGATTAAGTTAGAGGTTATAAGGTTAGAGGTTATGCCATTCGGCTGGTTACAAGTAACCATGCAATCTCTTACCCAATATCCTATCGCCTTTTAATACTTTATATTCACTCATATAACACAAATACAGTTATGAAAAAGATTGAAGCAATCATCCGCAAAACAAAGTTCGAGGAAGTGAAGGAGGCATTGCTGAACTCCGACATCGACTGGTTCGAGTATCACGATGTACATGGCATCGGGCAGAGCCGTCAGGAACGCATCTACCGTGGAGTGCATTACAACACCGACACGATAGAACGCATGGCACTGACAATCGTTTGCCGCGATGTCATTTTAGAGCCTACCATCAAGGTCATTCTAAAGGTGGCACACACAGGTGAAATCGGCGACGGTCGCATCTTCGTGAGCGATGTCATAGACACCTACTCCATCCGCACTGGCGAGAACGGCGATACCGTTTTGAGAGACAAAAAGTAACGACAACACAAACACAAAACGACACAATACACACATGAAAAAGATTGATATTAAGAGGCTTGCACTCATAGCCTCCTTGCTTCTCATTCCCATATTCTCCCATGCCGAGGAGGTTGCTCCCAGCACAGACACCGTGGCGGAAACGTCGCTCAACACCGTTTGGATGCTCTTGGCAGCAATGCTCGTATTCTTCATGCAGCCCGGTTTCGCCCTCTGCGAGGCTGGTTTCACACGCTCGAAGAATACCGCCAACATCCTTATGAAGAATTTCTGCGACTTCATGCTCGGCTCCGTCTGCTTTTGGCTCGTGGGTTTCGGCGTAATGTTCGGCTGCGACGGAGCAGGATTTATGGGTATGCCAAGTTTTGGCGACCTCAGTTTCATGAAGCGTGACGACGGGCTTCCTGTCGAGGGTTTCCTTATGTTCCAAACCGTCTTCTGTGCCACGGCGGCAACCATCGTCTCTGGTGCTATGGCTGAACGTACAAAGTTCTCAATGTATCTTATATATTCCCTCCTCATCTCCATCGTCGTATATCCCATACAAGCACATTGGAGTTGGGGCGGAGGCTGGCTCAACGACAATGGCGAAGGAACATTCATGCACGATGTTTTCGGCACAGGGTTCCACGACTTCGCAGGCTCTACCGTCGTTCACTCCGTAGGCGGATGGCTCGCCCTCGTTGGTGCGTCAGTGCTTGGGGCGAGACGTGGCAAATATGGCAAGGACAAGAAGAGCCGTGCCATTCCGGGCCACTCTCTCAGCCTTGCCGCAGTCGGCGTGTTCATCCTCTGGTTCGGGTGGTTCGGCTTCAACCCCGGCTCTCAACTTGCTGCATACGGAGAAGCTAATAGCCTTGCCATTTCACATACATTCCTCACAACCAACATGTCTGCCTGCACGGCAGGTGCAGCCACTCTCATCGTCTCATGGCTACGGTATGGCAAACCGTCGCTGTCTCTCACGCTCAACGGCGTCTTGGCAGGTCTCGTAGCCATAACCGACGGATGCGACCTCGTCAGCGTTGGCGGTGCAGCAATCATCGGTGTCATCGCTGGTATCGTCATGCCATTCTCTGTAGAGTTCATCGACCACATCCTCCATATCGACGACCCTGTGGGAGCAAGTTCCGTACATGGCGTTTGCGGTGTGCTTGGCACTATCCTCACAGGCTTCTTCGCCACAGGCGAGGTTGACGACACCATGGTAGGTGTATTCTATGGCGACCACACATGGAACTTCCTTGGCGCTCAAGTGTTCGGCGCTCTCGTCGTCGGCGCATGGGCAGTCAGCATTGGCTTCGTCATCTTCAAAGTCCTCGACAAAGTTCACGGTCTCCGTGTTCCTGCACGCATTGAGGACGAGGGTCTCGACATCTACGAGCATGGAGAGACGGCTTACGAACACGCATAGTTATTATTATATTTCTTTGTTAGCGATTGCCCTCAGTTGCGATAACTCCATAGGGCAATCATACCAAGGGACGGCAGCGAGTTTATCTCATGCCGTTCCTTTTTGTATAAAAAACGTTGAAAAGTTTGGCACATAGTTAGAAAGTGTTTATCTTTGCCATGTCAAATTGGAAACTGGACTTATGCTGACAGGGCAGAGGGCGGTGAAAAAGGTGACAGACATATAGTAATGGCGTTTATTGGCGCTTGTTCTTGACTCTTTGAAACTTCGCAACTTTCAGATTACATACAAGGACATGCAGCGATAAATACCGCATTGGATGATGAAGAAACAATGCATTTCTTTAGCATGACAGCATGGATTGTGTGGTCATTGTTTAGAGTAAATGCCAGTGAATATATCATCAATGTGGAGGTTTTTCGTTGCTCGTTCAATGTAATTAGGTAGCGAAGACCTCAAAGAGTGGACGAGCAAAAGATTCTCCACTTTTTTTGTGTCTATACACTAAAACATTTGGGGCAAATGCCTAAGGATAAGTAGCGTGTGATGATGCGTGCGATGGAGTGTGTTTGGCAAAGAACGCAATTTTTTCCATTTAAGAAACAAGCGCATGAGCATGTCGTGAGACACCGTGCTTTATCTGGTTAATAAATATTTTATGGAGTACCCCACGCAGTGATTGCGTGGGGACTTTTTGTCAGTGAGGCAAAAGGGTAGAGGATGTGTGACTTGGTGAGTAATGTGTGAAAAAGATAGGCTAAAAGTTGCGACATTTGACAGTTTTTAGTAATTTTGCACTATGTTCCCATTCTGCCATTGGAGTGATAGGATATACTTGGGCAGGAATGGTGTGGCGCATGTAATCTAAAAAGGACAACAATGAAAGGAATAGTTCTCGCAGGCGGTTCGGGTACACGTCTGTATCCCATAACAAAAGGAGTGAGCAAGCAACTCATCCCAATCTTCGACAAGCCAATGGTTTATTACCCAATATCTGTGCTGATGCTGGCTGGCATAAAGGAGATACTCATTATCTCCACTCCTTACGACCTGCCGGGATTCAAGCGTCTGCTTGGCGACGGTTCGGATTACGGAGTGCGGTTCGAGTATGCCGAGCAGCCCTCTCCCGACGGACTTGCGCAGGCTTTCATCATTGGCGAGAAGTTCATTGGCGACGATGACGTGTGCCTCGTGCTGGGCGATAACATCTTCCACGGACGTGGCTTTTCGGGCATGCTGAAAGAGTGCGTTGCCAATGCCGAAAAGGGAAAGGCAAGCGTCTTCGGCTACTGGGTGCAAGACCCAGAGCGTTACGGCGTTGCCGAGTTCGACAAAGAGGGCAACTGTCTCTCTATCGAGGAGAAGCCGCAGCACCCAAAGAGCAACTATGCCGTCGTAGGACTGTATTTCTATCCAAACAAGGTTGTGGAGATTGCGAAGAACATAAAGCCGTCGGCACGTGGCGAATTGGAGATAACAACAGTGAACCAAGAGTTTCTGAACGAGCATAACCTCAAAGTGCAACTCCTCGGACGAGGCTTCGCATGGCTCGACACAGGCACACACGACTCTCTCTCCGAAGCGTCAACATTCATAGAAGTTCTTGAAAAACGCACAGGTCTGAAAATAGCATGCCTCGAAGGCATCGCCTATCGCCAAGGGTGGATAACGACCGACCAACTGCGCCAGTTGGCTCAGCCGATGATAAAAAACCAGTATGGGCAGTATCTCCTCAAATTGGCAGATACCAACTATTTCGGCGACGTGGAGGAGTGATTTGCCTCCTTGCGTAAATCGCTTTTATATACTTGCGTAAATCACGTTTTTATACTCTCGAAAATAACATTTATATAATGAATGTCAGAACATTCTTTCAACAATTTGGAAAGGCGGTCAGTACCCGCCTTTCCAAACTTTCTTTTCGCACGGGAGTAATCGTTCTGACCGCATGCATCCCATTCTACATCATTTCCTTTGCCCAAATGGCATTGCCCATCAGCACATCGCTGAAAGGCGCATTGTGGGTTCTTTTCTTCGGACTTGCCAAAACCGCCCAGTATGGTGGTTTGACAATTTTAGGTGCAGAAGGAATAAAACGGCTTAAAAAACACAGGAAAAGGGCTAAGCCAGACGGGGCAGAGCGGTCGGGCGACATGGATGACGCTCAATAATTATTTCGGGCATAAATCAGCATCCATATCCCCTCTCAGCCGTGTGCATTCTTAAAATATAAGTTATATTTTATAAAATTAAACTTATATTTATCAAAATTTAACCTATGTTTTATAAAATATAACTTATATTTTATCAGTCTCAGTTTTGCCAATCGGTTTATAATGCTTATCTTTGCCCATGAAAGACATTGGCTTTTATCAACATCACTTAAAAATCAAAACAGAATTATGCAGTACAAATTCAGAGAACTGCCAGACCTCTCAGGAGAGGGCAAGCGCAAGGTTTATCCGAAGGCAGACCATTTCCCTGTCATCAGTACGGACGAACTCGTAAAGGAAATAGCAAATCTGACGGGCTTCAATGCCGGAACAACCCGTGGCGTAATTGAAGGTCTCGTCGATAGACTGACCAGTTACATTGAGATTGGTCATTCCGTAAAGGTCGATGGTCTCGGAGTGTTCTATATCTCATTGGGAATGAAAGACGGAGTGAAGGCTGAGGAGATAAAGAGCGGCGAAGACCGCTACAACACAAACGATGTGACTATCAAGAAGATAACGTTCAGCGCTGACCGTGACTGGGTGCGTGACTTGAAAAAGCGTATCGTGCTGGAGAAAGTGGGCGACGTTTCAGAGATAGCCGAGGTGAAGACCACTGCCGATGAGCGTCTCGCCATGCTCAAAAATTATCTGAAAGAGCATGCCTATATCCGAGTGGCTACCTATGCCAAGATGACTGGGCAGAGCCGAAGTGTGGCGAGCATAGAACTCCGCAAATTTAGCGAAGACGCTTCCACTGGCATAGGGCATGAGGGCGTGAGAAGCACTAAGGTGTATGTGCTGAAGGGATAGGAAAGTGTCTATAATAAGAAATGTGGAGGTTTCCCATGCCTCCACATTTTTTGTTGTGCCGTGTGTCTATTGCCTCGTCATCACTCTTTGTCATTCCGTATATCTGTTGCCTATCTTTATGATTTGTGCGTCAGGTGATACGGTTGTTTCTTCGCTGTCAGCACTGCGTGTTTTGCCGTAATAGTAGCCCCATTCCCATTGGTGGTAGTCATAGTTGTAGTAGTAACTCCAGTCATAGTAGTCTCTGATTTTGCTGAGACGGAATCGTGTGCTGCTGTCGCCAATGTAGCCCGAAAAATAGTCGTTGTCAAGACGGTAGGAGCGTATGTAGGTGTCGTACTCTGGATAGCCGGGGTAGTAGATGCGGACAATGCCGTTGTCTATGCGCCATGTGAAGCGGAAACTAAGTCTTTCGTAAGGACCGTAGTCATACCAGTCTACTTGGTAGCCGTAGCCATAAGTAGCATAGTCATATTGGGGATAGAACACTATGTCGGTGTCGAAAGAGTCGTATCTGTATATGCGACCGTAACGGTCTGGAAATTCATAGTACATTCCCCAGTCACCTCTCCATTGCCCTGAAAGAACGATAGATTCTCCAACGTCTTCATTCATGCACGATGTGAATGTGAAGCATATAGCCAGTGTTGCGATAGTGCATAATAGTGTAATGGACTTTTTCATAACTTATAGTGTTTTATGGTTTTGTCTTTGCTTTCTTTGTTTGATGTTTGCAAAGTTAGTGCATTAATTTGAAACTCGCAAATGGGAAAAACGATAATAATTGTAGGGATTTCTTTGCGGTGTAGGGATTTTCCCCTATCTTTGTGCATGGCAAAGGAGGATGAGAAATGAAAAAATCGGTTCTTTTATTGGCGGTGTTGCTGTGGGCGTTGGTGGCATCGGCACAAGTGAAAACAGTGCGAGTGACAGTCACGAATGATTGGAGCGTGGACAAAGTGAATGACCCCGTGACGGTAAAATTGTCGGAGGTCAAAAAGATAGGCTTTGAAGTGCGAGGGGCGAAAGTGACCTTGCAGGGCAGGGAAGTGCCGTGCCAGTTGGACGATATGGACGGAGATTTGCTGGTGGATGAGGTGTTTTTCCTTGCAGACATAAAGGCAGGTGAGACACAAGTGTTTGATGTGGAACTGCTGGCGAAAGAGACGGAGAGCCGTGTAGAGCCACGCATCTACACCGCCCTTCAAATCCGTGACAAGCAGGACAAGCATCCCGATGTGATGAAAGTTGAGGCGTCGGGCAGCAGTTTCCTCTTCAACGACATCTATATGCATGGCATTACGATAGAGTCGGAACTGACGGGCTACAGAATATATTTCGACCATAGGCAGAACATCGACCTCTATGGCAAGAAGTTTAGGCGGATAGAATTGCCCGAAACGCAGTTTTATACCTCGGTGGAGCAGTTGGCTGAAGGCTATGGAGTGGATGTGCTGTGGGCTGGCAATGCCATTGGGTGCGGCTCGTTCAAGGACTGGAAAGACGGCAAACCCGAGAACTGGACAGATGTGAAGGTGAGAGGGCAGAGAGTGGTGACGGCTGGGGCGTTGCGAACAGTGGTGGAGGTGTATGACCTTGGGACGAAGGCTGAGGATGGCACATTATATAATATGCACCAGTATTACTCTCTCTATGCTGGCCACCGTGACTTGAAGGTCGACGTCATATTTGATAAAATGCTTGACAAACCTTTCTGTACTGGCGTTCAGAAAGTGGGTGTGACAGCCGACGACTCGGTGCGCCGTGGGCATCAGTCAGAGGGCATCTTGCGTGCCGACGGCATCGCCGCCTCATGGGGATGCGACTATCCCGACATGGGCAAGAAGCAGCAATGGCCTCCCGAGCCGGTGGGTTTGGCGGTGTATGTGCCGACGGAATATATTGTGGAGGCTAAAGAAGATGAACTAAACTATCTGTATGTTCTCAATGCAGGCAAAGATGCCGCAATCCGCTATTATGTCAGTTTCTGTGCAGACAAGGAGGACAAGGGCTACCATTCGGCAACGGAGTGGTTCGCCTCGTTAGAGGAGTGGAAGGGGAGTATTGACCACCCCGTAAAGATTAGGGTAAAGTGAGCATTGCTTGCGCATCATCGCAAAGCGTATGGATGTGAGAAATAAGTGCCTATAAAATTCTATAATAAATGAAAAAGTGCTACCTTTGCACCCCATTTATTTAGACGTAGAGAAACGATGCAGAGAGATTCCATTGATTTTGGCAGGACAAACATTCCCCGATTGTTTGTGAAACTTTTTATTCCTATGCTGTTGGGATTGCTGTTTTGGGCCATTGTCACGTTGGCTGACGGCATTTTTGTGGGGCAAGGCGTTGGCAGTGACGCATTGGCGGCAATCAACATTGCGGCGCCTCTCTTTCAGATTTCGACAGGCATAGCGATGATGTTCGGAAGCGGCGCAAGCATTGTGGCGGCAATCCATCTGTCGCAGGGAAATAAGAAAGCTGCTTGCATCAATGTGACGCAAGCGGTGATTGTGGCAACGGTGCTGATGTTGCTTGTTGCGGCGCTGGTTTATGCGTTCCCTCGTGAAGTGGCTTTCATGTTTGGCGGGTCTGAACGATTGATGCCGTATATCATTGATTATCTTTATTATGTGATGCCGGCACTCATATTTTGCATAATATCTATTATTGGCGTTTTTATTGTTCGGCTTGACGGGTCTCCCAATTTCGCTATGATAGCCAATGCTGTTGGTTCTGTGGTCAATATCATTCTCGACTGGTTTTTCATCTTTCCTTGCGGAATGGGCATCAAGGGGGCTGCTGTCGGCACCTCTATTGCCTGTGGTGTCAGTGCAGTAATGGCGATTTACTATCTTCTTTGCCGTGCTAAAACGTTGAGGCTCTATCGGCTGAAACTGTCACGGACAAGCCTAAAACTGACGATGCGCAATGTTGGATATATGATAAAGGTTGGTTTCTCTACTTTTATTGGCGAGACGGCATTGTCGTGCATGATGATTGTTGGCAACTTTATGTATATGAGCAGGTTGGGCGAGGATGGAGTGGCTGCATATTCTGTGGCGTGCTATACCTTTCCGCTGGTATTCATGTTCGGCAGTGCTGTGGCGCAGTCGGCGTTGCCTATTATCAGTTATAACCATGGCACGCACAATTCTCTGCGCATTCGTCGCACATTTCGTCTCTCTGTCGTTGTTGCCACGCTTTGTTCTTTGCCAATTGTGGCATTCGGAATGTTCTTTTGCCAACCGCTAATCAGATGCTTCCTCAGTCCGTCAGTTCCTGCTTATCAGATAGCCGTTGATGGTTTTCCTCTGTTTTCGTTGAGTTTCATCTTCTTTTCTCTAAATCTTGTGCTGATAGGCTATTATCAGGCATTGGAACAGGCACGTGCATCTACTCTTTTCATGGCATTGCGTGGCTATCTGCTCATTGTGCCGTCGTTTCTGCTGCTGCCGTCGTTGATTGGCGATAGCGGTTTGTGGCTTGCCGTGCCGTTGTCCGAAGCCTTGACATTTATGTGCATTTGCATTTATTTGGTTGCAAAACGCATTTAGAATGAACGAAAATGCTTATCTTTGCATAAAATTTAAGCATAAAGACGATGAAACAGATTGTTCTCAGTGGCATTCGCCCAACAGGAAACCTCCACCTCGGCAATTATTACGGAGCAGTACAGAATTTTGTGAAGATGCAGGAAGACTTCAACTGCTACTACTTCATAGCCGATTGGCATTCCCTCACAACGCATCCTAAACCCGAAGACATACAGAACTCGGCACGTACTATCTTGGCAGAATACCTTGCCTGCGGCATTGACCCCGAGAAATCGACTATCTACATTCAGAGCGATGTTCCCGAGACAATAGAATTGTATCTCTACCTTAATATGAATTGCTACCTTGGCGAATTGGAGCGTGTGACGACATTCAAGGAGAAAGCGCGCAAGCAGCCCGACAATGTGAATGCTGGTCTGCTCACTTACCCAACCTTAATGGCTGCCGACATTCTTCAGCATCGTGCCAACAAAGTGCCTGTGGGCAAGGACCAAGAGCAGAACATGGAAATGGCTCGCAAGTGCGCACGACGTTTCAACAATATCTATGGCGTTGACTTCTTCCCCGAGCCTCAGAACTTCTATTTTGGCGACCATGCAATCAAAATCCCCGGACTGGACGGGTCGGGTAAAATGGGCAAGAGCGAAGGCAACTGCATATATCTCTATGAAGATGCTAAATCTATTGAAAAGAAGGTGAAGAGAGCCGTGACTGATTCTGGCCCAACAGAACCAAACCAAGAGAAGCCAGAGGTGATACAGAACCTCTTCACTCTTATGGAGATAGCCTCTACAAAAGAGACATACGACTATTTCAACGAGAAATGGAATGACATGACCATTCGCTATGGCGACATGAAGAAGCAATTGGCGCAGGACATTGTAGCAACCCTTGCCCCAATTCGTGAGCGCATACTCGAATATAAGAGCAATCAGGAACTTTTGGATAAGGTGGCGCGCATGGGGGCGGAGAAAGCACGGGAAAGTGCTGCTGCCACGCTGAGAGAAGTGCGCAAGATTATTGGATTTAGAGTGTATTGACGATTGTCGCTGTCGCTTTAATACAATGTGAGAAGCAGAGAATTAGTGTTTGTTTATAATATGTATTATGAAAAATCGTTTATTTCTTTTCTTGTTCGCTTTGCTGCTCGGATGCGGCAATGCGTTTTCTTGCTCACGAGTGGTTTTCTTGGGGCAGGACAGTCTGACACTTGTAGGGCGCACTCTTGATTGGCGTACACCAATCCCGACTAACCTCTATGTTTATCCAAGGGGTATGGAGAAGAAGGGTATGCCGTCGGGAAATACCTATCAGTGGAAGTCAAAGTATGGTTCGGTGTTGGCTGTGTCATACGATGGAGGTGTGACAGAGGGCATGAATGAGAAGGGCTTGATTATGAACGCTCTGTTCTGCAAAGGCTCTGTTTATCGTACATCTGCTGACGGCAAATTGCGTTCTATGAGTTTGGCGGTATTTGTTAGTTATTTCCTTGACAATTTCGAAACTGTGGACGAGGTGTATCAGTGGTTGCAAGAGAATGAATTCGGCATCTATGGAGAGACGTTTGACGAAGGTACTACCGCAGCGCTGCATTGGGCAATTACAGACCGCTCGGGCAATACTTTGGTTATGGAATTTCAGCATGGAAAACTGGACGTTTTCGTTTCACGTGACTACCGTGTGCTGACTAATGACCCACCATTTGAACAGATACAAGCAATAAACAACTACTGGAAGCAGGTGGGAGGTGCAAACTCTTTGCCCGGAACAGTGCGCAGCCCCGACCGTTTTGCTCGTGCATCCTTCTTTATCGAGCATGTGCCAAGCAACGTTGACTATAAGGCAGCAGCAGCAGAGGTGCTGAGTGTGCTTAACAATGTGGCTGTGCCGTTGGGCTATGAGTTGGAGGGGTCGCCAAATCTTTCTTCTACTCAGTGGCGTAGTGTGGCAGACAGCAAAAATCTCATCTACTATTTCGGACTCGCTTATCAGTTCTCTGTGTTCAGAATTGAGTTGGGTAGTCTTGACCTCAGCGAAGGTGCGCCTGTGCTGAAGATTGACACAACACAGAATACAGACCTTCATGGATGTGTCAATGATGTTATGGTTAAATCTGAGCCATTTAAGCCTATATGGTAATCAAGTTGATTTACAGATATTGCTAAAAAAGCAGGTGCGGTTAATTCCGTACCTGCTTTTTAGCAATATGCTTTATGATAATCTTTGTTATCTCTGGCGTAGTGTTATCATGTGGATTTTCTCAGCACCTTCGCTGTTAGTGCCGCATTCGTGGTTGACATTTTCGTTAAAGCCATTCAAGAAATTCTCTGTGTCATTGGCAAACAGTTCCTTGGCATAGAAAGAATTTTGGTTGTCGTATGGCTTGAAGTTTTTGGTATAGGCAATACCCGGCATAGAGTTCTTTTCTTTGATTTCCTTTTCTATGATGTCACGTGCCTCTTGGAAGCAATTTTGTGTTGCTTGATTTTCGCCCCATACAACGAGGTTGAGAATTGTTATTATGCGCATAGTCAGATAGTCGCACTTGAAACATAATGTTCGCAAATCTCTCTCCTTCGTCTCAGTGTCTATGTATGGATTGCGGAAATGGTCGCATATAACATCAAGTTCCATATTGTAGTTGCGTACTTCCATATAGAACTTATTTATCTCTTGATGTTCCTTGTCAGAGCGGTAGAACAAATTTAGGTGTATGTCTCCTAATTCAACACTCATCTTTTTTAGATGTTCTTCAGAGGGATAGGCCATGAAGTTTTTTGCTTTCATCTTCACCGCTATGCTGTATGAAACTACCATGTTTCTATACAAATGGCGTATCATTTCAATCAGCAACCTACGCTGTTCGCTCATGTTCAATAAGCCTGTGTTACGCTCTGTTTTCTTTTGAGAGATGAAAGTGCAAATGGTGTATATGGTAGATATGACACCTGCTATAAATGCTAAAATAGAGATAGTTAATGTCGCTTTTGCTGGTAACCAAGTAAAAGCAGTGTTTTCTGCTATCTGTTCTAAGTGTTCTGTTGCGCTACGTGCAGCCGATAAAAAATGGTGTATCATAATCACTAATTGTTTTTATATGAGAAATCCATTGCAAAAATACTGATAATTATTTTATTGCCCAAGCAAATCGTAAACAATTGGCGGATTGTATAGACTTGTCTACAATTTTATGTTATGCTGTATAATTATAAGGATAGTAAAGAATGTGGATGAAATGTCATAGAGGAATGAGGTAGAAGTTTGGAATACATCGACAAAAATTACGTATTTACTTACATTTAAGTATTGCAAGTTTCTGTGGGAATGCGTAACTTTGTAGCCGAAAAGAAAATCTCTGTTTTGCAAATAGAGAAAGATTGTACGAAAATAACATTAGCGAAAACGACAAACTATAAATAATTCAAGACGACATGAACAAGAAAGTATTTTTGACCGCTATTATTGCGGTGGTTGCAATGGCACTGGGTTTCACCTCTTGCAGCGATGAAGACGAAGTAAAGATGCCGAATGAGGCTGTGGCTGGAACGTACACAGGGGGCATATACGGCAGTTTCTTTTATATGCCAAAGTATATGGCTGAGGCTGGGCAGACTATCACTGTTGTTGCCAACAAGGGTAGCGAAACGGCGACTGTGACTTTCTTGCACGAGACATGGGGTGAGTTCATATATGACGAGGTGTCGGTGACAAAGAATGCCGATGGCTCATACTCGCTCGCAGGAGAGGGTAACTGTGTTGTTGCACCACGATACGGTGGCGGGGCAAGCAATGCTGAGGCTAAGGAATATGTTACTGACTTTACAGGAACTATTGCAAACGGCAAATTGGTGGCTGTGCTTGACATTCCTTCGATGATGCAGGGAGGCACAAAGATTTATTTCAACCCCGACGATTTCGACGAGGTGTTTGAAAACGAAAACAAGCCAAAGGAGTAACACGGCATTTCTCCGCAGGTGGCAATGAACAGAGTTAAACATTGTGTCGCATTGATGACGGTAGCCCTGTCGGGGGTGCTGTCGGGATGTGACATGATGGGTGGCTTGTATGACGATGCCGAAGAGACGGAGAATGGCGGTGAGAGGATTGAGTATCATACGGTTGCGGATGGTGTGCGGTCGGGGCAGTATTATATAGATGCCACGAGTTACACGCAATGGATATACATCAATCTGCATGCCGACCAGCCAAGCATCTGCACGACGGAAATCAGCATGGAGGATTATTGCGAGACGGAGAAGCCCGACGAGTGGGATTTCGCCTTGCATCGCTATGACGTGAAGACGAACGGGGCGGAGGTGATGATGACTCCATACCATTCCATAGAGGCTCTGCTGTCGGCTGACATGCCGAGCGAGGGGAAATGGGTGAGGGACGAATACAGCGAGGAGGCGATAATCGTGGATATGTCGCACATGCTTGAACTTTATCTCGTGTATGCTCCGGGATATGTGAACAAGGAGGCAAGCAAGTGGCTCGATGTGAACATCGGAACATTGCCCGACAACCTTATCATGCCGCCGATTTACACGATGCGTGACAACGTGATGCTGTACCGATTTGCCGATGGCACATACGCTGCCATCCAGTTGGTCAATTACATGAGCAACGACCGCTATCAGGCAAAGGGATGGATGACTGTGGCATACAAATATCCTGTGTTTGCAAAATGAGAAGGCTATACATATATATATTAGCGGCTTTTCTTTCTGCAACGACGGCAAAGGCGGAGGGCGAACCGTCGGACAGCACAGCAACGTGGAACAGCGACCCGCTGGGACTGCAAACGGTGGTGGTGACTGCCACACGCACGCCTAAGCCTTTGAAAGACATTCCGATAGTGACGCGAGTAATCACGGCGGAGGACATTAAGAAGGTGGATGCGACGAATGTGAAGGACATTCTTCAACAGGAATTGCCGGGGTTGGAGTTTACCTATTCCATGGGGCATCAGGTGCTGAACATGGGGGGCTATGACGGCAATAACATTCTCTTTTTGATTGACGGCGAACGTATGGCAGGGGAATCGGTAGACAACATTGATTTCTCACGCCTTGACATGGCGAGCATTGAACGCATAGAAATCGTAAAGGGTGCTGCATCAACGCTTTACGGGTCGGCGGCTATGGGCGGGGTGATTAACATTATCACTAAATCGCCGTCTGACAAATGGACTGTAAATGTAAACTCTCGATACGAGGGGGCGAACAAGGAGTGGAGGCATGGGGCAAGTGCCGACTTCAACGTGGGCAAGGTCAATTCGCTGACAACATTTCAGATGACTGATGCCGACTCGCTTTCGCTGCGTGGAGAGGTGTCGTCGTTGCTTACAGCATACGCCAACAAGACTTATAACGTGAAGGAGCGGCTGACATGTGATGTGTCTGATGTTCTGCGCCTTACGGGACGAGCAGGTTACTTTTTCCGCGAACGAAACTCAAGCACTTTCTCGCACGAGAGATACCGCGACCTCAATTATGGCGTGAGGGGAAACTGGGCTATCAATCAGCAGCAGGATTTGGAGGTGGCATACAGTTTTGACCAATACGACAAGTCGGACTTTGCCACGCTGACGAAAAGGGATGTGCGTGACTATTCCAACCGACAAAACATAGGGAGGATGCTCTATAATGTGCAGATGTCTGAATGGCATTCGCTCCTTACTGCTGGTGTTGATTTTATGAACGACTACCTCATGTCTTACCAGTTCTCTGACAACGAAAACTCTCATTCTCAGAATAGTTACGATGCTTTCGTGCAATGGAACTACACGCCTGACGAGCATTTGGCGGTGATTGGCGGACTGCGTTACGACTATTTCTCAGCCGCAGCAGAGGGTATGCCTACATGGAAGGTGGCAGGGATGTACACGGCTGGCAGTAACAGTTTCCGCCTATCATACGCTTCGGGATTCAGAGCGCCGTCGCTGAAGGAACTGTATATGAACTTCTATATGGGTGGTCTCTTTATGATTTATGGCAATGAGAACTTGAGGTGCGAGACCAACCACAACTTTTCTTTCACGTGGTCAAACGATGGGACAATGGGCGACCATCTGCATTATTGCCTGACTGCAACGGGATATTATAACATCTTCAACAACTACATCACGACTGCTACGGTGTTGAGAAACGAAGCATACGGACAGATGTACACTAACGTGGCAAACCAGAAAATCGTTGGGGCAGACGCCAATGTGCAGGTGCGACACAGCAATGGCATAGGGGCGAAGGTGTCGTATGCTTTCGTTAAAAACATTGTGGAGAAAGGGCAGCCCGACCTGACGAGCAGCCGTCCGCATTCGCTCACGTGGAGAGTGGACTACGACCGCCAGTTCTGCGACAACTATGGGCTGAACGTGGCTTTGTCTGGCAGATTTCTTTCGGCAGGCACTCTGACGGAGTACACTACAAACCTGCTTGCCCAATCGGCTGAACGGCATTATGACGCATACAGCCTGTGGAAACTGGCTCTTTCGCAACGCTTCGCAAAAGGAATAACGCTCAACTGCGCATTGGATAACTTGTTCAACTACAAGCCAAAGAACTACTACGCCAATTCGCCTGTGACTATCGGCTTGACTGCAAGCGTCGGCATGTCGGTAGATATTGACAAACTCTTCAAATGACCTCTGAAAGCAAGACATTTTGTCTGTTCGTGTGAAAAAACATTAAGAAATTTGGAAAGCAGACAAAGTTTTGATAGTTTTGCATAGATTTTGCGATGAGCATTTGGCAGACAGGTGGCTCACTCGCCTTGTTCTATACAGATAACAACAGAAAACAATAAACAAAACTAACAAAACTATGACACTTTTCATTATTCTTATTGTTGTAGCCTTCCTCTTATTCGCTATTGCTGGCTATAACAACCTCGTGAGACTCCGCAATAACCGTGAGAATGCATTTGCCGACATCGACGTGCAACTAAAGCAGCGCTACGACCTTGTGCCACAACTCGTTGCCACAGTGAAGGGCTATGCAACGCACGAGAAAGAACTGCTTGAGTCTATAACAGCGGCACGCTCGGCAGCAGTCAATGCCACAAGCATCGACGACAAGATAAAGGCTGACCAGCAACTGACTTCTGCGCTTGCTGGCTTGAAAATCTCTGTTGAGGCATATCCTGACTTGAAGGCAAACCAGAACTTCCTACAGTTGCAGGGTGAACTGTCTGACATTGAGAACAAATTGGCAGCCGTGCGCCGCTACTTCAACTCCGCCACACGCGAACTGAACAACGCCGTGCAGACATTTCCAAACAACATCATGGCTGGCATATTCGGCTTCCACAAAGAGGCGATGTATGAGATAGAGGCATCGCAACGTGCAGCAGTGGAGAAAGCCCCTGAAATAAAATTCTAATAATAGACGAAGACAATGCAGTATATCGGCATACAGTCACAAATAGCGAAGAACACGAGGAATAGCATCTTGCTTATCCTTATGTTCCCCTGCATCATCCTCGGCATGCTGTGGGTGTTCTGCTGCGTGTTCGGTTTCCAAACCACCTACGACAGTTATGGCTACGAGCAGACATACTTCGATGTCGATATGGTGACCAACATCTGGATCAGTTGGGTGCCGTGGGCTGTGGCGATTGTCGGCATTTGGCTTCTGATTGCCTACTTCTTTAATGTGCAGATGATAAGGAGTGCCACAGGTGCAAGACCTCTGACACGAAAGGAAAATCCGCGCATATACAACATTGTGGAGAACCTCTGCATGACTTGCGGAATGCCGATGCCGAAAATCAACATCATCAACGACCCGCAACTCAACGCCTTTGCTTCGGGCATCAACAACAAGACCTATACGGTCACGCTGACCACTGGCATCATCAACCTGCTTGACGACGAGGAACTGGCAGGCGTGATAGGGCATGAACTGACACACATCCGCAATCGCGATACAAAGGTAGTAATCATCAGCATAGTCTTTGTCGGCATCCTTTCTACTCTGCTCACCATCCTCACCCGTGGCATTCTCCGCGCTTTCCTGTGGGGCGGAATGACATCACGCCGTTCCAACGAGAAGAACGGTGGCGGTGCGGCAGCAATCATTGTCATCGTAGCTGCCATAATCTGTGCCACCATTGCCTACTTCCTCACGATGCTCACACGCTTTGCCATATCGCGCAAACGAGAGTTCATGGCAGATGCTGGCGGTGCGGAACTGACACGCAACCCGAGAGCCCTCGCCTCTGCCCTCCGCAAAATATCCCGCAACCCGGGACTGCAAAATGTGGAGCGTGAAGACGTGGCGCAACTCTTCATCATTCATCCAAAGAAACTTGCCCAAAACTTCTTCGACCGCTTCCAGTCGCTGTTTAGTACACACCCAAGCACAGAGGAACGCATTCGTATTTTGGAGCAGTTCTGAAAAAAGGCCTGTTTTTGTAATAAACGAAATAATAATCGCCTCGCAAACAACCATGTTTGCGAGGCGATTATTATATGTGAAGATTTATCTGCTTTTGTGTTCTGCTTGACAGATAGCAAGGGCTATTCGCCATGTGCCTCTTCCACCGTATTTTGTATAAAGTCGGAGAAGATTTGCCACTCGCTTCTGACTCTTTGTCGGGTGAAAATGATCATTACGGAAAATCTTCAAAGCCTTAGATGCTAATTTGTAATTTTTGTTTTTGTATGTCATCTTTTCCCGCTGCATTTTCCCGAGCAGTATGTTAGTACGCAAATAGAGTGGATAAATGAGTTGGTCGAGGTGAGGATATATGCAGTTTAGATGCTGCGCATGGTAACTTGACAATGGCTGCAAAATGGAGGATTGTAGATCTGTCAACGCAACGGCAAGAGTACGTATGAGCGCTTTGTAGTTCTCCGAGAAACTCTTGCTGGTGATGCTATCGTCGTGTACATTGATAAGGTGGAAGTCTCGTTCCTTATACCATAGGATATTAGGCTGGTGAAGAATGGCGCGTAAGCCGAGTTCCCAGTCGTCCCAGATGCGGCACTCAGTGTTCCATGCGCCGATGTCTTTAAGGAAACTTGTACGGAATACCATGCCTTGCGTGTTAAGCACTCCAGCGGTAATCTGCACACGTGGGTCGGATGACGGGATATAGTTGCGTACAATGGTTTTGCCCTTTACCTGCATCTTTGTTGGCACGGCAATCATATCGTAGTCATCTACATTTAGGCTGTTCAATACAGAGATAAAATCAGGGTCGAACTCGTCGTCGCTATCAAAAAAATATACCCAGTCGGTTTTACACGATTTCAGCCCTTTGTTGCGTGCCGCCGCCGCTCCGGGAAAGGTCTCCCTCAGCAAGGTTGCGTTGGGTATGTCCTTGATGTATTGTTCGCAGAACTGGTAAGTTCCGTCTGTACTTTCGTTATCAACGATGATGATTTCTGTAGGCTGTTCGCTCGACTTCATTATGCTGTCGAGTGTCTTTCCTATATAATCTCGCCTGTCTTTTACTGGTATGATTACTGTTATTTCCATGTTGGTAAATGATTTTAATACAAAGGTAGGGAAAAAAAGAATAAATTGATTAACTTTGTACAGAAATTATTAGAAAACGATGAGAATACTTCTTCTTGGCGACTATTCCAATGTGCATGCCACGCTTGCTGAAGGTCTGCGTGCGTTAGGGCATGAGTGTGTGGTAGCGAGCGATGGCGACAAGTGGAAGGGCTATCCACGAGACATTGACCTGCGGCGTGAGTTCGGATTGAGGGGCAATGCTAGTTTTGTGTGGCGGTTGATGAAGGCATTGCCAAAATTTCGTGGGTATGATGTGGTTCAACTCATCAATCCAATCTTCTTTGAGTTGAAAGCCGAGCGATTACCCCCTTTGTATAAGTATCTTCGGAGGTATAATGGCAAAGTACTTCTTGGTGCTTTCGGCATGGATTATTACTGGGCATACGTCAATACCTTCGAGCGTCCTTTGCGATACAGCGATTTCAATTTTGCTGACACTATACGTACCGACCGTGAGGCGGAACGGTATAGAAATGACTGGATAGGCACGCCGAAAGAGACTCTTAACCGTATGATTGCCAAGGACTGCGACGGCATAGTGGCAGGACTATATGAGTATTGGGTCACTTATCGGCAGTTTGACTACAAGATGAGGTTTATTCCTTTCCCCATAAAGCCTGACGGAGTGTCATCCTTAGCAGCGAACCGTGCAACTCAATATCCAATATCCCTCTTTGTCGGCATCAGCAAAAACCGCAGTGCATACAAAGGTACGGACATTATGCTTGATGCGGCACGAGCAGTGCAGGCTAAATATCCCGATAAACTCCGTTTGCAGGTAGCCGAAGGAGTACCGTTTGTCCAGTATCAGCACATGATGAACACCTCCGACGCCATTCTCGACCAACTGTATAGTTACACCCCTGCTATGAACTCTCTGCTTGCCATGTCAAAAGGAATTGTAAACATTGGAGGGGGAGAGCCGGAAAACTATGAGATACTCGGAGAAAAAGAATTACGCCCAATAATCAACGTACAACCTACATTTAAGTCATGCTATGATGCAATAGAAAATCTTGTTCTGCATCCAGAGATATTGCCGATGTTGAAACGTCAGAGCATTGAATATGTCCGCAAGCATCACGACTATATCAAGGTTGCACAGCAGTATTTAGATTTCTATAATGCCCTTTAACATATTGAGGAGTATAGGGATAGGATTTACTTTCTTGTGCCACATATACCACCCAGCCTCTTTCACGCTTCTCCACACGGATTCTCCCACGCCATACTCATACTTAAATGCAGCCCCTTTGCTCATCTGTACCTTTGGGTTGCCAACAAACTTGTCTCCCGTCGTGCCAGCAGAAGTCATTACCACAGGTTTTGCCACATATATTATAGTATAACCTGCATCTTTAGCATCTTTCATCCACACCTGCTCTTCCCCTGCACACAGTTTCTCGCTGCCAAGTCCGAAACGCTCGTCAAACCTCACTGTAACCTTTCTTCTGAACGACAACTCCACAGAACTCACAAAATCAGCAGGGTAGGGGTGCAGTGGATTTCCTTCCATGTCTAATGCTTGAAAATGAATGACATCAGCATTTGGATGCGCCTCGTATGCTTCAAAGATATTCTCAATCAACTCATCCGTATATCTGTTGTCATCGTCAGCAATCAGCAGAATATCCCCACTCGCATTCGCCATCGCATTATTCCTGTTTCTGCTCAGTCCTTTCCCTTCGAGAAACACCAACTTCACATCCTCCCTATCCCTTAAAACACTCGGCACACAGCCCTTCACTTCTTCCCTTGTCCACTGCATCGACACCACGTATCTGACGTCATCCCTCGGCGGCATCAGTACATCGGGAACTTTGGCTATTCCCTCGTTGATAGTGCATATAAGTATCTCTAAAATCATATTTCTTTGTGCAAATATACATGTTTTTTTTCAACCATACGTGCTGTTTTGCCGAAAGTTGCTACCTTTGTCCTCAAAACATCACAAAAGGAAATGGCAGAAACACTGACTATTGCGACAGGCTCAAAAGAAGCCAAGTATCGGGAACTCATACCGCAAGTGAAGTCTATGCTCGAAGGCGAAGAAGATCTCATTGCCAACATGGCAAATGTGGCAAGCATGCTTCATGAGACATTCGGGTTTTTATGGACAGGATTTTATAGAGTGAAGAAAACAGAAAACGATGCAGACGAAATCCTCATACTGGGTCCATTCCAAGGCCCTTTGGCATGCACTCGCATCCGAAAAGGTAAGGGAGTGTGCGGCACGGCATGGGAGAGAGGAGAGACGGTAGTTGTTGAAGATGTAGATAAATTCCCCGGACACATAGCCTGTTCCAGTGCCAGTCGGAGCGAAATTGTTGTGCCGCTGAAAAAAGGCGGTCATGTTGTGGCGGTTTTAGACATTGACAGCGAAGAGTTGGCTACATTCGACGATACCGACAAAAAGTTTTTAGAGGAAATAGTGGCTTTGTTCTGAACAAAGGTAGTAGTTTTTTCTGCTTTTCAGAAGAAAAAGTTGTACCTTTGTCCTCCAAACGTTTTTGAGTATGGGAAAGTACGTAGAAATAATGGACACAACGTTGCGTGACGGCGAGCAGACCGAGGGCGTGAGTTTTGTGCTGCATGAGAAGATGACTATTGCTCGGATGCTGTTGCGTGACCTCGGAGTAGACCGCATAGAGGTGGCGAGTGCGCGTGTGTCTGACGGAGAGAAAGACGCCGTGAAGAGCATCTGCCGTTGGGCTCGTCAAGCAGGTATGATAGACAGGGTTGAGGTGCTTGGATTTGTGGACGGCACGACGTCGCTCGACTGGATTAACGACTGCGGATGCCGCAATATCAACCTGCTGTGCAAGGGCAGCGAGAAGCACTGCACATTCCAGTTGAAGAAGACGCTCGGCGAACATGTGGCAGACATACTCCGCAGCATCGACTATGCCAAAGAGTTGGGCATCAGCGTCAATGTCTACATGGAGGATTGGTCGAATGGCATGAAAGACAGCCCCGAATACGTATTTGCCTTTGTCGATGCTCTGAAAGACAGTGGAATACGCCGTTTCATGCTTGCCGACACGTTGGGCATACTCAATCCGATGCTGGTAGCCGACTATGTGGGGCAAATGGTGTCACGCTATCCCGATATTCACTTTGATTTCCACGCACACAACGACTACGACCTTGCCGTAGGCAACGTATTGGCGGCGGTACAGGCAGGTTGCCGAGGCGTGCATTCAGCCTTGAACGGACTGGGAGAGCGTGCCGGCAATGCCCCTCTTGCCTCGGTACAGGCGATACTGAAAGACCATGCCAATGTACATACTCATATAAAGGAAGAAAATCTCGGCACCGTATCTACTATGGTGGAAAGCCTGTCGGGCATCGCCATTCCGCCCAACAAGCCTATCATTGGCGAGAGTGTATTCACGCAGGTGGCAGGTGTTCATGCCGACGGCGACAACAAGAACAACCTCTATTGCAACGACCTCCTGCCCGAGCGTTTTGGAAGGAAGCGTGGCTATGCCTTGGGAAAGAATTCTGGCAAGGCAAACATACTTAAAAACTTAGAGGAATTGGGGCTTGAACTCACGCCCGAGCAGACACGCCGTGTGACTGACCGCATTATCGAACTTGGCGACAAGAAACAGCTTGTCACTCAGGAGGATTTGCCCTACATCGTTGCCGACGTGCTGAAACACGACACGCCCGACGACCGAGTGAAACTCATCTCCTACATGGTATCCACAGCCTATGGTCTCAAGCCTATGGCGTCGGTGAAAATGGCGGTGAATGGCGAAACGTATGAGGAGTCAGCAATGGGCGACGGTATGTATGATGCCTTCGTGCGGGCCGTGCGTCACATCTACCGAGACAAACTGCAACGCCCATTCCCATGGCTCACCAATTACGTGGTTAGCATACCCCCCGGCGGCCGCACAGACGCCCTTGTGCAGACCACAATCTCGTGGACTCACAACGGCAAATCCTACCGTACTCGCGGACTCGATGCCGACCAGACGGAGGCAGCAATAAAGGCAACCATAAAGATGCTGAACGTGATAGAGAATGAGTGAAAAATTCATTCTCTTTTTTATTCCAATTTATAAAAGAAACCCTATAATGCGGCAATAACTCTTTCTCTGACAATAAGTGTTACTTATAGAGGTATCGCCGTATGTTCCGTTTTGGCGTCTTCTCAAATTCTTCTTCCTGAACTTCGATTGCAGAGATATTGGCAAATGTTGGCAGCAAGGAATTGATGTGGCGCTTATAGGTGTCGAGTTTTTGTTGTAGCGTGTCACGGTTCAGTCCGTGATGTTCGAGGGCTGGATCGCTGACGTAAACGAGGGCGACAAGTTTTTCACCTCGCTGCACGACGACGCTCTCCTCAAAAATCGTTTGGGTCATTATTACATCCTCTATCTCTTCGGGATAGACATTCTGCCCATTTGCCCCAAGCAGCATGCTCTTCTTGCGACCGCGAATGAAGATGTTTCCGTGGCGGTCTATTGTGCCGAGGTCGCCCGTGTGCAGCCAGCCCTGCTCGTCTATGGCAGCGAGCGTTTCTTCTTCGTTTTTGTAATATCCCATCATCACGTTGTCGCCACGCACAAGGATTTCACCTGCTATGTCCTCAGGGTCGGAAGAGTCGATTTTCAGTTCCATGCGAGGCACAATTTTTCCGCATGAGCCTTTGACGAAGTAATGCCAGTCTTCGTACCCGATGATTGGACCGCACTCCGTCATTCCGTAGCCAATGGTAAATGGAAATCCTATCTGATGCAGGAACTCCTCCACCTCCTTGTTCATTGCTGCTCCGCCTATGATGCACTCATAGAAATTGCCTCCGAAAGCAGATATAAGTTTGTTGCGTATCTGCCTATAAACCACTTTCTTAAGCAGAGGGATGGCGGTGAGAGTGCGTATGCGGCGAGTACGTAGGATAGGGAAGATTTGCTTATGCACTATCTTCTCCAAGATGAGCGGCACAACGATGACCACTACGGGGCGGATGTCGTTGAATGCCTTGATTACGATGTTAGGCGACGGTGTTTTGGTGAGGAAATGCACGTGGCATCCGATGAGAAACTCAAAGAGGAAATCGAACGCAAAGCCATACATGTGCGCCATTGGCAGTATGGCGAGCGTGGTGTCTCCTGCCCCGAAGTCAAGCACCTCGTCGGCAAACTGCATGTTAGACCATATTGAATGGTAGGGCAGCATCACCCCTTTGCTATGCCCTGTCGAACCGCTCGTGTAACTGAGCAGAGCGAGGTCGTCAGGATGTTCACGGAAATACTGCACGTCAGACGGTTGCAGGTCGGCAAAAGCCTCCATGTCGATAGCAGACGGCTCGTCCTTCATCGTGAAGTCAGCCATGTTGAGGATGCGAGCATTCAGTTTGTCCGCATATTTCTGTCCGCAGATGATGAGCCTTGCCTCCGAATGCTCGTAGATGTTCTGTATCTGCTCAATGCTGAACTCCGAGAGGATAGGCACAACCACCGCACCGAAAGTGAACGCTGCGTGGAAGGCGATTGCCCAATGGGCGCTGTTCTTGTCGCACAGAGCAATTTTGCATCCCGGTTCAAGCCCTAAATGCCAAAACAGTTTGTGCAGACGCGCGACCATCTTAGCCACATCGCCGTAGGTGTAGGTCACGCCCGTGCCATAGTTGGTGTACGCCTGACGTGTCCAATTTCGCACGATAGCGCTCTCCATCAGGCTCATCACTGAATAGTCTTCAGGATTTAGCACTCTTGACTTTGCTGTTGCCAAAATCTCTCCCGTTCAGTGGTTTTAGTCCATGTGAAACATTTCTGGCAGTGGAATGGAGACTGGGCTGTTGTCTGGGTTCGTCTCCATGATGTCCGCCATATACGCCCACCATTTCTGACAAATCTCTGTGCCTCCGAGGTCTTGACTGCCACCCTCTCCCTCCAGTTCTTGATAGGCAAAAAGCGTGTTAGTGTCCTCATCGAGATAGATGCTGTAATTGCGTACTCCGCTCTCGCTCAGCAATGCTTTCAGTTCGGGGAACAGATTGGCGTGACGACGCTTGTATTCCTCTTTGAACCCCGGTTTCAGGAACATTTTGAATGCTTCTCTCTTCATAGGTCTTGTTGTTTTGATATATTATAGATATAGGTTAGCGTTTGTGGGGCGTACATGCCCTTTTCCATTGCAAAGATACAATAAAAGTTTGACAAATAACCTCTCGAAGAGACATTTTGGCGTTCAGACGCTATATTTGTTGGTAAAGTGCAGGAAAATGTTGCAATGTATATGCTTATTGGGGAGAAGTAGCGCCTTTTGATATTCCCTCTGAAATTTTGAATGTAATCGGGAAAGGCGGTTTGCTGTTGCGGTATTTGGTTTTGTTTGTAGGTCTGTGCGAAGGGTTGCTCTATGCCATACACATTCGTTGGCATTCCTCGAGTCACATAGTTGCCCAAATCGAATGCTTTTCATTCGCTTGTGCGGTATTCGGCTTTGTTTGTTCTTAAAATATAACTTATGTTTTATAAAATATAAGTTATATTTATATAAATTCAAGTTTAATTTTATAAAACATAAGTTATATTTTAATGGAAAGCATGGCAAAGTACTGTGTAGGTGGATGAGTGTTGGGGGATAATGAGATTGTTTGTCAAGGTGCATCCTTGACCGTTGTCATCTGTGACAGAAAGGGAAAAATGGGGAGGGATGTTGGCTTTTCATACGGATAGCGATGCGAATATGTGCTTTTTTCTGTATATTTGTAACACAGAATAAATGACACGCATGAAAAACCATATTCGTGACTTCTTTTCTTTCCGCAAAGGCGACCGCCGTGCAGTGGTGGCTTTGGGGTGCATTGCCGTATTATGCATAGGGGTGTTTGTCGTGGAAGATGCTCTGAAAGGCAGAGAGGAGGTTGCGTCTGCCACAGAGGGATATGACGGTGCGCCTCTGTCGGGTAGCGTTGAGGCAGAATGTGGGCAGGTGGGAAATGATGTCCGCACACTTGAACCATTCGACCCCAATACTGTTGATTCTGTTACGCTTGTCCAGTTTGGCATTAAGCCTTGGAAAGTCAGAACCTATATGCGTTTCCGTGCCGCAGGCAAGGTTTTTCGTTCTGCAAAGGATATGGGCTTTGCTTACGGATGGACTGTTAAGGATGTGGAGATGCTTGCTCCATACGTGCGTGTAGCGGACTTGGGCAAGGAACGGAGCAGGGCAAGAGGGGCGCATGCTGCTTCTCATAATATGGATTTAGCGACAGGCAGCAAATATAAATTCAGCACTCTGACTAAAATTGATGCAAATGATGCCGATTCAGCAACTTTGTGCCGCATTCCGGGGATTAGCGGAGGCATAAGCAATGCCATACTTCGCTATCGTGGACGTTTGGGAGGGTTTTATACTACTCGTCAACTGTTGGAAATCAGCATCTTTTCGCCTGAACTGCTGGAATGGTTTACCGTAACCGATTCTGTCGCAGTGGCCAAATTGCCAATCAACCGAGCGTCTTTTCAGACTCTTAACAGCCACCCGTACATCACATACGACCAAGCCCGTAATCTGTTGAAATACATACGTATATATGGGAACGTGAGAGACGAGCAGTCACTCCTTGCCACTGGCATCTTTACGGCAGAAGATATAGAAAAACTGAGACCCTATATAGAATATTGAGTCTCATGTAATTGTCGGAATGTTTGCTGTGTAAACATTTCCTGCGTTCAAATGCTATTGTGGCTGTATTCTTTCTGCAGAAAATCAGAAAGGCAAGTCGCTCGAGTCGTCTTCGGTGCTGTCAAAACTTGGCTGCGCAGGTGCTGCTGACTGTTCCGCAGGTGGGAATGGCGCAATGGGCTGAGCAGTTGGTTCGGACGACTGTGCGGCAGGTGCTGCTGTGGGTGCAGACACTACGTTCCACACACGTATGTCGTTGAACCAGCGGCCGTTATATTCACGAGCGTTTATGTCAAACGATACTGTCAGTTCTTGACCTTCCTGTATGTTAAATCTGCTGAGATTTTCCTCGCCGAATACGTTGAAGACCATTCTTTTGGGATATTGACCAACGGTTTCCTCAATGACAAAATCCTGTGTTTTCCATGGGTTGCCCGTTCTGCTTGACACGCCTCCGCGAGGTTCGAGAACTTTTATTATTCGTCCTGTAAATTCCATATTTTAATGTGTTATCGTTGTTCGTTTCTAAAAATCTGCCACAAAAGTACGCTTTTTTTTTGTATTCTCAAAACTTATCCCTAACTTTGTGTTCAAATAAATAAATTCGACAAATGAGATTTAATGTTTCAAGCACAAGTCTCAGCAACCGACTGCAGACTATAAGCCGAGTGCAAAGTTCCAAGAACGCTTTGCCTATCCTCGACTGCATACTTTTTGAACTCGCCAACGGAGAACTGAAGATGACGGCGTCCGACAGCGAGACGACGATGATTACTACCCTTGAGATAACTGACGCAGAGGGAGAGGGGAAGTTTGCCATTGGGTCAAAGCAACTCATCAGTTCCATTAAGGAAATATCGGAGCAGCCAATCACGTTCAATATCGACCCTGATACGTTTGCTATTGAGATAACTTATCAGAACGGAAAGTACAACCTTGTGGGGCAGAACGGATATGAGTTCCCTTCGCCATGTAGCGTGTCTGACATCTCACGCAGCATTGCCATAGACTCTCAAATTCTGATGAACGGCATCAACCGTTGCCTCTTTGCGGCGGCTGACGATGAACTCCGTCCGCAGATGAATGGCGTGTATTTCGACATGACGCCAGAGAGCATCACATTTGTTGCGAGCGACGGTCATAAGTTGGTGAGAAACAGGGTGTTCTCTGTGCATTCAGACGAGCCATCGGCATTCATCCTCCCAAAGAAGCCGGCGTTGTTGCTCAAGGCAGTCCTTCCGAAGGCAGAGGGCGAGTCTTTGATACGTTTTGACGAGCGTAATGCCGAAATACAGTTGCCAGATTACACTATCAGTTGCCGTCTCATAGAGGGCCGCTATCCTAACTATAACTCGGTCATTCCGCAGGACAATCCGTTCCGTGTGACAGCCGACCGCTTGGCTTTCATCAGCGCATTGCGCCGTGTCAGCGTCTTCGCAAGCCAGAGCAGCGCACTCATCAAGTTGCATGTTGACCAAGGCACTCTCACTGTGTCTGCACAAGACCTCGACTTCTCTACTTCTGCCGAGGAACACCTCATGTGCGACTATGACGGCACAGCAATGAGCATTGGCTTCAATGGCCCATTCCTCCTCGATGTGCTGAACAGCATAACGAGCAATGAAGTGGTGCTGGAACTTGCAGACCCAAGCCGTGCAGGTGTCATCACCCCGGCAGGGCCTTACCTGAACGAAGACCTCATCATGCTCTTGATGCCAATGATGCTGAAGGACTAACATTTTGCCGTAATTCTTATAGAAGTTTATAGGCTACATAGAATATATAGTCTTTATTCTATATATTATCTATAGAATGCTATCCACGTCTATAACCTCTATATCCTAACGGCAAGAATAAATCTGAATATGAAACTGAATTTGCAAAATCCAATCATATTCTTCGACTTGGAAACAACAGGTGTTGATGTAGCAAAAGACCGCATAGTGGAACTTTGCTACATCAAAATTTTTCCTAATGGCAACGAGGAGTCGAAGTCGATGAGAATAAACCCGGGCATACCTATCCCCAAGCATTCGTCGGAGGTGCATGGCATTTATGACGAAGATGTGAAGGACTGCCCTACATTCAAGAATATAGCCGCAGAGTTGTACAAGACGTTTCAAGGGTGTGACCTCGCTGGCTTCAACTCAAACAAGTTTGACATACCCCTGCTGTGCGAGGAGTTTCTGCGTCAAGGCATAGACTTCGATGTGGCAAAACGCAGTTGCATCGACGTGCAGAACATCTATCATAAACTGGAAAAGCGTACACTTGTGGCTGCCTACAAATACTATTGTGGCAAGGATTTGGAGAATGCTCACTCTGCACTTGCCGACACGCGGGCAACGCTCGAAGTGCTTGAAGCGCAGTTGGACAGATACCCTTCTGACCTCACTAACAACGTGAAATTCTTGGCTGAATACAGCAAGATGAATAATAATGTGGATTTTGCAGGGCGTATCATCAAGAATGACAGCGGCGTGGAGGTTTTCAATTTTGGCAAACATAAGGGAAAGCCAGTAGCCGATGTGCTTCTGCGTCTTGACCCCAGTTATTATTCGTGGATGATGCAGGGAGATTTCTCTCAAAATACGAAACAGGTGCTGACACGCATCTATTTGGCTGCTAAATCAAGGAGGTAGTATGCTTAAAGGCAAGAAAGGAGAATGTATGCTGAACGGAAAGAAAATAGTTCTCGGAATTACGGGGAGCATCGCTGCCTATAAGTCGTGTCTCATCATCCGTCAACTCATCAAGCGTGGGGCTGAGGTGCAGGTGGTCATCACCCCTGCTGGCAAGGAGTTCATCACCCCTATCACTCTGTCTGCCTTGACGAGCAAGCCTGTCATCAGCGACTTTTTCGCGCAGCGAGACGGAACATGGCATTCTCACGTTGACCTCGGACTATGGGCGGACGCTATGCTCATTGCGCCTGCCACGGCGTCAACCATAGGGAAAATGGCGCATGGCATAGCGGACAATATGCTCATTACGACTTATCTGTCGATGAAGGCTCCTGTGTTCGTCGCACCTGCAATGGATTTGGACATGTACGCTCATCATTCAACACAGCAGAACCTGCGTACTTTGCAGTCTTACGGCAACCATATCATAGAACCCGGCACGGGGTTTCTCGCATCGAAACTGGAGGGGAAAGGCAGAATGGAAGAGCCTGAAAATATTGTGGCGCAACTTGAAGAGTTTTTTGAGAATGGGGCGCTCGGAGAAGATGCCGCATCTTCTTCTGCGGAGAGTTTGAGGGGCAAGAAGATACTGATTACCGCAGGTCCTACCTATGAGAAGATTGACCCTGTGCGTTTCATTGGCAACTATTCATCGGGCAAAATGGGATTTGCTCTTGCCGAGGAATGTGCTGAGCGTGGAGCAGAGGTGGAATTGGTTTGTGGCGTTGTGTCAGCAGCAATGCAGACGAAGCATCCAAACATACGACGTACCGACGTGGAAACAGCCAAGGAAATGCACGAAGCATGCATGGCATTGTTTCCTTTTGCTACATCGGCAATCTTGTGTGCTGCCGTTGCCGACTATGCCCCTGAAACCGTTGCGACGGAGAAGATAAAGCGTGCGGGCGACAACATGATGCTTACTTTGAAGCCTAATCCCGACATTGCAGCATCCCTCGGAAAAGTTAAGCGTGGAGACCAAACGCTGGTAGGTTTTGCTCTTGAAACTAACAATGAGGAAATCAATGCCCAAGCCAAACTGTGCAAGAAAAACTTGGACTTTATAGTCCTTAACAGTCTGAAAGACAATGGGGCTGGTTTCCGCACCGATACTAATAAAATCACAATTCTCACAGCAGACGGCAAGACGGAATATCCTCTGAAGACTAAGGCGGAGGTGGCAAAGGACATCATCGACAGGTTGGAAACATTCATAAAGGACTAAGGAGAATAGGACAAAGGCACTTATGGTCGGCATCATGTACATCTTGCTCTTTTGGCTGATTGGCAATGTGTTGAGTAACTTTGTCGGAGGTATGGTTTCTGGCAATGTTATTGGAATGGTGCTGCTTTTTGCCGCTCTGAAATTCCGTTTGGTAAATCCCGACACTGTACGTCTGGCGGCGAAGTTTCTTACTGCAAATATGGCTGTGTGCTTTGTGCCGTTTGGAGTAGGGCTGATTATTTCCTACCGTGTAATTGCTGATAACATCTGGGCTATATTGGTGGCGGCAGCAGTATCTACGGTGCTTGTAATGGTATCGACGGGCCACGTTATGCAGTGGATGTATAAAGGGAAAGATAAACATTGATAGGCACGTAACCATGACCGAAGTCATAAAGTCAAATCTTTTTCTGCTTACTTTGACAATAGCGATATATTGCGGAGGTCAAGCGCTTTACAGGGCTACACGCACTACGCTTTTTCACCCTGTGCTGCTTACTTTTTTGCTTATGATAGGCTATTTGAAAATAACAGGGATAGAATATTTGCAATATCGTGAGGCGACGTCTATTCTTGATTTTCTATTGGGAATGTCTGTTGTATCGCTCGGTTATCTTATGTATGAGCAGAGCGAACACATTAGGGGCAATGCGATTGCAATACTGACAGCCACACTGACAGGATGCATCGTCGGTGTGGGCAGTGTGGTAGGGATTGCTGCTGCAATGGGGGCAAGCCATGAGATTCTCGTTTCCATAGCCCCTAAATCAGTGACTGTTCCGATAGCAGTCTCTATCTCAGAGCCATTGGGAGGAATTGTTTCTATCACTTCCGTAGTGGTTTTTCTAACGGGCATATTTGGCAGTCTCATTGGCAGTTGGGTGCTTGACCGCACAGGTGTGAAACAGCCACAGGCTCGCGGACTCGCACTCGGCTCGGCTGCTCATGGAGTAGGTACTGCACGTGCTATTGAACTCGGAGCAATAGAGGGAGCGCTGAGCGGAATAGCCATTGCCCTTATGGGTGCCATTTCCGCCATAGTGATACCGCTGGCAGAGAAACTCTTTTAGTTTGCACCTATTTCTGACAATAGTGATGTGATTGAAATTTCTTTCTTGATTACCTGTCTGGTGGCATCCAGTAAATAGAGTGTTGGTAATGTGCGAATAACGTATGAACCGTTTCCCTGCAATTCCCCTGTGTCATAGCCAACAGTCCAATCTTGGGGCTGAGATGACGATGTACGTATCCATAGGTAGTGGTCGTCGCCAGAGTCCATTTCATCCCCCCAATAGGTGATGATGTATCCCACACGCTCTTGTGGAGTATGTAGCGATGTCGGTACTGAAGGTAATGACTGTTCTGGGAGTGTGTCGGAGGATACTGCTAAGTAGAAACTGCATACACTTCTGATGCAGTACCTTTATGTCTAAAAAACAACAGATTGTACCTATTTTTTACTTTACATTTTGACCTCAATTGGTGTTAATTTCTATGAATTTAATGAATTTCCTCTATTGGGTTACACGCCCGAGAACGAACTAAATCCGCCGTCTATCGGAATGATAGCGCCTGTGACGAAACTTGCCTCGTCAGATGCGAGGAAGCGGACAATGCCGTTAAGTTCTGAAATATCGCCAAAACGCCCCATTGGGGTCTTGTTCAGCACCTTGTGGCTGCGTTCCGTCAGAGTGCCGTCGTCATTGATGAGGGCTTTGCGGTTCTGCTCGCCAATGAAAAAGCCGGGAGCGATAGCGTTCACGCGGATTTTTTCACCATATTTGCGAGCAAAGTCCTGTGCCAACCATTTTGTGAGCGCATTCACTCCTTCTTTGGCAATAGAGTAGCCCATCACGCGCGAGAGTGCATCGTATGCAGCCATTGAACTGACGTTTATGATGCTGCCGCTTTTCTGCTCAGCCATGATTTTGCCGAAAGTGAGGCAGGGATAGATTGTACCCCACAGGTTGAGGTCGATGACCTTGTGCAGAGCCTCAATGTCGCACTCATAGACATTCATGTCGTCCATTATGTTTGCACCACCCACATTGCCGCCTGCCGCATTGACAAGGATGTCCACCCTCCCAAACTGCTCTTTAATAGTCTCGGTCAGGGCCACTATCTCATCGTGTTTCAGCACGTTGCACACAAAGCCTGTTACGCTTGTGCCGTGAGCCTCGGCTACAGGCATGAGTTTGTTCAGTGCCTTATCTACTGTCTCCTGACGAGAGCCAACCACTATCACTGTGGCACTCGCCTGCAACAGACCCTCCGACACGTTGCTGCCGAGTACGCCTGTGCCGCCAGTTACGACGGCTATCTTTCCTTTCAAGTCTGCCATATCTGTGTATTTTTATTTATTATTCATATACTTAACAGCCGCCATTACACCGTCCATTTGCGCCAGCCCCATCATGCGGCCGTGGAACGAATAGCCTGCATTATACCCTTTATCCTCGTCGCCAAGCATTGTTCTTCCGTGGTCGACACGCATTGGGAGGTCGGGGTTCTGCTCCTCAAATATCTTCACCACCTCGATTAGATTAGCCCTGCCGTGCAAATGGTCAGCCTCGATGAAGTCGCCATTGTCGAACACGTCGGTTGAGCGTAAGTGTACGAAGTGCGTCCTCTTTGCATATTTTCGTGCCAACGCTGGCACATCGTTCTGCGCTCCTGCCGAGAGACTTCCGCAGCAGAACGTCAGTCCGTTGTGAGGATTGTCCACCGCATTGAGGAACCACTCAATATCAGCATCGCACGTTACCACACGTGGCAATCCGAGCAGAGGCATCGGTGGGTCGTCGGGATGCACACACATATTCATATTATACTCATCGCATACAGGCATGATTTGCTCGAGGAAATACTTCCAGTTCTCACGCAGTTTCTCAGGCGTTATCCCTTCATAGAGGGCAAGGAGTTTGCGGAAAAGTGCAACAGGCTGCTTGTCCTCCTCTGTGATGTTGCCGTTCACAAATCCTTGAGTCTTCACGATGATTGTATCTACCAAAGCGTCGTCATCAGCAGGAGTCATCGTCTTAGCCATTTCGTCGGCCTTGGCGTTTTCCTCATCGGTGTAGTCCTTTTCCGCCCCCTCACGCTTGAGGATGTATCGGTCGAAATACACGAACTTCACCTTGTTGAAATAAAGGCTCGTGCTGCCGTCTGCCCATGGATGCTCCAGTTCCGTGCGAGCCCAGTCAAGCACAGGCATGAAGTTATAGCAAATGGTGTGTATTCCGCACTTGCCGAGGTTGGCAAGACTCACTTTGTAGTTCTCTATCAACAGGTCACGTTCTGCCCCACCGTATTTTATCGCCTCGCACACAGGCAGACTTTCCACCACCGACCACCGCAGACCTGCCGCCTCGATGTAATTCTTTAAGTCCATGATAGCATCCACCGTCCAGATGTCACCATTCTTCACGTCGTGCAGAGCGGTCACTATGCCCTCCACACCTATCTGTCTCAGCATCTGAAGGGTGATTTTATCCTTCTTGCCAAACCATCTCCAAGTTTTTTCCATTGTCTATATATATATTATATGTGTATTAGATTTTATTAGCAAACGCATAAACGTGTTGCGCATGTTGTTCCCAAAGGATGTGCAAAGATAATCAAAAAAAACTAATCATGTTTATGTCTCTGTTTCATTTTTATTCAATATGGTTTCTAAATCTGGGAAATCAATGTACATACAAAATAAAGGCATCCGCATTCATGCAGATGCCTTTTGTAGCGAGGGAGGGGCTCGAACCCTCGACCTCCGGATTATGAATCCGACGCTCTAACCGGCTGAGCTACCTCGCCATTACTAAAAAGAGTTTATTCCTTAATAGAAAGGTATGTATCTCCTTTAAGCGAGTGCAAAGGTAGGAGTATTTCTTGACATCAACAAATGTTTTGAACGTTTTTTTGCTGCTTTGGAGTAATTTGTATAGAAAAAGTTATCTTTTATCATGCAAAAGATGATATAACGTGTATTTGCCAACAGAATGTATGCTACCTGTCATCATCTTGGAGGGCGGCCTCCTCCCGGACCTCCACGCCAGCCGTTCATGTCTCGAGCATGTTCCGTACCGTTAGCATTCTTGCCGCCGAAAATGTTCAGTTTATATACAGCACGAACCATGCCGTAAGAATAGATGGCGTTGTAGCGAGAATCGCTACTTTGGTAAGCATCTACTGTACGGCTGATGTTGCTTCTGTTTTGCAGAATGTCATTCCATTGCAGGCTAATGGTCAGTGCATTGCCTTTGAGGAAAGACTTGCTCACTTGGGCGTTCCACAAGAGTTCATTGGTATTCATGCTGGCAGATGAGTAGCCGCGACGACTGCTTTCGCTTATGTCGGTAGAGACAGAGAAGCCGTTTTCAAAATTGAAGTTGAATTCTGTGCCATAACTGAAAGTCCATGTGTCAAGATTTCCTGTCGTAATCACCGAGTTGCGAGAGTGGTTGTAGTTCACGCTGCCGTTCACGCTGACCTCAAACCAGTCCTTGCGGTAGCCAAAGCCGATACGCTCGTTTATTCCCAATGTGTTGGTGCGAGATTTGTCCTCCTCATACTGCGCTGGGTCAAGATAACTCACGTTGTGGTTGTAGTTTAATGACGTAAAATCGTTGAACGTGAAATAGTTGTCCTTGTCAAGCGACATGTTTGTGCCGCCTCCGAACCATGTACTCCAATTGCCGTTGATGTTTTCCGGACGAGTAGTCCTCACACCAGTCTGAGCATCGTAACTCACTCGGTTGCTTATGCTGTTTTGTGTCGTGTTGAAGCCTGCCCATGAGAATATGCCACGTTGATGCTCCATTGTGAACGTGTTGAAATTGATGTTTACTCCTTGATTGAATGAGGGTTTCAGGCCCGGATTACCTTTCGTTATGTTGAGAGGGTTCGAGTCGTCCGTGATGTCAAGGAGATTGGTCATGCCCGGCTGTGATGTGCGGCCATTGTAGTTTACACGCAGGTTTGTCTGCTTGTTAAACTCATATCTGAAATTTAGGTTTGGCGCAAAGTTGAACACGTTGCGAGTGATAGTAGGGTATTCCGTACCCATATATTTGTAGTCAAGCACGCTGTGCTGTGGCAGGAAGTCCATGCCGATGCTGAAATTGTAGGCATCGGTCACTTTTCTGAAACTCACGCTTGCCGTGTGGTTGAAGTTCTTGTATACAGAGTATTGGCTCAGTTTGTTCGCCTCTGGGTCTTTGTCTGCGCTGTTCAAGGAATGTTCGTGTGACTGCAAGTAGTCGATAGCCCCGTCAATGTTGTAGCGATAAATGTCGAGGGCATTCGCCAAGTCGGTGTAAGTTGCAGCGTCCATAGTGAATGCCTGTCGGTCAGACTTGTTGTAACTATAGTCAAATTTATATGAGAATTGCAGGTAAGTCCTGTTTGCAATAGGCTCTGAATAAGTCAGTTGAGCGCTGTATGCACTGTTTCTGCCCGGAGTGGTGTAGTATCGGTTGTTGATAGTCTCCGAGTCGGTGTTGCGATAGCGGATTTGCGCTGCTGAGAGTTGCTTGCTGTCTGACCCCGAAGCATTCCCTGTCATTCGCAAGGTGACGTTGCGTCCGTCGTTGTTCAGTCGGCGGTTCAACTGCAATTCTCCTGCGATGCGACGGGATTCGGAGTAAGTCTGCTGACGGCTAACGTTTGTGTTGATGATAATGTCAAGCAGTTTGTCAATATTGTCGTCTGCGTTCTCGCCCCGATTGTCAAATGTATCATATTTGTCAATCCCGTCACGCAGTGGGTCATCTGTGTAGTCGTTTGGGTTGGCGCTGAAACTTACGGACTCGTTCCTGCTGTATCCCTTGTTTCTTGACAGGCTGCCCGACGGACGGAAAATAATGTTTGTCATCGTGTCGGGCTTCCATTCAAGGCGGAAATCTGCGTTCCAGTTGTGTGAGGCGCTGAACGACTGGCTTTCGCTGTTGCTGAAAGCGCCTCTCGACGTGACGAAACTTTGCACCGACGATTCATTCCACACGTCGCTGCCGTTGTAGCGGTATCGTACATTGCCGCCCGTTTCGAGTTTGTCACTCGTTGTGGCGAAGTTCGCTCCCACGTTCTTTGAGTTCCTCAGTCCATTGCCTCCTCGTCCCCAGCCACGGCCGCCTCCGCCTCCGTAGCCACGGTCGCCCGTGTTGTTTGCACCTCCGAGCAGAGTGAAGTTTTTGTTGTCAGTAAAGCGGTTGATGATTGCTCTGCCCGAATACCTCTCCTTCGTTCCTGCGCCGAGGTTGATGTTGCCAAACCACCCTTGGTTCATGCCCTTCTTCACTGTCAAGTCAAGCACAGTCTCCTCTTCGCCGTCGTCAATGCCTGTCACACGGCTGTAATCGCTCTTGCGCTCGTAGGTTTTCAGTTTCTCAATCATGTCGGTAGGGATGTTCTGCATCGCCACCTTTGTGTCGTTTAGGAAAAACTCTTTGCCGTCAACAAGTATTTTCTTCACAGTCTTGCCGTTTATGGTGATGTTCCCATCATCATCCACCTGCGCTCCGGGCAGTTTCTTTACCAAGTCCTCCAATGCCGACCCTTCAGCCGTGCGGTATGCTGAAGCGTTGTAAACAAGCGAGTCTCCGCTTACCTGCACTTGTGCCGCGTTTGCCACCACTTCTGCCTCTTTCAGCATCTTGGCGTCGGGAGTGAGGTGTATATACCCCATGCTGAAATTCTTCTCCTTCTTGCCCGTCAGGTCAAGCGGCATGATGAGTTCCTTATATCCGATGTAGGTGATTTTCAGGGCATATTTCCCTTTTTTCACATCTTTTATATTATATCTGCCGTCAAGGTCGGTTGCCGCACCGCTCACCATGCTGCTGTCGGGAAGCGATAGCACACGCACAGTGGCTGACATAACAGGTTCTTCAGTTCCTGTCTCGAGAATTGTTCCCGACACATTGATTTTGGATTGCGCCATAGAATATAGCCCTGTTGCGCCGAGTAACAAGGCCATAAGTATTCTTTTCATCTTGTAGTTTGTTGCTATTTTGCTTGTTCTATAATGAAATTGACTACAAAATTACGAAAAGGTTTAGTTTTATGGTCGATAATTTATTTATTATGTGTACTTTTGTAACGTTTTTTAAGATTGACGCATGATTTATATGAAAAACTTACTTTCTTACTTGGCATTTCTCCTGATGTTTTCCTGCTTTTCTGTTGCGCGCGCGCAGTTCGCACGCCTTGACAGATACCCTAACATTCCGTCGCAATACGACGCTGCATTTGTCGATTATGTGAAGAACTTCGCAGGAGGGGTGGCGAAGTCGTCATACGGTCAGTATTTCGGACAGATAACTAAGGAAAAGAATGTGTATGGTTTCGGGGCGTATTACACGGATTCTGACGGTGTCATATATGGTCAATATCGTTTGGGCAACTTCCTTTTCGGCATAAAAATGGGAGTGCAGAACGCTAAGGTGGGCAGCAACGACCACTACATCTGCTACGACTTGACCACTGGCGACCCTCTCTACATCATGAAAGACGGCGACAAATATAAACTCACTGCTGACTATGTTAAGACCTACCGTTTTGAGTCGCTGACATATCAGAATGGCGATAAATACGTTGGCGAGACGGTGAACGGCATGCGTGACGGAGTAGGCATATATTACTACAATAACGGCAACTACTACTATGGTCGCTACAAGGACAATAAGCGCATGGGCTTCGGCGCTATGTTCTTCACAAACAACACTATAACTATACAGTACTGGAAGGGCGAAGATGAATAACGGTGCTTCATCAGCATTGAAAATCAAGACAAACTCTGTTCGTGCGTGGTGGCTGGCTGCTCGCCCAAAGACGCTGACGGGCGCTATTGCCCCTGTGCTTATGGGTGGCGCTATGGCTTTCTCCATGCTGCATGCCAAGACTTTTGGCATAGGGTGGCATATCGACTGGCAAGACCCGATGGTGCGTGAATGGCTGCTTGACGTCCTCGTCCCATTTTTCTTGTGCCTTCTTTTTGCCGTTATGATGCAGATTGATGCTAACTTCATCAACGACTACTTTGACTTCAAGAAAGGCACTGACCGCACCGACCGGCTTGGACCTGAGCGTGCATGCGCCCAAGGGTGGATTACTCCTCATGCCATGCGGATAGGCATAGGGGTGGCAACTCTGCTGTCTTGCCTCGTCGGCGTTTCTATTCTCCTGTGGCACATGCAGTGGGAACTCCTCATAGTAGGGGCTTTATGCGTTGCGTTCTGCTTTCTCTACACCACACGCCTCTCCTACATGGGGTGGGGCGATGTGCTGGTGCTTGTCTTTTTCGGTCTGGTTCCAGTCGTGTTTACCTACTATGTTATGACTAACGGAGGCTGGAACATCCCCCTTGTCATAGCGGGTCTTGCCATGGGGCTTGCAACGGATAACCTGCTTATGGTCAACAACTACCGTGACCGCCACCAAGACAAACAGAGTGGCAAACGCACCATTGTAGTGCGCATAATGGACAAGCAGATAAGGCAACTGGGCGACGAGGCTGGCACAAAAGAGGCTGAGCAGATATGTCGTGACTTCTATATGTGGATAGGTATTTTCTCCACCATTCTTTCCTTCACATCGCTTTTCCTTTTCCCTCTCTCGACTATCCGCTATCCGCTTATGATAGTTTACCTCATTCTCCATTTCCGCGCATTCCGGCAACTGAACACGCTGGACGGGCGTGAACTTAACAAAGTGCTTGCCACCACCGCACGCAACATTTTTCTTTTCGGATTGCTTTTCGCAATAGGCGTGTTTCTGTAATGGCAAGAGAGAATGAACGAGGGCTGTGATATGGGTACGTAATGACGTATTTTGTACCCCAAACAACAACGGCGCACCGCTGAAATGCCCTGCCGTTCACGATTACAATAGTCAGCCGTGACAAATTATAATCGTCAGCCAATGCAGATTATCTATGCCGGCGGTTGTCTGCTAGTTCGAGAAACGGTTGTCGTTTTGTGTAAAGAAAAGTTGTCGCCTGAAATGGGCGTTCAGCATTAAAATTTGCCCTCTCTTCTGTCTCATATATTGAAGTAAATCTTTTTGTTGAGACAGATGAGAGGGCATTATTATTAGCGTTTAGTCAGCCGTTTGTTGGTCAGTTGTTCTTCAGAAACTCCTTTATCCACTCCAACGATTGCTGCAACTCGTTGGGCTTGAAGCCATGGCCGGCATTGGGGATTGTGTGCAGACGGGCGTTCTTGTAAACCTTTACGGCGCGGCTGGAATAGTCGATAGGTACGATAGGGTCGGCATCGCCATGTATGATAAGCACTGGCTTTTTGTATTTGCCGATTTCATCGTATGGATTCATGTCACGTATTTCTGTGAAGAAGCGTCTTCCAAGCGGCACGTTCCATAGGCGTGTCGTGTCGGGGATGTCTTCGAGTTGCGGATAGCGTGCATTCCAGTTGTCGGGGATACAAAGCGCAGGGTACACGAGTATCAGCCTGCTTATTTCCTTTGGCTTTTCCGCCGCAGTCAGGGCTGACACAAGGCCGCCTTGGCTTTCGCCTATAAGCACGATGCGTGAGGCGTCTACATCAGGCTGGTGTCTGAAATGCTTCACAATGGCTTGCAGGTCGTTCAGTTCATCTTTAATGGACATGTTCATTGTGTTCGGGTCGCTTTTGCTATATGTGGAGCCACAAGGGAAGTCGAATGTGTAGCACTGGTAGCCAATGCTGTTCAGCGTCTCAAAATAGTTTTTCCCGAAAAAATGCCCTCCATTAAATCCGTGTGCAATGATTGCTACAGGCTGCTTCTTTTTGCTGTTGGCAGGACGACTCAGCACTCCGAAAATGGTGCGTTCCCCGTTCCTAATCAGCAGGTTTTCTTCTTTGCCGCTCGATGATTGGGCGTTGGCTGCGAGAGCGACTGCACACAGAGCCGCCAATATCAAAAGGTGTCTTTTCATTGTTGTTTTGTGGATTTGTGACTGCAAAAGTAGTGATTTTATTCCATTTTTCCAATTCATTTCCTTAACTTTGTTGAGAATTACACATATATAATATATGGCACTACCTTGTATATTCAATCCCTCAAACGATATGGCGTTGGCTGCGAATGTTCGTGAATACGTACCTCCTAAACGTATTCAGCAAATGGAAAGTGACCTTGCCGATTTGGCACGTTTGTGGGGCGGCACTCGCTTTGCAGGTCCATGGGGTTGGAGTTTGGCGACCAAACGGAGGTATGAGCGCATAGGCATACCGTCAGAAGATTTGCCTTCAGACGAATGGATAGCAGAGGTGAGAAAGTTGTCGAGCCGTGAGTTTGCGTGCGGATACATCAAGGGGTTGCTTGGAGAGATAGGAGATGAAAGATTGCTTGGGAAAGAAATGATATATTCCTCTTCTGTTCTCCCCGACACTTGTCGCCTATTCTCCGCGCCGCTCATTTTCAAATCGCCGTGGTCATCATCGGGTAGGGGAGTGTTTGTTTCTCAGTCGTTTGACGAGCAGACAAGGACTCGGCTGCAAGGTTTTCTGAATACTCAAGGAGGATTTCTTGTGGATCGTTTCTACGATAGCAAGACGCTTGACTTTGCCATGGAGTTTTTTGTAAATCCAGACCATACAGTCGATTTTCTCGGTTATTCCGTTTTCCACGCCGCCACCAATGGAGCATACGGATTTAATTTAGTAGAAAGCCAAGCATCCCTCCTGCGACGTATTGATGTTGACGACGCATTGCTGCAACGGCTGATAGATTATCACAAGGCGCATCTTTCTCAAATCACCTATCATGGTGCTGTCGGCGTCGATATGCTGAAATGCGCCGACGGACGCATTCACCCATGCGTGGAAATCAATCTCCGAATGAACATGGGAATACTTTCGCTCCTACTGCATCATCGCTATGGCTCCGAATGTTCTATACCCCTCACGCCGCATCGTCATCATGGTTTTAATGCTGTGCTGGAAGACGGTAAACTGATGATAACATTCATAAAGTAAAATCCGACTGAAAGACATGAAAAAACAAGCATTTATGCCGTTTTTAGGAACATTTTGGCACCTCCTCAAAAAAAATACAAAAAAAAGTGCTTAAATATTTGGCAGTAAACGGAAAAGTCCCTACCTTTGCACTCGCTTTCGGGAAGAAACAACGATGTTACAAAGCGACATCTGCTACAAACAGATTTCTTAACATCAGCGTTTCTCAACAAACGAAAGGGCGTTTAGCTCAGCTGGTTCAGAGCATCTGCCTTACAAGCAGAGGGTCGGCGG